>JAEURK010000090.1 GCA_016789175.1 Anaerolineales bacterium
CGGGTTGGGCAGCCTCGTTGACAAATCGCTGGTGCGGCTGGGTCCGGACGGACGCTACACCTTGCATGAGTTGGTGCGTCAGTTCGGCCTGGAGAAACTGGCAGAAGCCGGCGAGGAGTTGGCGACCCGTGAACGCCATCTTGTGCACTTCGCAGATGGCGCCGAGCAGCGTGAGCAAGCCCTGGAGGTGCGGCGCGAATCCTGGGCGCCGACCTTCTCGAGCGAGCACGATAACCTCGTCGCGGCATTGACCTTTGCGCGAGACCACGGACTTGAGTCGCATGGCCTTCGTCTGGCGAGTTGCCTCTGGTATTACTGGGCTCGCTTTGGGCTGGCGCGCGAAGGCCAATCCTGGCTCGAATGGTTCCTCGAACGGATCGAGCCCGTTGGCGATATCGCGGTCGCGTGGTCCCGCGGTATGGACGGCCTCGGTCTCATCCTGTGGCGTCTGGGCGACCTGCCCCGCGCGGCTGAGTGCATCGATCGCGCCATCCGGCCGAAACGCGAATTAGACGATCGCCTGGGGCTTGCGCTGGCGCTGGCTCATCGCGGCATTGTGCACGCTTACAACAACGAGGTGGCCTCCGCTGAGGCCGTGTACCAGGAGAGCCTGACGCTCTACCGCCAGCTCGGTGATCGGATCGGCACGACCGTCGCGCTCCATAACCTGGGCAATCTGGCGGTTCAATGCGGAGACAACGCGCGCGCCAGCGGGCCGTTCGAGGAGTGCCTGCGCGTCTATCAGGAGTTGGGCGATCCCGCCGGAGTGGCGACGATCAGCCTGGGGCTGGGGACGATCGCGCTTGAGGCCCGAGACTTGAACGAGGCCGAGGCGTGCTTCGAGCGCAGCCGGGCTCTGGCGCAGACGATCGGCGACCCGTACACCGAGACCACGGCTCTCAACGCATTGGGTGGCCTGGCCCTGGAGCGGGGGAACGTCGACGCCGCCGAGGTGTTGTTGCAACAGACTCGCCGGATGTGCGAGTCGCTCGACGACGCGGTCGGCGCGTCGACCGCACGCACGGCGCTCGGTTCGGTGGCGCTCGCGCGCGGCGATGTGGATGGGGCTGCCAGGCTCTTGAACGAATGCGTTCGACACTTCTCCGCGATTGGCGCGCAGGAGGGTCTCGTCGAGTGCTTTGAACGGCTGGCCGACGTCGCCGTGGCGCGGGCCTGTCCTGAAACAGCCATGCACCTGGTTGGTGCTGCCAGCCACTTACGCCGAGCCATCGGCGCACCCTTGCCGGGATATCGGCTCGAACTACTCAACCGGGTGATCAGCGCCTTGCACCTCCAATTGGGAGACGAGGCGTTTGAGCGCCTCCAGGCTGAGGGCGCGCTGTTTACAATCGAGCAATGCGTCATCGAGGCGGCCGGGCTTTAGCCCCCAGCGACCCACGCCGTGCCCTGCTTTTCGCCTCTAATGCCTCGGCTGGTCTAAACCGTCATCGCTGGCCGGCGCGCTCAGCTCAGGGTCGGTCTGATCGCACGGACCATCGGCTGCGTGTCGGGCCCGGGTTGCTGCTCCGGGATCGAGAGCGTGATCGTCGTGCCTGCGCCGAGCGTGGAGGCCGCCGCGATCGTGCCGCCGTGGGCCTCCACGATGGCGCGCACGATCGCCAGACCCAGGCCGGTGCCCTCGCCGTGCATCTCGGTCCGCGATTTGTCAGCGCGGTACAGGCGATCAAAGATGTACGGCAGGTCCTCGGGCGCGATGCCCTCACCCGTGTCCTGCACCATGAAATTCACCCGGCCCTGACCATAGCTCGTGCGCAGCGTGATCGTGCCGCCGCGAGGCGTGTGGCGCAGCGCATTGCTGAGCAGGTTGGCGAAGACCTGAGCCATGCGGATCTCGTCCAGGCGGATCGAGGGCACCGGCACCGAGGTGTCGAGCTCCAGTGCCACGCCGTTCTGCGAGGCCTGGTGGCTGAACGCGGCGGCTGCTTGGCGCAGCAGGTCGTGGCCGTCGATCGGCTGCAGGTTCAGCTTGAGTTCCCCGGCATCGGCCTGAGAGAGCACGCGCAGATCGCCGACTAGATGCTGCAGGCGGTCGATCTCGCTGTAGATCACGTCGAGGCGCTCGGTGGTCGGCGCGAGGTCGCCGTCGCGCATCGATTCGATGTAGCCGCTGATCACGGTCAGGGGCGTGCGGAGCTCGTGTGCGACGTCGGCCGTCATCTGCCGGCGGGCGTTGTTCGAGCGCGCCAGCGCGCGGCTCATGTTGTTGAAGGCCTTGGCGAGATTGCCGATCTCGTCCTTCGAGGTCACGGCCACCTCGCCGCCCAGCTCACCCTCGGCCATCCGGTGCGTGGCCGCGGTCAGGGCGTTGAGCGGGCGGGTGAGTGTGCGGGTCAGCAGCCAGCCCATCACCAGGGCGACCAGCACGGCGCCGCCTGAGGCCACCAGCAGGGCGTTGTCGGTGCGCTGGAGGAAGGCGCTCTCCTCGGGCGAGAGCCCCGGCCGCTGCGGCGCCGTCAGGATCGTGCCGACCACGGCGCCGTCGACCTCGACGGCCAGGCCCTTGGCCAATTCGGCGGCCGAGACCTGGGTCCCGACCGGGTAATTACCCTGCATCGGCAATACGATGACGCCGGCCGCGTCGGCGATGCCGAACAGCACCCGCCGATCCGGGCCTTCGCCGGGCTTGCCGCCCTCGTCCGGCGGGCGTGGGAAATCGCCGCGCCAGAGCGCGAGTTGCTCGAGGGTGATGCCATCCCAGGAGCCGTTGGTCTGGTAGTACGTCAAGGCGGCTTCGCTGAACTGGCTGCGCGCCTTTTCGATGACCAGCCGATCGAAATCGCTGGCGTTGGAGAAGCGCACGATCACGGCCACCAACACGGCGACTGTGATGGCCACGAACACGAAGGCGACCGTGAATTTGCGGGCGAGCGAACTCCACATGGCTTAGCGCTCCGGCGAGGCGAACCGATAGCCGACGCCGAAAACCGTTTCGATGTGGCTGGGGTTGTCGGGGTCGGGCTCGACCTTGATGCGCAGGTTGCGCACGTGTACGTTGAGCGTGCGCTCGAGCCCGTCGAAGCCGTTCTCGGAGAGCCGGTCGGCCAGCTGTTGGCGGGTGAGCACCTGCCCGGGCGCCGCCATCAGCAGACGCAGCAGGTTGAACTCGGTCGGGGTCAGGTTGACCGGCGCCTCGCGGACCGTGACTGTGTGGGTGGCCTCGTCGAGCACGATGTCGCCGCCGCGCAGGGGCGCTTTGGTGGTGGGGTCGGCCGGGTCGCTGCGGCGCAGCACCGCGCGGATCCGGGCGGCCAGCTCCCGCATGCGGAAGGGCTTGATCACGTAGTCGTCGGCGCCGAGCTCTAGTCCGAGCACCGTATCCGTCTCTTCCTCGCGCGCCGTGATGATGATCACGGGCACGGTGCGCTCACGCCGATACTCCTTGAGGAAGGCGTAGCCATCCATCTCGGGCATCATGATGTCGAGTAGGATCACGTCGGGCATCAGGTGGCGCGCTGCGTACAGCGCCTCGCGGCCGTTGACGGCCGTCTCGACCTGATAGCCCTGGCCGTTCAAGTACTCGCTCAACAGCTGCCGCACGTTGGCTTTGTCATCGACTACGAGGATTCGTTTGGTCACATCCAGCATTCTACTCGTCCCGCTTGGGCGTGTCTTTGCGGGCCGCTCCCGCTCCACGACGCCTCTATTCCGTCCACGATAGTCGCGACGCATTCAGATTTGATTTAGCGTTTCCATCAAACGTCAATAGGTTGAGCGCAGGTGGGTGCTGCCCGGGCGGGGCTTGAACATAGCATCTTTATCGCGAATCCAGCTCGGTCTCCGCCAGGAAACACCCTGGAAAGGTCACAAAGCTGCGCCCTTTAGCCGATTCTTACATCGTCTGAGCCAGATCTAAACACCCCGTCGATACGATCGCCCCACATTCGACCCGAACGCCGGGCGAGATCCGGCGCGACTATCAGGAGAGTCTATGACTGTGGGAACCAAACGAACCCGGGCGGGAAACCCGACCCGGAACAATTTCTGGATCGACATCGTGCTCTTGATAACGGTGTTGCTGGCACTGGCGCCGAACTTCACGGGCCTGGCGATCCACGAATGGCTGAGCATCGCCTTCTGGGCCGCGATCGTGCTGCACCTGCTGCTGCACTGGGCCTGGACCGTCAACGCGTTCAAGCGGATCGTCAGCCGACTACCCTGGGCCACGCGGCTCAACCTGATCCTGAACGTGCTGCTCTTTATCGACATGACGGTCGTGATCTTCTCCGGCCTGATGATCTCGCGTGAAGCTTTGCCCTTGCTCGGGCTGACGATCGAGGGTGGGCGCAGCTGGGAGTTCTTGCATCGGCTCACGGCCGACTGGAGCGTCTTTTTGACGGGTCTGCATGTGGCCCTGCACTGGCGCTGGATCGTCAACGCGCTCAAGCGCTTTGTCTGGCAACCCGTGTCGGGTCTGTTCCGCCCAACCGCCGGCGCGCCCGCTGCCGTGGCGCTCAAGAGTGAGGTGAAGCAATGAAAACGCTGGTGCGAATCGGCCTCATCCTGGCGGCCAGTCTGGTCGTCATCGGCGGCGCTTTTGCCTACGTGCAGTACGGCGGCAACACGCTGTTGGCCTCCGGCCCGGGGCGCGGCGAGATATTTGAAGGCGGCCAGCGACCGGAACGCGGCCAGGCGGGCGAGGCCTTCACGCCCTCCACCGGCGGAGCGTTCGCGGGCGAGGCCCCGCCGGACTTCGGCGGCGAGCGCGGCGCCCGGCGCGAGGGCAGTCATGAGGCCGGCGGCCTGGGCGGGTTGACCGAGGTCCTCAAGAACCTGGGTGTGATCGCGGTCATCACCCTGATCGTGGCCGGGATCGGCACGGCCTGGCGGTTCCTGAGCAGCAAGCTGCGCCGGCCGACATCGGCCGTGGCGCCGCCCGCGCCCCCGGCTCAACCGACGGCCTGACGACAGTGCGAGCGTGGGCGACGACAGCCGCCCACGCTGGTCAAAATCCAAGCGGAAGGGAGGTGAGAGCCGCTTACACAAGTCACCGCCATCACCCACAATCACGTGACCAGGTTTGACAACAACTTATCGGATCGGAGCGGAGGCCAAGCAAAGCACGCTCCGATCGGTTTTGGAGAAACTCGAATGATGAAAACGAAAACAGCTTTCGGTCTGGCGGTGGGCGGCGCCCTGGCGCTGACCCTGGCCTTTGCCCCGACGCTGGCCAATGCCCAGACGACCACCACCACGGTGGCCGTCGTCACCGGATCCGTTCTCAACCACGGCGGCGGCCGCACGCACGGCCTGGTCGCGGCGACCGTGAGCGTGACCGGTCTGACCGAGGCCGACGTGCGCACCGCGCTGCAGAGCGGCCAGACGCTGACTCAGATCGCGGAGGCGAACGGTAAGACCGAAGCGGCTGTGATCGCGGCGGCGCGCACGGCGCTCACGGACAGGCTGAGCCAGTCCGTCACCGATGGGAAGCTGACCCAGGCCGAGGCCGATGCCAAGCTGGCGGACTTCGATGCCACGGCGTCCGCGCAGATGAACAGCACCACCCTCGGGCAGCGCGGTGGTCGCGGCGACGGTGGTCGCGGCGACGGCCTGGGCCGGGGCGACGGCGTCCGCGGCGGCCGCGCGCAAAGCCTGATCGCGGCGACCGTAAGCGTGACCGGCCTGACCGAGGCCGACGTGCGCACCGCGCTGCAGAGCGGCCAGACGCTGACTCAGATCGCGGAAGCCGAGGGCAAGACCGCCGCGGCTGTGATCGCGGCGGCGCGTGAGACCTATGCGACGGCGCTGAGCGAGGCTGTCGCGGCCGGCACGCTGACGCAGGCGCAGGCCGATGCCCGGCTGGCGGCGTTCGATGCCGCGGCGCCCGGCTGGATGACGACGACGCTCCCGACCGACCGGGTCAGGCCGGATCGCCATCACGGCCCCGATACGCAGACCGACCCCACCGTGCCCGCCACGCCGACCACGACGGCGCCGACGTCCAGTTCGTAAGCGCGTGGATCCTCTGCCCTGAACGCAACGGGGGCCGGCACACTGCCGGCCCCCGTCTGGGTTTCCGCCAATCGTCGACCGATCCTCAGGGCGCGATGGCGACTTCGATCTCGCCGAAGGCGAACCGGGTGGGGCCGCTCCTCAGGCGCACGTAGCGAGCCTCGACCGGCGTGAAGCCGATCTCCTGATACGACTGCGGCGTGAGCGACAGGCAGTTCGCGACCGTGCCACACTTTCCAGAAGGCACAAAGGCGTCCTCCCAGGTCGTGCCATCGACGCTGACCTCGATCCGGGTCAGGGCCACCGTGGTCTCGGTCGCGCCGTCACGTTGCGCAAAGAGGCGCAGGCCGGCCACGCGCCGCGTCTCCTGCAGCGTCAACACCCAGGCGCCGCCTTCGCCGCGCAGGCTGGCCCAGGTCAGTTCACGCGCATCGCGCATGTCGCCGGGTGTGCCGATAACCTCGCCGCCCTCGTTTGAGACTTCATAATCACGCGTGAGCAGGACCCCGGACGGCAGCGGCTTGGGCGCCGTGCCGGCCACAGCCGGCTGCGTCGCGGTGCCTGCGCCGGGTGTCGTCGTACGATTGCCACCGGCAGCCGTTGGGCCGCCGAATGGGGTGCGCGTCGGCGTGGTCGTGCGCGTCGGCGTCTGCGTCACGGTCGCCGTGGGCAGGGGGGTCGACGTGTCGGTCGGGGGCAGGGCGATGATCGACGTCGGCGAGACGTCGGGCGTCGCCGTCGGGGCCGGGGTATCGGTCGGCCCGAGCGTGGCAGTTACGGCCGTCAACTGCGCGATCCGGGTCGGGTCCTCCGAAGCGGTCGGTGATGGCGCGGCCGTGTCGGTCGCCAGCGGCTCGATCGCAAACGGCGTCGCCACCTGCGGCGTGATCGGCGTCACCGTGATCTGTGCCGGCGCACAGGCTGCCTGCAGGCCGGCAGCCAGGACGGTCAGAAGTAGGCGTTGGGGCGAAAAGCGTGCCATGGGCGGGGATGATAGCAGAGGATCAGGCTTGCGCACCTGCCGACCAGATCCGGGGCCGGTAGCCCGCCAGTACGCGCTCGACCGGCGACCAGCCGATGAAGCGCGGCGCCTCCCAGGTCGGGGCGGGGGTTAGCGTTTCGACAACGCGGTAGTCGTCGCGCCGCACCTGATCCCAGGCGTGCAGCACCTGACCGTCGCCACAGCACAGCCCGACGTGGCCCCAATCGTGCGGCTGCCCGTCGATCAGCCCGGCGCAGGCATAGAAAACGAAGGCTCCCGGCGGCGGCTCGAGGGCCACATTCGCGCTGGCGCCGTATTCCAGCGCCGACTCGGTCGCGCTGCTCCCGCCGAAGAGCTCGATTCGATTGGCCTGTTCGTAGGCATCCTCGACGAAAGCCAGACAGCGCAGGGCGTAGTCGCGCGATCCGATCCGCGCTTCGGCCCAGCGGATCGCGGCGACGATGTAGGCGTCAAAAGGTTCAGTCACGTAAGGGTCCTGAGCGAAAGGGGCGCGCACCGTCAATCGAGCAACGTCGGATCGTCGAAGCGCGGGCTGTTGACGCGGGTGGATACCGGGCGGGCCTTCATGGCACCGACATACGGCTGGATCAGGCTGAGCAGCTCGGGCGCCGGGAGCTCACCCTCGGCCAGCCAGGTGGCGTAGTGCTCGGGCGGGACGATCACGGGCATGCGGTCGTGGAGCGGCGCCATCACATCGTTTGGCGTGGTCGTGACGATCGTGCACGACGGTAGCTCGGAGCCGTCAGCCGGGCGCCAGACCTCCCACAGCCCGGCGAACGCGAAGGGCTTCTCGTCTGCCATCTGGATGAAGTAGGGCGTCTTGCCGCCGCCGGTTTCCTTCTTCCATTCATAGAACCCGGTGCTCGGGATCAGGCAACGGCGGCGCTTGAAGGCCGACCGAAACGACGGCTTCTCGGCCACGGTCTCGCCGCGTGCGTTGATCAGGGTGTTGCCGATCTTGGGGTCTTTGGCCCAGCTCGGGATCAGGCCCCAGCGCATCACTTCGACGTGGCGCGGCCCGGTATTCGGGATCACGGCCACGGCCTGGGTGGGTGCGATGTTGTAACGCGGGTGGAGCAGCGCCAGATCGGGCGAGGCGTCGGGGTCAAGGCCGAAGGCGTCGATCAGGTCAGCCGGGTCGACGGCCAGGGTGAAGCGTCCGCACATACGTTCATCATACCGCTTTCGGGAGGAGAGAGGAGGGAGGAGGGAAGAGCGAGGTAGCGTGCGCTCCTCCCTCCTCTCTCCTCCCTCCTCATCACCCATCACCCCTGCACGATGCCAAGCGCTGCGCCTGGCGTGAAGCCCGGGAAGACGAAAGACGGATCCGGGTTGCCGAGGCGGTTGACCAGCACCTCGCTGACAACCTGGCGATAGTCGGTCGTGATCGCCAGGTCGGCCTGATCGAAGAGTTGCTCGTGGCTGAGCCCCGGCCAATCGCCGTAGACCTGGCCGCCGTTGATGCCGCCGCCCAACAGGAAGAGCGCGGATCCGTGTCCGTGATCGGTGCCCTGGCTGCTGTTCTGTTCGAGCCGCCGGCCGAACTCGCTCATGACCATTACGGTCACGTCGGCGGCCCTGTTGCCCAGGTCCTCGTGGAAGGCCGCCAGGCTTCGACCGAGGTCCTCCAGTTGCGACCCGAACTGGCCGGTGCCCTGATCGCCCTGATAGTCGTGTGTGTCCCAGCCGCCGTAGTCGAGCGTCGCCACCTGCAGGCCCGCGTCGGACTTGATCAGCCGGGCGAGCGTCGAGAGTTGATTGCCAAGCCCGCTGCCCGGGTACTCCACGCCGGCGGTTGTCTCGTAGCCGTCGTCGAGGATGCGGCTCATGCCGTCGAGCGCGCGCAGGGTCTGCGCCCCGGCCGCGTGGGCCCAGGTCTCGCCCGTGTACAAACGATTGAGCACGCGCCGCTGCTCCTCGAAGAACGACTCGTCGCCCCACAACTTGAAGTCATCGAGGTTCTCGACGGCGACGGCCTGCGGCGCATCGCGCAGCGAGGTCGGCGCGGACCCGATGGCCAGGGCCGGTGCGAGCAGGGCGTCGCCGCTGACGCCGGTGGCCAGCAAGTGGCGTGCGATCCAGCCCTCACGGGTGGTCTTCAAGCCGGGTGTGCCGAGCTCCATGTACTCCATCGCGTCGAAATGGCTGCGGGTCTCGTGCGCCAGGCCGGTCGCGTGCACGATCGCGAAGGCGCCGTCCTGATAGAGCTCGTGGAGCGGCGCGAGGCTCGGATGCAGGCCGAAGCGGTCATCGAGCGGCAGGGCCGCGTTCTCGCCGCGCTCCGGCAATGCCAACGAGGGCCGCGCGCGGACGTAGTGCTTGCGATCGTCACCGATCGGCACAACGACGTTCAGCGCATCCCAGCCGCCGCGCAGGAACAGCACGACCAGCGTGCGCTCTGAAGCGCCGACGGGCGCGCCGGCCGGCGCGGCAAACGCCAGACGTGTGATCCGCGCGCCGGCCATCGCCGCGATCGCGGCCGAGCAGCCCGTCAGAAAGTTTCGTCGAGTGATTCGGGACATGGAAGGGATCTCCTAAAACCGTCAGGTGTTGGGGCCCGATCAGGCCGCCCCCTCAGCGCAGCAGAAAGTCCGGCGACATGAACACCAGGTTGATCATCCCGGGCAGACGCCAGAGCAGGTACTCGTCATCCAGGATGGGATCGTCGAGCCCGTAGTACTCGCCGGCCACGAAGCGCGCGAGGTCTTGAGCGACCTCGGCGTCTTGCAACGGCCGGCCGAGCAATCGCGTCGGCCAGGCCTCGGCCAACGCGCGGGGCGTGCGCGACTCGGGCGACGGCCCGATTAGATCGAACGTGAAGAGCGGTCGACTGTTATCAGGATCCTTCTCATTCCACTCGGTGATCCAGCCGTGCGCCAGCATGGCCGTGAACTGCCAGCGCGTGAGCACCGAGACCGTGCTCGACCAGGCTGCGCGCACGTCGGCGTAGCCGTTGGGCGCGATGTGCTCGAACATCGGCTGGCCCATGCGACTGAGCATCCAGGTGAGATCGTCGGTCGGCCGTTCAAGCCGGGCGTCGAGCGCGCGGACGGCGCTGAAGGCAGTCTCGAGCGGCCGCTTGATCTTGCCGCCCCACGACGTCAGGAAGGCGTCGGTCAACACGATGGCTCGCACCACCTGCGCGAGCTGGTCGGGCGCATCGAGGTGTGCCAGGAAGGCCTCAGCCCCGGCCGTCACGGCCTCTTCGGGCGGATCGTCGGCGATCAGCCGGCGCGCCAGCTTGGTCGCGATGTGCCGCGCCGTGCCGGGATGGCGGGCCAGGAGATCCAGCACCTGCTCGCCGTCGGCCAGGTCGGCCTGATCAGCCGCCAGGATGCGGCCGAGGAAGATCTTGTTGAAGCGGTCATGCCATTCGGCGTGGTAGTAGAACTCGCCGTTGGCGGGCACATGCTCGCCCTCCCAGCCCTCGGTGTTGTCACCGACCCGCCAGCCCGAGAACGCGCGCGCGGCCTCGTACACGTCGTTATCGACGTAGCCGCCGACCTCGCCCTCGCGAAAGCCGTCGATCGTGGTCGGATCCTTCACACCGAGGTAGTTCATGGCCCCGAGCGTGTGCAGCTCGAGCAGTTCACGCGCGAAGTTTTCGTTCGGGCGGGGCGCCTGGCTGGTGTACTGATCGAGGTAATACAACATGGCCGGGTGGCGGGCCACGGCGCTCAGCATCGCGCCGAAGTTGCCGAGCGTGTGGGCCCGGATCGCGTCGCGGTCGTACAGGCCAAAGTAGGGCAGGGCCTGATCGTGCGGCCCATAGACGTTGAAGTGGTTGTGCCAGAAGTCGACCAGCACCTCGAACAGCTGGCGCCGGCTGTGCACGACGCGGAGGTACGCCGCCAGACGCGCTTCGCTGCCCGGCTGGGCGTAGATCTTCCAGGCCTCGTCATTGTCGGGATCGTAGTTGACGTGCTCTTCCCAGATCTGCTTCGGGGTCTTGGTCAGTGTGGTCAGGTTGTTCGCGGCGAGCAGGCCCTCGAGCTCGGCGTCGTCCAGGGTTGGGTCGAGTTGCTCGTCGAGCCAGGCCGCCAGTTGTTCGCGCGGACCGGCGCCCGGCAAGGCCGCGAAGTGCTCAAGATCGGTCGGGCGGGGGCCAAAGGCCAGCCGGTTGAACACCAGCACGCCCAGCGGCACGTCGCCGGTCACCGGGCTGGCCTCGGCCAGTGGCGGAGCGGCGACGGTCGGAGCGGGCGCCGGGGTGTTGGCGGACGGACGCCCGGTGGCCTCCGAGGTCGAGGTCGGCTCGACCTCGAGCGGTTTGGTCTCGACGGGCGGTTTGGCGCAACCCGCGACCACGGTCGCGCCGACGGCCGTAGCCGCAAGCGCCAATAATTGACGACGTTCCGTGAATAGCGACATGGCCTGGCTCCTGGCAGCGACGATCCGCCGATGCTGTCAAGCCACTGTATGCGCACCGGCCGCGGCCGGCTGTCCTGCAAGGGGGCGCTAAGGGGGCGCTAAGGGGGGCGCTGAAGGAATGGGCTGAGCGGGTGATCGGGTCAGTGGGCGATTGCGCCGCGCCCTCACCCGGCGTTTAGCCTGAGGCCCTGGCCGCGGAGCACTTCGATGTACTCACGACCCGGCTGGGCGCTGCGCAGCCGCGCGCGGAGGCGCTTGATCAGGCCGTCGATTGCTTCTTCGCTGACGCCGGCCGGATCGGCGTCCGGCCAGACGGCGCGCACGATCTCATCGCGGGTGATGACCTGGCCGACGCGTTCGTAGAGCAGGGCCAGCAATGTGAACTGAGCGGCCGACAGCTCAGGCTCGATCGGGCGGGCATCGACCCAGACGGCGCGCGCGGTCAGGTCGAGCCACACGCCCTCGAGTTTGCCCAGGCGTGGGCCTTCGACCGTTTCGCCAGGATCGTGGAAGAGGAATGTGAGCACGCCGGCGATGACGATCTGGTCGCCATCCTGCAGCCGACGGGCCTCACCGGCGACCGGGGCGCCGTTGATGAACGTGCCGTTGCGGCTTCCAAGGTCGCCCAGATAGAAGCCGCGCTCGATCCGTGTGATCTGGGCATGCTGGCGCGAGATTTGGGGCAGATCGTAGACGATGTCGGCCGGTGCTTCGCGGCCGATCACCAACCGGGCCGGCTCGAGTGTCCAGCGCCGACCATCCGGCGCGGTGAGCCAGGCCGTCATGGCGTGCCCTCCGTGCCGCCGGGGCCGAAGGCGACCAGCGCCCAGGTGGGCACGAACCACCACCCCCCGCTGATGGCCGAGCTCCCCCAGCCCCCACCCGGCGTCAACGTGCGCTCCGGGTACTGCGTGCCGTCCGCGGCATTGAAAAACAGGATCTCACCGGCTGTGGTGTGCACGGCCACGGTCTCACCGTCCGTCAACGGTGCCAGCACGAGCTCGACCCCGGTGTTGTAGGCCCACAGGTACTCGCCGCTGGCGACATCCCAGGCGTAGATCTGACCGTCACGGGTGGTGGCGAAGAGGTGTGCGCCGTCGGTCGCCAGCCCACGCAATTCATCGTCCTGGCCGATCCGCGGCGCCGCCGACCAACCCAGTGGGCTGCCATCCCATAGCGCGAAGGCCTGGATCCGGCCGGTATCGGTGCCCACAAAGACGATGGAGGTTTCTGCGTCGGCCCAGATGATGGGCACCGTCGCCGGGCTCCCGGCCAGATCGGCCTTCCAGGCCACTTCACCGTTTTCGGTGTCCAGACCATACAACTGCTCATTGCTGCCGGACACGACCGCACGCCAATCGACGGCCGCCACGGGCTGCCAGATATCGGTCTCTTCGGACAGATCGAGCTGCCCGAGGATCGCGCCGTCAATCGGATTAAGACCGTAGATCCGGCCGTCCTCGACCACGGCGAAGAGCACCTGGTTCCACACGACAGTCAGACCGGAGTACAGCAGTTTGCCCTCAAAGCTCTCTGGCCCCTGGCGCCAGACCTCTTCGCCGGAGTAGGCGTTGAGCGCAGCGATGCCGCGGGTCTCGTCGTCACCTTCGCCGTTTGAGTACTCCACGATGACGACCTGCCCGGCCTCGCCGAAGTAGGCCATGGGTTCGCTGATGATCGAATCGCCGACCGGCCCGGCGCTGATCCAGCGCCGCACACCGGTCTCCCAGTCGAGGCCGGTGACCTCGCCGCTCTCCAGTCCGGCGAAGATCATCTGATCGGCGATTGTGATGTCGGTGGTGATGCCGTAGCCGGGGTACTTCTCCCATTGCGGCTCGAGCGCGACCAGGGGCAGGGTGCCCAGGTCGCCGCCGACGAAGCCGTTCCGGAGCGGGCCGCCCTGAGCCATCGGCCACCAGCTGGCGCCCTCGGGCGGATTGGGCACGGGGGTTGGGATGAGGGTGGCGGTGGCGTACGGCTCCTCGGTCGGGGCCGGCGCTTCGGTGGGCTCTGGCGGGAGTGTGGCGGTTGCCAGCGCCGCAACCTGGGTCTGCATGCCGGCCAGCTGGGTCTCGAGCACGGCGGGCTGCGTGGAGGTCGGCTCCGAGCGGGGCCCCAGCCACTGGCTCAGGTTGAGCAGCCCCGCCAATCCTCCCACGGCGATCACACCCAGGGCGATGCCGCCGAGCGGCCAGGCCCACGGACCCAGCGCTGAGCGAGCGCGCTCCACCGGGCCGCTCGATGGCGGCCCGGGCGGGCGTGATCCGCTGCGCGGCACCGGGGGATGTCCGGCCGTGGCGCCCAGATCAGGTTCGGCCGGGGCAGTCAGGATCGGCGCAATCGTCTCAGACACCAGCCGTCCCTGCAGGGCTGCGACGAAATCGCCGGCGGTGTGGAAGCGCTGCTCGGGGTGCTTGGAGAGCGCGCGCATCAGCGCGCCCTCGATCTCGGGCGGCAGGGTCGGCTTGATCTCGGTCACGGGCAACGGCGCCGTGTACAGGTGATGATGGAGCAGCGACGCGGTCGTATCGGCGTTGAACGGGATCTGGCCCGTCAACATCTCGTAGACCACGATCGCCAGGCTGTACTGATCGGCGCGGCCGTCGACCGATTCGCCGCGGATGTGTTCAGGGGCCGTGTAACGCGGCGTGCCAAAAAACGACGAGGTCTGCGTCAACGCCGGCGCGGCCGCGATCCAGGCCAGCCCGAAGTCGACCAGTGTGGCGTGATCGTTGGAGCCGATCAGGATATTGCTCGGCTTGAGATCGCGGTGGACGATGCCGCGGCGATGGGCGTCGTCGAGGGCGGTGGCCAGCTGGGTGGCCAGTTGAAACGCACGGGCCGGCGGCAGCGGCCCGGTCTCGCGCAGCAGCTCCATCAACGTCCGGCCCTCGACCCATTCGAGCGCCATGTAGGGCTGCTCGTCATATTCGCCGAACTCGTAGACCATGGCGATGTTGGGGTGTTTGAGGTTGGCGATCGCCGCGGCCTCGCGCTGGAAGCGATGGCGCGCGCTTTCCTCCTGCAGGAGGTGATGGCCGAGCAGCTTCAAGGCGACCGGGCGATTGAGCGCTGGATCGATCGCGCGGTAAACCACGCCCATCCCGCCGCGGCCGACTTCGGCCTCGACACGGAAGCGGCCCACCAGGTCGCCGGGGGAAATTCGACCGGGCATTGTCGCCATTATAGCGAGGGCGGCCGAAAGCGCGGCAGCCGGTACAGGCCGGTGGTCAAGCACGAGTTGTCAGTGGCGGCCTTCGGGCCACGAATATCGCGAGATTCGTGGCAAAGGAACCCGCCCGGATGCCGTTGATCCCGTCAGCGCGTCCTGGGCCGGGCGTCGCTCGACCGGGTCAACAACTTGAGCGCCTCGGCGCGGGAACGCACGCCGTCCACCAGCGCGGTGGCGGCGGCGGAGAGCGGGACGCCCCGCTCGACCTGGACGAGCGCGCTGACACGGCTGAGGGTTGGGAGATCGCGGACCTTGATCTGCCGTAATCGCCCATCGGCGATCAGATCGGCGACCTGCATCCACGGAAAGAACCCCGCGCCTGAGCCGGACAGCACCATCTCGCGCGCCGTGGCGAACGGAACCGTCACCGTGTCGGTCGCGCGCTCCATCAGTTGCGTCAGCCGCGGCGGCGCCGCCAGCCACCAACGCATCCACAGAAAGGGTCTGGCGCTGTGCAACAACTCGGTCGTCGTGACCGCGGCTCGGCGCGCCAACGGGTGGCGGGGCGCAGCCACCAGCACGACCGACTCGCGCAGCGTCAGGATCGGACGAAGCGTCAGGTCGCGCGGCGCATTGGCCGGCCAGACCACCAGGCCCAGCGTGGCGATCCCGTCCCGCAGCAGCGGCAGCAGCGACTCGTGATTGCCGGCCCGCACCGCCACGGCGACGTCGGGGTGCTCGGACCGAAACTTTGCGATCACGGGTCCGAGGAAATAGCCGGAGAGCGATTCAAGCACGGCCAGCGTCACGCGCCCGGCGGTGCCCTGTTCGGCACGCTCGCCCATCTCGACGCCTTCGCGCAACACCTCGATCGCGCGGCGTGCGTAGGGCAGGAACGCGGCGCCTCGATCCGAGAGCATGATGCCCCGCCCGTGCCGGACGAACAACCGCCCGCCGACGGCGCGCTCGAGCGCCTGGATGCGCGCGGTCAGGGTCGGTTGAGCCAGCTCGAGTTCGACCGCCGCCTTACCGTAGCTACCAAGCCGCGCAATGTGGTCGAAAACGAGCAATTGGTGGAGGTCCATGGATCGTCCTTTTGGGTGTGCGCGTGTCATTGTTCGGCCCTTTCACGAACGGACAGGCGAAAGCGGGTGCTGCGAGGGTCGCGGCGCCGCCCGGCCCTCGCAGTGCACGCTTTCGCCCAACGCCCCGCAGGTGGGGCAGGACCAAGCCAGGCCGAATCAATTGATCGAGAAAGTCAATGAATATTATAACAATCACTGTATTGATTGATCAAAAGATTCCCCTAGAATCTCCGAGATGTTGCTGACCGAGACAACGCCAATCGTTCCGAGACAACGCCAGGTATTTCGGCGAGTGTGGGTGGCGACCTTCTTGTGCTTTGCCGCCTTTTACGGGATCACCCAGCCCCTGGCCGAGGTGCTTGGGCGGTCGGCCTTCGACGTTGGCGCCACCAGTGCCGTGTTAGGCGCATTTGGCGTCACGGCGTTGCTGGCGCGGCCGTTGGCCGGTTGGCTGAGTGATCGACTGGCGCCGCGCTGGATCCTGGGTCTGGGCGCCGTGGCGCTGGCGGTTGGCGTGCTGGGGATGATCTGGGAGACGGGGGTCGAGGGCCTGATCCTTCTCCGTGGGTTGCAGGCGCTGGGGTATGCCGCGTTCACGACAGCGGGCACGGCCTGGGTGGCAAGGCTGGGCGAGTCGGAGCAACGGGCCGGACGGCTGGCGCGTTTTGGCATGGCGGCGAACGCCGCAATGGCAGTGGTCCCGGCGCTGATCGGCTCGATCCTGCTGAGCGTGTCCTCGACCGGCGTGCTGCTCGGGTTGGGTGGCATCGCGCTGGCGGCCGGCCTGTGTGCCCAGATCACGGCGCCCATGGACGGCTCGGCCCCCGGCAACGGGTCGATCGCGCGGCGTGACCACCTGGACGCCGTCGTGCGCGGTGTCGGGCTGCGGCCCTGGCTTCTGGCGCTGTTGATCGGGCTTGGCTTCGGAGTTTTTCTGCAGTATGCGCCGCTCCTGGCGACGGGCGGTGGCAAAGGTCTGTTCACTGTCTATGGCGTGACGATCCTGCTGACACGCGCGGTAGGCGGTCGCTGGTTGGATCGACGTGCGCTCGCGACTGTCGCGCGCCTGGCCGGCGGAGCCCTGGCCGTCGGGATGATGGGTCTGTGGGCTGGCGGACTCGCCGGGTGGTTCGGCGCCGCGGCGATCGGCGTCGGCGGCGGTATGCTCCATCCGGCGGTGCTGGCTGCGGCCGTGAAACGCTTTCCGGCTGCGCCCGGGCTGGCGACCGGTTGGTGCTATGTGGGCTTCGATCTGGGCCTGGCCCTGAGCGGCTGGGCCCTGGGACCTGTGTTCGGATCGGGTGGCGCCGGGATGGTGTTCGCCCTGACGGGCGTCGTGATGCTCGGTGCTGTATGGTTGGGAGGAGGATGTGATGACCGAAACCGCGTTATCGCTGATGGCCGCTGAGCCCGGAGATTGGCCGGAGGTGGAGCGATTGTTGGAGTCGGCAGGCCTGCCGCTGAGTGGCGTGCGCGAGAACCTGGCCCACTTCGTCGTGGCGCGGCGAGCCGCGCGCCTGATCGGGGCCGCCGGCCTGGAGATCCACGGCGCTCAAGGTTTGTTGCGCTCGGTGGTCGTGGCGCCCGAGGCCCGTGGCGCCGGGTTGGGCGGCCGCCTGACGGATGCCGTGATCGCCCGGGCGCGTGAGCTTCGATTGGCGGGCCTGACCCTGCTGACCGAGACGGCGGCCGACTACTTTCCGCGCTACGGTTTTGCGGTGATCATGCGCGCCGAAACGCCGGTCGATGTGCAGCAGTCGGTCGAGTTCCAGGGGGCGTGTCCGCAAAGCGCGGTGGTCATGCACCTTCCTCTGGGACGGTGACGATGGAGCGCCCGACGATGCCCGGTGGAATGTCGATCGAGATCCGACCCCATGTCGAAGAACACCAGGCTGGCGTGATCGACCTGATCCTGGGCATCCAGCGCAGCGAATACGGCCTGGCGATCACGGCCGCCGATCAGCCGGACCTGGCCGACATCGCCGGTTTCTATCAGATCGGCGCCGGCAACTTCTGGGTCGCGCTGGCGGCCGGCCGGGTGGTCGGCACGATTGGGCTGCGTGAGTTCGCGCTGGGACAGGGCGCGCTGCGCAAGATGTTCGTCGCGCCGGACTATCGCGGCGGCGCCGGTGTGGCCGGCCGTCTGCTGGCGACGCTGCTGACCTGGGCGCGGGCGCACAGCGTGCGCTCGATCACGCTCGGGACGACCGCTCGATTTCTCGCGGCGCATCGCTTCTATGAAAAGCACGGCTTCGGCTTGATCCCGGCCGAGGACCTGCCGGCGGGTTTCCCACGCATGGCTGTGGATACGCGTTTCTACTCGCTCAGGGTGATGCCGGACGAGGTTATGATCCAGCGCTGGGACGGCGCGGCCGTCGCGGCCCGGCAACCGGAACTCTGCGGCCTGTTGCAGCGCTGCGTCGACGACGGAGCCTCGATCGGGTTTCTGCCGCCGCTCGCTGCCGCCGCTGCCGAGGCCTACTGGCGACGCGTGTCCGGCGCCGTACAGGCCGGCGAGACCGTGCTATGGGCGGCCGAGCGCGATGGGCGGGTCGTCGGCAGCGTCCAGCTGGCGCTTGAGACGCGCGCCAATGGGGATCATCGAGCAGAGGTCGCCAAATTGATGGTCGACCCGGCGGCGCGGCGGCGTGGCATCGGCCGGGCGTTGATGTCGGCGCTCGAGAATGAGGCCGGGCGTCTGGGACGGACGACCCTGGTGCTTGACACGCGGGAGGGTGATCCATCTGAGCGCCTGTACGCCGGCCTGGGCTACCAGCGCGTCGGCGTGATCCCGGAGTATGCCCGGGGCGCCGATGGCGGGTTGCACGGCACAGTCTTCTTCTATAAGTTGTTGAAACCATGACGCTGACCATTCGCACCGCGGCCCCAACGGACCTTGATTGGATCCATGCGATCTACGCCTACCACGTCGTGCACGGCACGGGCTCGTGGGAGTATGAGCCGCCGGACCGGGCGACGTTTGCCGACCGCTTTGAGGTTGTCGTGGCCGGCGGGTATCCCTATCTGGTGGCCGAGCAGGCGGGCCGGGTGGTGGGGTATAGCTATGCCAGCGCCTTTCGTCCGCGACCCGGCTATCGCTTGACGTGCGAGGACTCGATCTACGTCGCCCCGGATGCGCAGCGCCGAGGTGTTGCGCGCGCCTTGTTGACGGCGTTGATCGCCCGCTGCACGGCGTTGGGCCTCGGGCAGATGCTGGCCGTGATCGGCGACTCCGACAACGCGGCCTCGATCGCGCTGCATCGCGCTCTGGGCTTTCTATTCATGACGGACGCACCTGATCTGGGCTGGAAGTTCGGGCGCAGGTTGGGCTGGGTGTTGATGCAACGTGCCCTGGCGACGGATCCGTTGCCGACAGCCGCGCTCGACGTGCGGGTGGACGACCCGGCCGGCGCGACCGGACAGGCGCTGTTGTGGGGGCTGACGCTCGAGTTGCTGAGCATGGATGGCGATCGCGGCGAGGACGGCCGCGGGGCGGTGTCGCTTGGCGACCTGAAGGCGCCCGACAGCGTGTTCGTGGTCGCCCGCCTGGATGGCCAGCCGGCCGGGTGTGGCGCGTTACGACAGTTGGCGCCGGGGGTTGGTGAGGTCAAACGCATGTACACGGCCCCCTGGGCCCGCGGCCGAGGGGTCGCGCGCGCGGTGCTGGCTGAGATCGAAGCGCAAGCGCGGGCTCGTGGGTATACGACAGTGTGCCTCGAAACCGGCGATCGCCAGGTCGTCGCCAATCACCTGTACGAGCGGGTTGGGTATCGGCGCATCCCGTGTTACGGCCAATACGCGGCCCGGTCGTGGTCGCAGTGTTACGAGAAGCGCGTTGGTTGATCGGTTGGCGCCCCGATTGCGTTTGCGTCGCGCGGATCATCCGCACGCGCGCAGCCGATGCGGTCGCCGGTGCGGTCGCCCGCAGGCGGTGTTTCATTGGGGGGATTGCCGTAGGGGCGGCCCTTGTGGCCGCCCTGCCGTTCCAGTCGACGCTCGGTCGCTTGTCGGCAATCGCGCCCGATGATCCCCGGCCTGCCCGCAGGCGCCGAGGCCGCGATCACACATGGGGCGAAGTGGCCGCCCTGCCGTTCCCGTCGACGCTCGGTCGCTTGTCGGCAATCGCGCCCGATGATCCCCGGCCGGCCCGCAGGCGCCGAGGCCGCGATCACGCATGGGGCGAAGTGGCCGCCCTGCCGTTCCCGTCGACCCACGGCCCCTTTCGGCAATCGCGCCCGATGATCCCCGGCCTGCCCGCAGGCGCCGAGGCCGTGATCGCGCAGGGGGCGAAGTGGCCGCCCTGCCGTTCCCGTCGACGCTCGGTCGCTTGTCGGCAATCGCGCCCGATGATCC
>JAEURK010000120.1 GCA_016789175.1 Anaerolineales bacterium
GGGCGGTTTCGACACGCCCTGGGGCTTCCGGCTCGACGGCTCGTTCAGCCTGTGCCCGAGCGATCCCGCCAGCCTGGATTTCGTGCGCGGTTTGTTTGATGAGCTGCTCCCGCATTTCAGCAGCCGCATGTTCAACGTCGGTTGTGACGAGACGATCGATCTAGGACAGGGCCGCAGCCGGGCCGAGGTACAGACGCGCGGCGTTGGGCGCGTCTACCTCGACTTCCTGCGCAAGATCCACGCCGAGGTCAAGGCCCGCGGGCGCGTGATGCAGTTCTGGGGTGACATCATCATCCAGCATCCGGAGCTGATCCCCGATCTGCCGCGCGACGCGATCGCGCTCGAGTGGGGCTACGACGACGACCATCCCTTTGAGGTCCGCTGCCCGCAGTACCGGGCTGCCGGGATCCCGTTCTACATGTGCCCGGGCACGTCGTCGTGGAACGCGATCGCGGGCCGCACCCAGAATGCGCTGGTCAACCTACGTCGCGCGGCCGAGAACGGCCTCGCCCACGGCGCCATCGGGTACCTGATCACCGACTGGGGCGACAACGGCCACTGGCAGCCGCAGCCGACTCACGACCTGGGCTTCGCGGCCGGCGCGGCCTTCAGCTGGGCGCTGGAGGCCAATCGCGACCTCGACGTGGCGGCCGCCCTCAGCCTGCATGCCTACGCCGACCCGACCGGATCGCTCGGCCGCGTGGCCTACGACCTGGGATCGGTGTATCGCGTGGCGGGCCCCACCCCGGCCAACAACTCGATCTTGTCGCTGGCGCTGCAAGAGCCGCTCGCCAGGGCCCCGGATCTGACCGAGGACGGCCTGGCCCGGACCGAAGCGGCGATCGACGCCGCGCTCGCACAACTCGCCCTGGCGCGGTGCGCCCGCCCGGACGCCGCGCTGTTGACCCGTGAATACGCGCTGGCCGCGCGGATGCTCCGCCATGCGGTAGCCCGGGTGCGGTTCGCCCACGGCGCCGGACAGCGCGCGGCCCTGGCGCAGGATCTGGAGGCGATCATCGTCGAGTACCGGGCCCAGTGGCTGGCCCGTAACCGCCCCGGCGGCCTGGTCGACTCTGTGGCGCGCCTGGAGCAGATGCGAGCCGATTACGCCGACTAGCCAGCTGCGGCCGCTCCAGACAGGGAACAAATCATAACCGCCGCCCGGATGCCGGGCGGCGGTTATAGTGTGGCGGAGAGGGCGGGATTTGAACCCGCGAGGGTGTGACCCCAACGCGCTTTCCAGACGCGCGCCATAGACCGGGCTAGGCGACCTCTCCGAACGGGTCACATTATAACGTGAAGCGGCCGTTGCGCGCGGCCTCACCAGGCCACAAATGAGCCAAACTGCCAGACATCCTCACCGGCCGGGCGCCCGGCGCCGTTCCAGGCCTCGAACGGGTTGAAGCGGTTTTTGAGCGGCGTCCAGTCAGTCTGCAGCGACGGGGTCGGGCCCAGATACGGGGCCGCGACTGCCAGGACGTCGCGATGCGGCAGGTCGTCCGGCACGCACACCCCGCGACTCGGGTTCTTGATCATCCAGGCCACGGCGCCCAGCACCGAGGCTGCCACCTGCACGGTCGTAGCGCTCTGGCCGGGAACCAACCGACGCGCCTCGTGGATGTCGAGCTGCGACCCGGTCCACCAACCGTTGAGGCCGTGCCCGAGCAACAACACCCCCAACTCATCCTTGCCGCTGAGGATTTCGTCGTTCATGATGCGCTGGCGCGGTTGCAGGTCGTAGTTGCGCATCCGCAGTTCATGGAGCGAGGCGATCGCGGCATCGGTCGGCAGATAAGCGTAGTGCACGGTCGGGCGATAGATCGGGCGCTTGCCGAACTCGCCGTCCTCCCACACCGTCAGGTGGTCGCTGATCGTGAAGGCCTCGCCGTGCCGCACGACCATGCCGACGATCTCACCGCCCTCCGGCACCCATGAGCGCACGAAGGTGTTGCACCCCATCTGCGCCAGACAGATTTGATTGGCGGGCCCATAGGTGTGGACGTAGGCGTTGGCAGGCAGCTTCTTCTCGTGGGTGCCCCACCCCATCTCGGCCGGGGCGAGGCCCTCTTCATGCAGGCCGGCGACGGACCAGGTATTGACGAACTCGTCGACCTGCTTGGGCTTGTCGCTGATCTGCGTGTCGCGTTCGGAGATGTGAATGACCTTGGTTCCGGTCAGCCGCGCGAGCTCGGGATAACGTTCGTCGGCCAACGCGCGCGCCAGCTCGGCCCGCTGCTCAGAGTCCTCGGGCAGGTTCTGGCCCAGCATAGCCGCGGCCAGGTCGATCAACGCCACCTTGGTCCAATGGCTGACCAGACCCGGATTGGCGCCGTGTTCGACGACCGCGGTCGGGCCGGGTTGGGCATGGCTGTCGCGCAGCTTGCGCAGGCGCATGTGCCGAACGTAGAGGGTGCGGTCGAGCGGCGAGACCGCACCGGCGTCTTCATAGGGATCCCACACCTCGACCGAGGTGTTCAGGTACAGGACGTTCTGGTGGTGGCACCAGTCGATGATGGCGTTGCAGTCGATGTTCCAGGCGAGATCGATGAGCAGGTCGCCCGGGCCGAGGATGCGGCCGAGCAACTCCGGCAGGTTATCCTGGGTGACGCGATCGCGCACGTACTGCGCGCCGGCGGCCAGGGTGTCGGGGATCAGATGGCGCAGGTCCTCAAAGTCCATGATCGTCAGCTTCGAAAAGTCCATATCGAAGTGACGCAGGATCAGGGGCTGTAAACAGCGCGACACGGAACCACATCCGAGGATCAGGATCCGGCCTGAAAAGGAGATCTTCATTCTTGTTCCTTTCCCGCACCGTCGCGGGCGCGAGACAAAAAAGCGGAGCCGGCTTGCCGCAGGGCTCCCCCCGCGAGTCGACTCCGACCTGATCGTATTCGGCGCAATTATACGCTGCTGTGGGGGCTGTCAAGGGTGGTGGCGGCGTGGAACCATCAGGCTGCCGCGCGACAGCGGCGCAAAGAGCGCTGCGCGAGATCGCCCCTCGCCCCCGTCTCACTGCTCTTCAGGCGCGGCGGGCACAAAGGTCCACTGGCCCGAAGCGCTATCGAAGATGAAGGTGTAGGCGGTCTGTTGCTTTTCGGACGGCGCGATCAGGTTGTAACTGAACTCGATGCCGTAGACGGTGAGTTGATCGGCGGCGTCGACCACGATGCGACGGGCCTTATCGTCGCCGCGCGGACCAAGCCCGGCCAACGAGAATTCAAGCCGCGGCTCGCCCGAAAAATCGCCGCGACCATCGAGCGCGATCGACCAGATCTCGCTCGTGCGGGCCTTGCCATACAGGAGGCGTTTGCCCTCGGCGCCGTTCCAGGTGACGACCGCGATCGCATCCACACCCGTGAAGGTGTCGGCGATCCGACCGCTCGCGCCGGTCGCATCGACCCGCACGATCTGGCCGACCTCGGCCAGGCGGGTCGACCCGGCCACTGTCGACGCATACAGGCTAAGCACGTCGCAGTCATAGCTGAGACCGAGCACGCCGTACGGGTTGGTCGTGTCCGGCGCCTGGGCGGGTTGGATCGTCGCATAAGGAGCCATCTCGCCCGTAGCACCGTCGACGCGGTAGACCGTGTTTTGCGTACCGGCCGCGTTCTCGAGCACGTTGATCGTCGGCACCGGGGCGACGTAGGCGTTGCCGGCGCCGTCGAGCTGGATCGGACCCAGGCTGCCCGCAGACGTCCACGACGGATGCTGATAGGTCGCGCCCCGGCGCAGCTCCGAGCCATCGATCATGACCAGGCCTGTGATCTGGCGTTCGCTGGTGCTGAAATAGCTCTGCTGACTGAAGCCCTGGTTGATGGCAAACGGCGGCATCGTCCGGCAGTAGTTGGCCATACCGGGTGGGTAGGCGCCGGCCGTCGGCGCGGACGCCGGCGCCAGGTATTGGTTGTAGAGCCACAACCCGGTGGCCAGAAGCAGCGCGCCGCCGACGGCCCCGCCCAACGCGACCCACCCCTGCGCCAGGCCGGCGGGTCGGCGTTCGTCGCGACGGCGGCTCGCTCCGGTTGTCCTGCGTTTGCTCACGGCGGTTGTTGCTCCCAGGGCCCGGCCTATTGGCCCGCGCCGATCGGCACGAACATCGGGCCGGCCACGCACGGGTACTCGTTGACGCGGAAGACGCCGTCAACGACGGCCGACTGCGCCCAGCAGTACTCCTCGCCCGGAGTATCGTCGTTCTTGATCTGGGGCACGTACCACAGCACTAACGGGGCGCCGCCCGCCAGGCTTTCAGGTTGCGGCTCAATGTATTTCTCAGGACCCTGTTGATAGTCGGTGTTGCAGCAGGGCCCGATCGTCGGCAGGTCGGTTCCACCCTCATCGCCGTTGTCCTTGGCGCGGGTCAGGAAGACGTAGGGCGTGTCGCCCCGGCCGCCGTCACCGAACTGGCCCAACCCGGGTTCGACGTAGTAGCCGCCGTTCTCGGTCTCCAACCTGAACATGAAGCCTTCGTCCGTGGCAGGTGACTCGTTGTCCTTGAGGATGTAGGCCTCGAGGTCCCAGGGCTGCCAGGCCGTGCCCGTCCATTCGCTGAATCGCCCCTGCTCGCCAGCCCAGGCGATCCGCAAGACCGGTCGATACATGCCGTCGTTACCGCAGCCGCGGCCGTGACTGATCGCCATCATTCGAAATCGGCCATCGGTGTAGAAGTCGAAGCGCTGCTCGTAGTAGTAGTTGCACGGCGCCGGCCAGCTCGGCGACCAGAAGTCCTGACGCAACGACACGCCGACTTCGACGCCGTCAGCCAGGATGGGCGCGATCGCGGGCGGGCGGGCGGCGACCACGGCGGCCTGGCTGAAAACCGGGCAGCCGACGGCGTCGCTATAGCCGAAGCCCTCGGTCGCCGAGTAAGCGACGTGCCAGTCGACCACCTTGGCGTCGTTGAGCACCGGCTTGCCGTCGAAGGTCACGCTCGAGATCCGCAGACCGTCGGAGCTGGTCAACATGTAGTCCAGCGACCAGCCGGCCTGAGTCAGGTTCTGCGTGCGATCACAGTAGTTGGCGGTGATGACTTCGTCCTGTAGGCTCTTCTCGGTCACGGGTTGGCTGGCCGAGGCCTGGCCCATATCGGTCCAGCGCACGCCGACCAGGCGATAGTCGGTCAGGTCGACGATGGCCCACAAGCCGCGCGTGCCCGCCAGAAATGTCGGGGCCACGCACAGGTGTTGCGAGCGCTCGCACCGGCTGCGGCTGAGCGCGGTCTTGGTGTTGGCCATCATGGCCTGGGCCGCTTCGGGTTTCACGCCGAGAGCCGCCGTGACCTCGGGCGCATGGATGGCGATATCGGTTGCCAGGGCGACCAGCGAGGCCGGGATATCGGGCTGGGTGGCCGCCAGGTACTGCACAGCCAGGACCGCCCCGCCGGCCACGTCGACTGTCGCAAACGTCGAGGCGTTGTAGGCGTAGTTGTACATCTCAACGCGGTAGCAGCGGGCGGGGCCGTTCAAGCACGTAGCCGTGGCATCGGTCAGGTCGCTCTCGCGCCACGGATAAACGCCAAAGACCTCGCTTCGCAGCGGTGATCCGGTCGTCACGTCGAACAGGTCGCGTTGGAAGCGCGGATCGGCGATCGCCAGGCGCTGCGCCGCCTGTTGGTCGGCGTTCAGTCCGTCCTCCAGGGTCAGGATCGGCACCGGCAGCGCCAGGGCGGCGGCCACGCGGGCGCTTTGCGTCGCGATCGCGGCCGACGCCGGAAGGGCCGGGTCGGGCGTGGTCACGGGCGCCAAGACGCCGGCCGCAGTCGGCGGCACAGACGTGATCACGGCAGTCGGGTTCGGGCCGCAGGCGGTCAGGATCACGGAGATCAACAGGAGTTGTCGTAGTCGGGACATCTTAACGATTATACCGGCCGGCCGGGGGTCGGGGCCAAAGGCGGGTACGGTCGTTCGCGTGCGAGCACCCGCGTCTCAACCCGGGAACAGGCGCTCGAGGAGTTCCGGAGCGAAGTCAGCAACCATATCGGAATCAAGCGCCCGGCGGCGGCAGATGGCCGCGTAGAGCTCGGCCGAGCGCCGCGGGGTGCGGATCTGCGACACCCGGTCCAGCGCATACAGGCCGAAGCGATGCGTCCAACCGCGCTCCCATTCGAAGTTGTCGACGAGCGACCAGTGGAAATAGCCGCGCACATCCCAGTTGAAGTTCACGCCGCGCCAGATCTGGCGGAGGTGTTCGATCAGATAACGCGGCCGCATCCGATCCTCGGCGTCGCCGATGCCGTTCTCGGTGATGTAGATGGGCAGGTGTTGCTTGTGCGCCCAGGTCAACGCGCTGAACATGCCTGGCGGATACGAGGCGTACCAGCCGGCGTCGTCGACCTCGGCGCCGGCCGGGAAGCTCCGGCGGCCGAAGAGTTCGGCAAACGAGGTGGGGTCGAAGCGCACGAGATCGGCCGTGTAGTAGTTCAAGCCGAAGTAGTCGAGCGTGCCTCTGGCCTCGGGCACCGCCAGCGACGTTCCGAATGGCCGCCGCAGCCGCCCGGTTCGGATCGCGTCGTTGAAGAGCGAGCTGAAGAGCTCGAACTGCGTGCGCGCCACCCACTCGTCGAGCATGAAGCCCGGGTGGGCCGGCAGCGTGGGGCGAAAGTGGATCGGGAGCCCGACCAACGCGTGCGGCTGCACGTCATGAATAGCGTGATAGGCGGCGGCGTGAGCCAGCAGCAGGTTGCGCGCGACCTGCATGGCACGCCCGATCGACGGTCGATCGCCGGGTGGAAACGCGCCCGACATCCAGCCGTTGTAGTAGTACACGTTGGGCTCGTTGATGGTGGCCCAGAGATCGACGTGCGACCCCAACGCCTCGACCACCTTTCGTGCATAGCGCGCGAAGGGCTCGGTGCCGCTGCCGTCTTCCCAGATATGCCGGCCGTCGGAGACCGTCCAGAGCGGATTAACGAAGTGGTGAAGCGTGACGAGCGGCGTCAAACCGCGCTGGCGCAGGCCGACGACCATCTGCCGATAGTGATCGAGCGCGTCCTCGTCCCAGCGCCCGGGCTCGGGCTCGATCCGGCTCCACTCAACGCTCATCCGCAGCGCCGTGTGACCGTCCGCTGCGGCCCGGTCGAAATCTTCGCGCCAGCGCTGCCCGTGCCACCAGTCGCAGGCCGGCCCACTCCGTTCGTCGGCGGCGATTCGACCGGGTTTGTGCTCCCACTGCCAGAAGTCGGTGTTCAGGCTACCGCCCTCCACCTGATACCCGGCGGTCGCCGTCCCGAACAAGAACGAAGATGGGAAAGTAAAACACGCGCGTGCCATGCTGCCCCCTCACCCGAGCGGTGCCGGCTCTGGGCGCACGGCCTCAGCCAGGATTTCACGCGCGCCGGTGTCGACAAAACCGACCGCTTCCGCTAACCGGATCGAATAGTCGTTCGATTCCGCAACCACGTACAACGGCGTTCGACCGCTCTCGAGCACCAGCCCCGAGACGATGCTAACCACCGATTTGCCCCAACCGCGTCCACGCACCACCGGGTCGGTATACACGTAGATCTCGGCGAAACGCGGGGTCTGCCAGTTCACGCCGGCCACGGCGCCCAACTGGTCGCCCGATCGGATCTCGCAGCGTGGCCCGCCGCTTGGGTCGCGACCCGTGACCGCCAGCACATTCAGCAACGGTTTGTGGTTGGACCGATCCAAACGGTAGATGCGGTGGATCTCGGCATCGGTCGTTGCCAGATGACGATAGGCCCACGAGCCCAAAGACTCAGGCACCGCCAGGATCACCGGCCGCCCGGCCGGCACGCCGGCCGCCGCCAGACGCTCCACGGCGGCCTCGGATCGCGACCGCAACGCGACCACCGGCCGAAACAGGTCGAGCCCGGTGCGCGCACGCACGAGAAAACCCTCAGGCGCCCCACCGTCATCGACAGCTGTGTAGACAGCCCGCGTGTGGGCCGGGGCGTACAGGGCGTAGTAGGCGGCTAAGGCATCCGCTGGCTCATCCAGTTTCACCAGGCTCTGGACGATGCGGCGCTCATCGGCGGGATCACTCATACAGCGCGGCGAGTATAGCACGCTGCCCATGCCGCGCCCGGCCCAGGATCGGATAAAATCCACATACGTTGATCGAAGCCCATCTGGGGTGGCGATCGATGTGGGGTCGACCGTGACCAACCTTTCGCCTGCCTTGTTGCTCGCCTGGGACCTCGCCGCTACCGAAGCGGCGACGGCAAACCGAAGCTTCATCGATCCCGAGCATCTGATGCTGGGTTTGCTGCGTCTGGCCGACTATGAGACGCCGGAGACGCTGACCGAGATCGGATACCAGATCGAGGAGGCGCGTGCGATAGTGCCCGAGATCACGCGCCTGCTCCACATCTTCACCACACTCAAACTCGACCCGGTGTTGTTGCGGCGGGATCTGCGCGAGCGCAAGACCGGCAAGCTGCCCCTGCTGAACTGGAACACAGGCCCTTTGCCGCGTCGTGGATCAGATCGCGAACCGCCCAAGGTGCTGCATCGGTCGACCGAAAGTCGCCTGGTCTTCACCTTCGCCGACGACCTCACGCGTCGAGCCGATCCTCAGGGCACGACCACTCTGGTGCATCTGCTCCTGGCATTGCTGCGCAGCCCGCACAGCCACGTGGGAGCCTGGTTGCGGGCGCAACATGTGGATGTTGAGGCGCTGCTGGCGACCACCCAGGACTCGCTGGCTACGTCGTAGGAGAGTCGGTCGCGGAATGTGCGCACTTGTGATCGCAATGCGCGGAGAGGGTCACGCGCACGCTGTCCGGCCGGAAGCCAAGGTCGGCAACGGCCGCGCATAAGGCATCGGCCGAAGCCGGCAACACATTCACCCGGCCGCAATCCAAACACTGCACGGTCACGGAATCGGCGCTGGTCGTTCGCAGGCTGAACAGACGCTCCCCATGCGTGCCTGGAATGGCCTGCAACCACCCCATCCCGACAAACGTGCTCAGATTGCGGTAGACGGTCGACAGATCGAGGCCCTGGCCGCAGACGCGTGCGTGGATTTGCTCGGCACACAGGGGGGAGTCCGCCGCCAGCAAGGCCGCCACGAGTGCCCGGCGCGGCGCCGTCAGCCGAAACCCGGCCGCGCGCAACCGGTCGTAGACATCTCCCGGTTTCAGACGCTGGCTCCGATCCGGAGACATTTCGCCACCTCAGATCCGATGACATGCTCGCGCGCATCGCGGCCCAGCCCGACCTGGAGACGCATCGGGCCATTGAAGGGTGCGCGACCCAGAACCGTGATGGGCGCGCCCGGTACCAGCCCCAGTTCTGCCAGATAGCGCAGCTTGGCCGGCTCATCGCTCTTGACCCGGTTCACACGCGCGCTCTGCCCCACCGTCGCATCCAGGAGCGGAGAGTCTTCGATGGGCGCGATCTGTCCGGCACGGGTTGGGATGGGATCGCCATGTGGGCAGTGCGTGGGATAACCGCAGAGTTGATCCATCCGGTCTTCGAAGGCATCCGTCATGCCCGCGTCGAGGCCGTGCGCCTCGGTGTGAACCTCGTCCCAGCCAAAGCCCATGACCTTCACGAGAAAGACCTCGAGCAGTCGATGCCGGCGGATGCCCCGTAAGGCTTCACGGGTCCCCTCGGGCGACAACTCGACGCCGTGATAAGGCGTGTGTTTAAGCAACCCCGTCTCATCCAGACGGCGCAACATCCGCACGACAGCCGACGGTGACACTTCGAGGCGCTCGGCCAGGGCGCTGGTCGTCGCGCCGTCTGGACCGACCTGGAGCCGGTAAATCTCGGCCAGATACTCACGCATCGTCGCGCTGACGGTCACGCCCGGCATTGCGGGAGCGTCCGTGGCGTGGGCATGTGCGGCTCTCGCCGCTTCGACAGCGCTCGCCGCTGCTTGCTTAATCGGGGTCAACTTGCTTGTCATACCAGGAGCGTTCCAAATTACGCGTAAGACGATTGACTTTGTAAGGGTATGGTCATCATAATTCAAATGCAAACCATTCGCAATACCGCGTCAAACGCATTACCAGCGAACATAACAGGCTCGCTCGAGCGTACCACAGTGGCAGCGATTTCGAACATCACCCACTGCCCGCGGATGGCTGAAGTCAGGGTGTTGACGCAGCCAGATCGAAATCAACCCGGAATCGGCGGGATTTGTTACCGCGATTTTAGTTCACGTTTAGGAAAAATTATCAATCAACCAGGTGCTTCATCGGTATTCTGTTGACGTGGAGAAATCGCAATGACCCAGACCCTGACCCAACGGTATCGAATCTTCGAAGAGAGCCTGGCATTACGCCGCGCCTTCGTCGGCATTCAACCCGACGATGTGAAAGTACTCAAGCAGCTGTATCCCTGGGCCAACCGGATCGCGGACCGGATGGCGAAGGAGTTCTACGACTATCAGTTCGCGTTCAGCGAAACGCTGACCTTCTTCAAGGACTACGCCGCGCTCCGTGGGGTGTCGCTTGAGCAGTTGCGGGCTCGCCTGGAGGAGAAGCAGGCCGGCTACTTTCGCGAGATCTTTCAGGAGGCCGCTCAAGACGGCGGCTATGGCGAAGCCTACTTTGAGAAGCGGCTGCACGTGGGGCAGATCCACAACCACATCAATCTCCCACTGAAGTGGTATGTGGGCAGCTATACCCTCTATCAACAGCTCACCCGTAAGTATCTGGCCCGCGAATTCTGGTTTCGACCGGGTTACCGGAACAAGGCCGAGCACGCGATCTTCAGCGTCTTCAACTTCGACATGCAGGCCGTATCCGACGCGTTCTTCTACGATTACTTGCAGAGCGTCGGCCTGAGCCTGGACCGGATCACCGTGCCCAAGCGCGAGCACGATCTCTCCGAGCACTATGCCGTGCTCAAAGACTCGGTCGCCAAGCCCCTGGCGATCGCGATCGAGGCCGGCGCGCACCTGGCGCGGGCCAGTCGCGAGCTTTCGGGCGCCTCGAGCCAGGCTGCCTCAGCTACCACAGTCGTCGCAACCAAAATCGGCGATGTGGTGACGTCCATCCAGCAGGAAGGCAGCGCGCTTGCGACGACCACCGAGAACATGCGCCACATGCAGCAGGCGATCGAGGGCGTGGCCAAGGGCGCAGCCGAACAGGCGCGCGCGGTCACCGAGACCGCGGCCGTCGCGAGCCAGCTCTCCGACGCTGCCGAAGCGATCTTGACCGGCGCCAAGCAGCAGTCGCAGGGCATGGTCAAGGCGGCAACCGACCGCCAGGCCCTCGAAGGCGCCTTGAACCAGGTCAGCGAGTCGACCCAGGTGATGGCGTCCGAAGCCGGCCGTACGGCCGACTCCGCCGCCGAAGGCCGCGATATCGCGGCCCGCACCGTAGAATCGATGCGGCAGGTGCGCCACGCCACCGATGAACTGGCCAGCCGCGTGCAGGACCTGGGCCGGATGAGCAGCCAAATCGGCATCGTCGTCGAGACGATCGACGATATCGCCTCGCAGACCAACCTGCTGGCCCTTAACGCCGCGATCGAAGCGGCGCGCGCGGGCGAGCATGGTAAGGGTTTCGCGGTCGTGGCCGATGAGGTCCGTAAGCTTGCCGAGAAGTCGGCAGTGGCCACCCGCGAGATCAGCGCCATGGTCCAGCGCGTCCAGACCGGCGCGAGCGAGGCGGTCGCCGCCATGCAGCAGGCCGGCACGGACGTCAACGCCGCGGTTACGCTGACCGATCAGGCTGGCGCCAACTTCGAGGCCATCGCCGTCGGTTCGCGCGAGACGGCCACGCGGGTCGACAATATCGTGGTGGCCCTCAACGCCATGCGCGAGGCGTCGTCGCAGCTGGCGAACGCGATCACGCAGGCCAATGCCACAGCTGAGCGCAATCGTGAGGCGGCCGCGAGCATGGTGCGACTGCATACCAGTGTGACCAGCAGCCTCGACAGCGTCAGCGCCGTGGTCGAGGAGAACAACGCCGTGACCGAGGAAATGACGGCCCAGGTGAGCGAGATGACCAACACGGTTCGGAGCATCACCGGGATGGCCGACGAGAGCCGCACAGCGATCGAAGAGATCGGGGCCGCGGCCGAGCAGATGAGCGCCCAGGCCGAACAGGTCACGGCCACCGCGCAGGACCTGGAGCAACTGGCGGTTCAGCTGCAGGAGGCCGTCTCGGTCTTCAACCTGTCTGCTGAAGCCAGCCAGCCGACCGCCACAGCCACCGTGTCGGTGGCCGCCCGAGCTCGTGTGCGGGTCTGATCCCGCTGTCGGATATCGACCCCAACCACAAGACGGCGCGCCCCGGCCCCCGGCGCGCCGGCGTTCAGTTCGGCCTTGGCCGGGATCAGTCGGCGCC
>JAEURK010000136.1 GCA_016789175.1 Anaerolineales bacterium
CGCGAGACGCTGGGCATCGGTTCGGAGCGGCCCCGATTGTCCTGGACCATCGAAACCGAGGCCCCGAATTGGCGCCAGGCCGCGTACGAGATCCAGGCCCACGGCGCTGACGGCGCTGCGCGCGGCCAGACCGGGCGCAGCGAGTCGGATCAATCCGTGCTGATCCCCTGGCCGTTCGCACCTCTGGTCTCGCGCGAGCGTGTCAGCGTGCGCGTGCGGGTCTGGGGCGCCGACGGCAGCGCCTCGGCGTGGAGCGAGCCGCTGGCCCTCGAGGCCGGCCTGCTGGCGCCTGACGACTGGAGTGCCCGGTTCGTGACGCCCGATTGGGATGAGGATCCGGCACAGGTGCACCCGGCGCCGTTCGTGCGCCGCGCGTTCACGCTGCGCGCGGGGATCCGCTCGGCGCGCCTGTACATCACGGCGCTCGGCCTGTACGAGGCGCAACTCAACGGCCAGGTCGTGGGCGACAGCGTCTTGGCCCCGGGCTGGACGGTCTATGACCGGCGGCTGCGTTATCAGACCTACGACGTCACCGGGCTGCTGGTCGAGGGCCGCAACGCACTTGGCGCGATCCTGGGCGACGGCTGGTTCCGCGGTCGGCTCGGCTTCGGCGGCGGCCACAGCAACATCTACGGCGAGCGGCTGGCGCTGCTGGCGCAACTCGAGGTCGAGTATGCCGACGGCAGCCGCGAGCGCATCGTCACCGACGACAGCTGGCGCGCCACGACCGGCCCGATCCGCATGAGCGGCCTGTACGACGGCGAGACCTACGACGCCCGGTTGGAGTTGCCGGGCTGGTCGACGCCGGGCTGCGCGGACACGGCCTGGCGGGGCACGCGCGTGGTCGAGTGGGATCTGAAGACCCTCGAGGCGCCGCTCGGCCCGCCGATGCGCCGGATCGAAACCATCGCGCCGGTTTCCATCACGGCCTCGCCGTCCGGCAAGACGCTGGTCGACTTCGGCCAGAACCTGGTTGGCCGGCTCTCGATCCGGGTGCGGGGCGCGGCCGGCCAGACCGTGACGCTGCGGCATGCCGAAGTGCTTGAGCACGCCGAGCTGGGCACGCGCCCGTTGCGCTACGCCAAGGCCACCGACCGCTACACGCTCAAGGGCGATGGGGTCGAGACCTGGGAACCGCGCTTCACGTTCCATGGCTTTCGCTACGTCGAGGTGCAGGACTGGCCCGGTGTGCTCGAGGCCGCGGACCTGAGCGCGGTCGTGATCCACTCGGACCTGGAGCGCACTGGCTGGTTCGAGACCTCCGACGCGATGCTCAATCAGCTCCACGCCAACGTGGTCTGGGGCATGCGTGGCAATTTCCTGGACGTGCCGACCGACTGCCCGCAGCGCGACGAGCGCCTGGGCTGGACCGGTGACCTCGAGGTGTTCTCGCCGACCGCGTCGTTCCTGTTCGACTCGAGCGGCTTTCTCCAGTCGTGGTTGCGGGATCTAGCGGTCGAGCAGGCGAAGTCGGGCGGGGCTGTCCCGCATGTGGTTCCCAATGTCCTGGGCAACAGCGCCGCCGGTGCGGCGGCCTGGGCCGACGCCGCCACGATCGTGCCCTGGGTGCTGTACCAGCGCTTTGGCGACGTCGGGATCCTGACCGACCAGTTCGAGAGCATGCGCGCCTGGGTCGACCACGTCGCTGAGATCGCGGGAGAGGGTCGCCTGTGGAACAAGGGCTTTCAGTTCGGCGACTGGCTCGACCCGACGGCGCCGTCCGATCGACCCGCCCAGGCGCGGACCGACAAAGCCATCGTGGCCAGCGCCTATTTCGTGCGCTCGGCCGACCTGGTCGCTCAAACCGCCGCGGTGCTCGGCCGCGTCGCGGACGAGCGCCGGTATCGCACTCTGGCCGCCGAGGCCCGCGCCGCCTTTGCGCGCGAGTACGTCACGGCCGCCGGGCGCATGATGAACGATGCCGAGACGGCCTACGCGCTGGCGCTGGCTTTCGACCTCCTGCCGACGGCCGAACAGCGCCAACGCGCCGGGCAACGGCTGGCGGAGCTGGCGCGCGAGAGCGGCTACCGCATCCGCACCGGTTTTGTCGGCACGCCCCTGATGTGCGACGCCCTGTGCAGCGCCGGACAATATGTGGCAGCCTACCGCCTGTTGCTGCAGCGTGAGTGCCCGTCCTGGTTGTACCCCATCACGATGGGCGCGACCACGATCTGGGAACGCTGGGACAGCATGCTGCCGGATGGCTCGATCAATCCGGGCGAGATGACGTCGTTCAATCACTATGCGCTTGGCGCCGTGGCGGACTGGATGCATCGCACGATCGGCGGGCTGACGGCGACTGAACCGGGCTACCGACGGCTTGCGATTCGACCGCGACCGGGCGGCGGGATCACGTCGTGCCGCACCGAGCACCGGACACCCTATGGCCGTGTGGCCGTCGCCTGGGCCATCGACGCCGGCACGTTCAACGTGGACGTGGTTGTGCCGCCCAACACGTCGGCCGAGGTGACTCTGCCGGGCGCCGCCGCGGTTATCGTGGGTTCGGGCGTCTATCACTGGTCGGTGCCCTACCAGGATCCCGATGCGCGCGGGCCTTTCACGGTCGACGATCTGGTGGGCGATGTTCTGAGCGAACAACCGAGCCGCGCGGCGGTGATGGCCGGGCTCGAGCGCGCCGGCACGCCCGAGTTCGTCCGGGGTGTGATTACCGGCGAGCCCAACCTGTCGTTGCGCCAGGCCCTGCGCATGGCCCCGAACTACGACGAGGCGCTGCGGAGGGTGGGCGAAGCTCTGGCTGCGGTTTGAGGCGAGCCAAACGCTTCGCCTATCGCTTTGTGGAGACCGTTCACAACAACCCCAAACCCACACCCTGAGCGAGCGGCGCGCTGTGCACCGCTCGCCCAGGGTGAAGCCGGCGTGGCGTCATCCGGACAGGCGCGACCGGTGCGTTGCCGGAACACCACCGGATTGAGTGAAGGACACCGATGACTTCATCCGAACCCCGTTGGGACGCATCGCCCGAGGTTGAGGCCCGCGTCGACGCCCTGCTGGCGCGGCTGACACTGGCCGACAAGATCGACCTGGTCTCGGGCCGAGACGACGTAACCGGTCAGCCGGATGCGCTGCGGCCCGACTCGCTGCTGCCGCCGCTGGCCTTGAGCGATGGGCCCGCGGGCGTGCGCCTGTCACGCCAGAGCGGGGCCGGGCTGAGCGCCACGGCGTTCCCGGCGCCGATCGCGCTGGCCGCGACCTGGGACCCCGAGCTGGCGCGCCGTTACGGCGGCGCGATCGGCGCCGAGATGCGCGCCACCGGCCACAACATCATGCTCGGTCCGGCTGTCGACATCGCCCGGGCGCCCCTGGCGGGACGTACCTTCGAGTCGTTTGGCGAGGATCCGCTGCTTCAGGCCCGCCTGGTCGTGCCCGAGGTCGAGGCGATCCAGGCGCAGGCTGTGCAGGTCTGCCTGAAGCACTACCTGGCGAACAACCAGGAGCACCTGCGCAACTCGATCGACGTGCGCGTTGACGAGCGGACTCTGCGCGAGATCTACCGCGTGCCTTTCGCCGCCGCCGTGCAGCGCGCCGGCGCGGCGGCGCTGATGGGGTCATACAACCGCATCAACGGCACGTTCGCGTGCGAAAACGCGTTCGTGCTGACCCGCCTCTTGCGCGACGAGCTCGGGTTCCAGGGTTGGGTGATGAGCGACTTCCTGGCCACACATTCCACGGTGGCCGCGCCGCTGGCCGGGCTCGACTGGGAGTTGGGCCTGCGCTGGTGGGGGCCGACGCTGCAGGAAGCCGTGGAACGCGGCGACGTCCCGCAGGCGCAGCTTGATCGGATGGTCCGGCGCATCTTGCGCGCGACGATCGGCCTGGGCCTTGTCGAGCGGCCGCTCGAGATCACGCCGATCCCGGCCGAGCGCCATGCCGCGATCGCGCAGGACATCGCGGAACAGGCCATGGTGTTGCTGAAGAACGACGGTCTGTTGCCCCTGGATCCGGTTGCGATCCGGTCGATCGCCGTGATCGGGCCCGACGTTGACAACTACCTCACAGCCGGCGGGGGCAGCGCGCAGGTCGTGCCGACTCGCGGCGTGAGCGTGGTGGACGGCCTGGCGGCGCGGTTCGGCCCGTCTGTGCGGATCGCGAGCGCGTTGGGCGTCGACCCCGTTGGCCCGGGCTCATTGCTGCCTGGTCCGATGGCCATTCCTTCGGCGGTGCTGCGGCCCGCGGGCGAGCCCGAGGGTACGCGCGGCCTGCGGGCCGAATACTGGGCCAACGGCAGCTTCGCCGGTGAGCCGGCGCTGGTTCGGATCGATAGACAGGTCGAGGTCAATCGCGGATTCTTCGATATCCCTGGCCTGTGGGTGGCGCCGCCCAGGCTCACGCCGCTGCCGCCGACCCTCGGCGTGCAGATCTCGGCCCGGTGGACGGGCAGCCTGGTGCCGCCGGCCACCGGCCTGTATACGCTGTCGTTGACCTGTCTGGGATCGGCGCGGTTGTGGGTTGACGATCAACGCGTGATCGACGCGCCGTGGCCGGGCGCCGGCGGGCGCGACATCGAACAACTCTGGACCGGAGGCGGCGCTCAGATCCGCGAGGCGCCCGTGGCGCTGGTGGCGGGCCGACCGGTTTCCGTGCGGCTCGAGTACGCGGGTGATCTGCCCGAGATGCACTTCGCCTTCAATGCCCAGATCCGGCTGGGCTGGCAGCCGCCCATCGACGTCGACCTGCCCGACATCCAGGCTGCCGCGGAAGTCGCCGCGGGTTGCGACGTGGCAGTCGTGGTGGCGCGCACGTTCGAGGGCGAGTCGATGGATCGCCCCGACATCACGCTGCCAAATCGGCAGGGTGCCCTGATCCGCGCGGTCGCCGCAGCCAACCCGCGCACGGTCGTGGTCCTGATGAACGCCGGCCCGGTGGCGGTCGCGGATTGGGAGGGCGCGGTCCCGGCGATCGTCGAAGCCTGGTACGCCGGCCAGGAGCAGGGTGCGGCTCTGGCGCGCGTGTTGTGCGGCGACGTCAACCCGGGCGGCAAGCTGCCCCTGACCTTCCCGCGCAGCCTGGCCGAGACGCCACTGCGCACGCCCGAGCAGTATCCGGGCGTCGCCGGTGCCGTGCGCTATGCGGAGGGCCTGGCCGTTGGCTATCGCGGCTACGATCAGCTTCGGCTCGAGCCGCAGTACGCGTTCGGGCATGGGCTCTCGTATACGCGGTTCACGTACGATGACCTGGTGATCTCGCCTGCTGCAGCACCCGAAGCACAGCCGATCGAGATTACGTTCACGCTCCAGAACGTCGGTGTGCGCGCCGGCGTCGAGGTCGCGCAGGTCTATCTCGAGCTACCGGCGGCGGCGGACGCACCGCCGCGCAGATTGGCGGGCTGGGCCCGTGTTGCGTTGGACGCTGGCGAGGCCCGGCGGGTGACGGTCGTCCTCGACCCGGCCTCGGACGAGCATCACTGTTCCATCTGGGACGATGCGGGCTGGCGCCGGGTGCGCGGCGACTATGGCGTCGCGGTGGGCGCGTCGTCGCGCGACCTGCGGTTGACGGGCAGCCTGCGCATCAATTGAGCCGCCGACCGGCCCTTGACGGGCGCGCTGCGACGGACTACGATATCGAATGATGGTAAACGAAAGCAAACGAAAGCTCCGGGGGGGCGGGCTTTTTGCTGAGGAGCGCCGGCAGCGGATCCTGAGCGCGGTCGAGAGCCGCCAGCGGGCGACCGTGGAGGCCCTGGCCGCGCAGTTCAAGGTCTCACCGGTGACCATCCGCACCGACCTGGTCTGGCTGGAGCGTCAGGGACTGATCCGGCGCACGCACGGTGGGGCGGTTCCGGCTGATCCAGGCCGGGTCGATCCGGCGTTCGCCGCGCGCGAGGGTGCGCAACGGGCCGAGAAGGAGCGGATCGGCGCGGCCGCGGCCGCGCTGGTGCAGGATGGCGACACCATCGGCCTGGATGCCAGCACGACGGCGCTGCATCTCGCCCGGAATCTGCGCGGCAAGCGCGAGATCACGGTGGTTACCAACGGCCTGCGGGTCGCCCAGGAAATCGCCCAACAACCCGGCCTGACCGTGATGCTGCTGGGCGGATTGATCCGCCCGGAGGCCATGTCGGTGGTGGGGAGTTGGGGTGAAGCCGTGCTGGACCGGATCAACATCGGCAAGGTCTTCGTTGGCGCCCGCGGTTTCACGCTGGCCGAGGGTTTGACCGACGTTGATGGCGAAGAGGTCCGGTTGAAACAGGCGTTGGTGGCGGTTGCCCATGAGGTGGTGGCCGTGATCGACCAGACGAAATGGGGGCAGGTCGGCTTCGCGACCTTCTGCGCCCTCGAGCGGATCCAGCGCATCATCACAGTCCGGGCCGCGCCGACACGACTGGTCCAGCAGGCCCGGCGCCGCGGGTTAACGGTGACCCTGGTTTGAGGCTATCGCCGGCGGAGCGGGAACGCTCGGGCCGGCTCCGTCAACGCAACGCTCGGGTCGGCGCGCTCGGCGCCGGCCTCGATAGCAGACCGTCGAACTTATTTCCGCCACGAGGTGACCCATGATCGTGACGCCCAGCGAGACCCAGGTAAACCAGGCCTACACCCTGGCCCGCGAGCGCTACGCCCAGCTGGGCGTCGATGCCGATCAGGCCCTGGCCGCCCTGGCCGCGGTCGCGCTCAGCCTGCACTGCTGGCAGGGCGACGACGTCGCCGGTTTCGAGAACACGGGCGAGGCGCTGAGCGGCGGCATCGCCGCGACCGGCAACTACCCCGGCAAGGCGCGCACACCCGACGAGTTGCGCGCCGACCTCGACCAGGCCTACCGCCTGATCCCGGGCAGCCATCGGCTCAACCTGCACGCCATGTATGCCGAGACGGGCGGCCGCCGGGTCGAACGCAACGAACTGGCGCCCGAGCACTTCGCCGCCTGGCGGGATTGGGCCAAGGCGAACGGGCACGGCGTGGACTTCAACCCGTCGTGTTTCTCACACCCGAAAGCCGCCGACGGCTTCACGCTCGCCAGCGCTGACGCAGGCATTCGCCGGTTCTGGATCGAGCACTGCCAGGCCAGTCGCCGTATCGGCGCGGCCTTCGGGCAGGCGCTGGGCACGCCGGCCGTGACCAACATCTGGATCCCGGATGGGTACAAAGACACGCCGTTCGATCGCGTCGGCCCGCGCCAACGGTTGGTCGCAGCGCTGGATGAAGTGCTGGCCGAGAAACTCGACCAGACCCATAATCTCGATGCGGTCGAACCCAAACTCTTTGGCCTCGGCTCGGAGAGCTATGTGGTCGGCTCGCACGAGTTCTACCTCGGCTACGCTCAGTCACGCCAGATCTTGATGTGCCTGGATGCCGGGCATTTTCACCCGACCGAGACCATCGCCGACAAGATCTCGTCGGTGCTGCTGTACGTGCCCGAGATCCTGCTGCATGTCAGCCGCGGCGTGCGCTGGGACAGCGACCACGTGGTCACGCTGACCGACGATCTGCAGGCGATCACGCAGGAGATCGTGCGCGGCGGAAACCTGCAGCGTGTGCATATCGGCCTCGATTACTTTGATGCCAGCATCAACCGGGTGGCGGCCTGGGCGATCGGCGCCCGCAACACGCTCCGAGCACTGCTGATGGCCTTGCTCGAGCCGCGTGAGCAATTGCAGGCGCTCGAAGGGGCCGGTGACCACACCGGCCG
>JAEURK010000138.1 GCA_016789175.1 Anaerolineales bacterium
TGTCGGCCGAGACCCTTGAGGCCTTCATGCAGGGCAACGCCGGAGCTCTGGCGATCTTCAATCCCCGCCAGATGGCGACGCAAGGTTGGCGTGCCAGTTACTGAAATCTCAAGCCTTACGCCCAAGCAAACGCGGCCGACCGGCCGCGTTTCTCGTTAAGTCGGGCTCACGGCGGGTCCCGGCGCATGATCGCCGGCCCGCGATCCATTCCGACGCGCCTGAGCCACTTGAGCACGCGCGCGATCCGGCCGAAGTAGCGGGGCATGCCCGACGGGTCCAGGATCTCGATGAACCCGAATGGCTCATAAAACCCGCGCATTGGCGGCCGGCAGGTCAGCCAGACGACGCCGGTTTCGGCGGCCAGCAGGTGTTCGATGATCTGCCGGGCAATCCCGCGCTCACGCGCTTCTTCGACGACCGCGATCGAGGCGAGCTCACGGCTGCCATCGGCGTGCACTTTCATCTGGCCCATGCCGATCACAGGCCCGTCCGGGCCGCGCGTGGCCAGGGTGAAGCGTTGCCAGTTTATTCCGAGCGGATTGAGGCCGTTGCGGCGGATCAGCGCGCGGATCAATGGCTCGTCCGTGTGGATTGCCGGGCGCAGGAGGATGGGCTCAGCGAAAGGTGTAGGCATCGGGTAATCGCAAAGCGTCGCCGCCGTTAAGCAGGGGCAGGCGCCCCCCGGTTTCGCGCAGGTACCAGCCGATCTCCAGGTAGTATGGGCCGGCGCCCAGGCCCTCCGGCAGGGTCAGCGGGTGGGGATCGATCAGGTCGGTGTCGATCGCCCAGGTCGAGGTCGGGGCCGTGCCGCCGCGCGGATCGCCATCCGCGCCGGCCACCTGAAACCCGTCCTCAGCGACCAGATGCACGAAGACGGTGTAGTCGGCGGTGATGGTCGTCGCGGTCCGCCAGAAGAGCGTGAGATGCAGGCGATCGCTGACGCGCTCGACGCGATAACCCGTGAGGTTCATCCCTTCCGAAAACGAGGCGCTCAGCGGACGACGGGCCGCCAGAGCGCCGCGCGGCGTGTCGTAGATCTGGATGCGCTGCCCAACGATGATGCGATCATCGATCAGCTCGCAGCACCCGCTCAGACCTTGCGCGGCGACGGCATCCGGATCCCAGGCCGGGCCGGGTGAAAACACGAAAAACACGCGGCGATGGTTGAGTTGGAGGCGCGCGACCTGTTCGGCTGCCGACTGCAGGGCCGCCGCTCGACCCACTTCGTCGGGGCTGTCTTTGGCCGGCACGGCCATCGGCGGCGCGTTTTCGACGGGCAGGCGTCCGGCCAGGTAGATCTCGAGCGCAGGATCGGGCAGGTTGACCCACACCACATCATCGGGCGTGGATTGCGCCTCGATCTCGCGCAACACGCCGCGCCAGTTGGGCGCCTTGGCGTAATCCGGATGGGTCCACACGTTCCATAGTCCGGCCAGCGAGGCCAGCAGAACGGGTGTCAACACCGCCCAGGCGACCGGGGCTGAAACCCGGGCGGGCCCGATCCGGCGGCTGATTGCGTCCAGCCCCGCGGCCGCGATCAGCAGGCACCCGACCAGCCCGGGGATGGCGTAGTGTTCGGCGTAGGTCGGACGCCAGAGGCTGAGCAGGCCGAGCGCGAGCGGCGTCGCCGGCCCCAATGCCAGGAGCCAGGCCAGGCGATATCCGGCACGCGTGAGGGCGAACAAGCCGGAGAGGAGCAAAGCACCCAGGATGAGGACACCCGGCCACAGCCAGGCCGCGGGGGCACCGGCCCAGTGGCCGCCGGTGCTGTACGCCACGAGTGTGCGCCACACCACTTCGGCCGCGCTGAGCGGGGTCAACCAGCTCTTCTCGTGACCGCTGAGCAGGGGCCACACGTATAGAGCCCAAGGGAGATAGAGCCCGGCTGCCCCGGCGTAGGCGCCGATGGCCCGGCGCCAGGTCGCGCGAAACCCGGGCGAGATGGCGACGGCCAACGCCAGGGCCAGCAGCGAAAGGGCGGCGAAGTAATGGAGGGCCATGGCCAGCCAGGCCGCGGCCGCGCTGCCGATCCACCAGACCCAGCTGCGGCGGCGCAGGCCTTCCCAGGCGCACCAGGCCGCGACCAGGAACCACAACGACAGACTGGCATAGGCCCGCAGATCCTGGGCGTACCAGACCAGAAAGGGTTGAACGGCGACCCAGGCCGAAGCGAGGAGCGCGGCCCGCCTGCCGATCAAGGAGCCTCCCAGGCGATAGGCGAGGGCAGTCGTCAGGATGCCGGTAAGCACCGACGGCCAGCGCAGGGCGACCTCGCTTAGCCCAACCAGTCCGATCCACTCGCGCAGAAACAGGAACTGCAGCGGTGGGTTGGGCTCCGAGACGGCCATCGCAGCCAGGAGCGTGTCCAGCGGCAGCTGTGAGAACCGGATGCTGAAGGCCTCGTCCCCGCGGTAATTGGCGAGGCCAGCCGTTCCCCCCCGGACCAGGGCCGCCGCGGCCAGCACAATCAGGGGCAGCCAAAGCGCGTCGATCGCTGCCCACCGGCGGGTTGGCGCAGCGATCATGAGTGACCCGACCGGCGCGTCCCGCCGAAGAGGACGAGCGCGAGCGCCACCAGCAGTGCCACAGCCGAGGCCCAGCGCGCTGGTTCGATCTCGGCCGCCGCATAGGTCAGATCGAGGGTGGTCGAGCCGACCGGCAGGGCGATCCCGATCAGGGCGCCGTCGCTGACGCGCACCTCGGCCGGTTGCCCGTTGAGGGTTGCGCGCCAGCCGGGTGCGAAGGCTTCGCTGACCGTCACAACCGCGGGCGCCGTCGTCTCGATCGCGAGTTGAATGTGCCCGGGAGTGTCGACCAGCACCGAGATCGACTCTGGGCCGAAGGCCGGGCTGACGGGGGGCGCGGCATCCACCAGCCAGGCCGTCCCAAAGAGGTCGTCGGCCCCGGGCAGAAGCTCGAGCACAGCCTCGACGGAGGCAGCGACGACGATGGTGTGGCTCAGCCAGGCGCGCTGCGGTTCGGCCGCGAGGCGGTAGGTGCGCGTCGTCAGGCCGGCACCGTCGGCCAATCCGTCGTCGGCGACGAGGGTTGCGCCCGGGTCGTCGATCTGAGCGCGCCCGGTCACGACATATGCGACCCCCAGAAGTGACCAGCGGACCCGTTCGGGCAGGCGATCGCGAAACTGCGCGTAGGTTGCCAGCTTGATAGGCGTGCGTCCGTCGATATGGCGCAAACCGTACAGGCAGCCGACATGGCCGGGCAGGCCGCGATCGTCGCTGATCCGAAAGAAACGGGTCGGCGCCGCATCGCGGGCTTGCAGGGCGGGTTCGAGCAGCACAGACGGAGGGGTCGGGTCGAAGGCCGGCACGATGTTGAGCGGCCGATTGGCGGCGTACAACTCGGTCACCACGGCCGCCAGGACGAGGGCGGGCAGGGCGGTTCGAGTCCAGCGCATGGCGTGAGCGCGCAGCAACCAGAACGCCAGCGCGAGACTGGCGCCGAGCCACATCACCCCGACCCGGTCGGGCAGTGCGCGCCAGTCGGTGCGATCGAGGTCGAGCCGGGCAAGCAGCGTCCCGGACAGCGCCAGCAGGCCGAACCCGGCCCAAAGCGCGAGGTTGCCGGGGATGCTACGGGCCAGCGCACGCCGCGCTGCGCGCGTCAGCGGGCCCAGGGCATCCTGACCACCGAAGGCAGCCAGCGTTGCCAGGGCAAAGCTGACCCACACGGCCAGCCGCTCCTGACCACGAAAGAGGTCCCAGCCCGGCAGGAGATTGAAAAGCACACCGGTCCAGCCGGCGCGTTCGCCGAAGCTCAGCAGTAACCCGACGCCGCCGACCGCCAGCCAGAACCAGCGCTCGTGGGACGGTCGTCGCAGGGCATAGACAGCCAGGCCCAACGGCAGGAGGCCGACGAATAAGGGGTGCCAGTGGCTGACGACCCCGGTCACGATCATCTGCAGCGGATCAACGAACGGGAACCCGGTGCTGGCCTCAGCGTACGTGATCGACGCGCGTGTGGAGGCCAGGTTGAACCCGACAGTCGGCGCCAGCTGGGCCGCGATCAAGGCCAGGATAAACCCCGCTAACAGGGCCGTCGCCCCGGCTGCCCAGGCGCGTCCGCGGCGCAGCTGCCACAGGCGATACAGCCAATACAGGCCACTCAGCAGGGCGATGTGCAGGAACGTCTGCGGATGGCCGGCATAAAACGCCGTGGCAGAGGCGAGCGCGGCCCAGCCCAGGTCACGAGCCCGACCGCGTTCGGCGTAGCGATCGAGCATCCAGAGGATGTAGGGCAACCAGGTCGCCGTCATCAGCACGGCCGATTGGAGCGGTGCGTAGCTCATCGCGTAGCCGCCATAGGCAAAGACGACGGCGCCCAACAGGGCGGCGCCGCGCCGCAGCTGTCGGCCGCGCAACCAGGCATAGGTGCCCAGGGAAAGAATCAGGTAGTGGGCCGCGACCTCGACAGTCAGCGCTTCGAACGGGAAATGGCCGTAACCTTGCGCGCGCAGGGCCACAAACGTGACCCACTTGGGGGGATAGAAGAGTTGCGCTTGCGGGTCGGCGCCGAGCGGATAGCCCGACCAAAGACAGTCGGCCCAATCGGCCCAGCGTCCCGCGACGAAAGCGGCATACGTCTGTTGGTGGAAGCCGTAGAAGGTCTCCGTGAAGTCACCGGCCTCGTAGCCAACGCGATCGCGCGCTTCAGGCGTGAAGAAGCGCCAGAAGAAAAGGGCGCACACGGCGCCCAGGACGAGCACCGGCCCGTAGCGATCGGCCCATCTGCGCGCGCGTGAAAGGCTCATACATCCGCAGGCGGCAATACGCATAGAAAGATGCGCTCGAGGGCCTGCGCATTGGCTTTGCCCTGGCTCTTGCGCATCGCCTGTCCGACGAACCACTTCAACAGCGAGGGCTTCTTGCGATAGGCCTCGATCTGCTGCGGGTTCTCGTCGAGGACGGCCTGGGCCAGCGCCTGCAGGGCGTCGTCGCCCGAGATCTGGGCCAGGCCCTCGGCGGCGATCAACTCAGTCGGCGTTCGTCCGGTGGCGATCACCTTCGTGATAAGGGCGGTGCCGGTGGCGCGGTTGATCGTGCCGGCCTCGACCAGCCGGATCGTCTCCGCCAGGTGGGCAGGTTTGAAGGCGAGGTCGGAGGCGGTTGCGTTGCTCTCGTTGAGGACCCGCAAGATGTCGTTCATCATCCAGTTGGCGACCGTCTTCGGGTTTCCACCCAGCGCCTTGACTGCAGCCTCAAAGTAGTCGGAGAGCGCGCGTTCCTCAGTGAGGATCGAGGCATCGTAGGCGCTCAACCCATAGTCGACGATGAAGCGCGATCGGCGGGCGAGCGGGAGTTCGGGCAACGTCGCCAGCACGGCGCGCTTCCATTCAGGCGTGAGCCGCGCCGAGAGCAGGTCGGGGTCGCGGAAGTAGCGATAGTCGGCCTCGGTCTCCTTCGAGCGCATCTTGCGCAGCGTCTGGGTCTCGTCATCCCAGTCCAGAGTCCAGGCCGAGACGCGGCGGCCGGCCTCGACCTCGCCGATCTGGCGCGCGATCTCGGCCTCGATGGCGTTACGGACCGCATCGATGGAGTTGACGTTCTTGATCTCGGTCTTGGGGTTGAGCACGGTCGCGCCCGCCTCGCGGATCGAGACGTTGGCGTCGCAGCGCAGGTGCCCGCGCTCGAGGTTGGCTTCCGAGATGTCGAGCCAGCGCAGCAACTGGCGCATCCGCACCAGGAACTGCGCTGCTTCTTCGGCCGAGCGCAGGTCGGGGCCGGTCACCAACTCGATCAACGGCACGCCGCACCGGTTCATGTCGATCTGACGTACGCCGGCAGCGACGTCGTTGCGGGTCTTGCCGGCATCTTCCTCGAGGTGGGCTTTGGTGATCGAGATGGGCACGATCCGGCCGTCGGGCATCGGCACATCGAAATGCCCGCCCTGCACGATGGCCTGGTCGAACTGTGTGATCTGATAGCCCTTCGGCAGGTCCGGATAGAAGTAGTTCTTGCGATCAAAGAAGCTCTCGTCGCGCACCTGTGCATCCAGGGCGGCGCCCAGCAGCACGGCTTTCTCGACGGCGATCCGGTTGAGCACCGGCAGGACGCCGGGTAACCCGCAGCACACCGGACAGATGTTGCTGTTTGGCGGCGCGCCCCAACTGTCGGCCCGACAGCCGCAGAAGATCTTGGTGTGGGTGTTCAGTTGAATGTGGATCTCGAGCCCGATCACGGCTTCGAACGACAACATGGTGGTGACGATTGAGAATGGCTCTATAGACGGATCGAATAGTCGGTCCCATTGTACTTGAGCCACGCGTATGGCGTCGGAAATGAACCGAATGAGCACGAGCGAGATCCTGTTGGCTGAGCCGCCACGAAATGCGTGGAACAACCCGGGCTGTTCGGCCTAGTGTGCGTTCGTCGTGGATGAGATCAAGGCCCGGCGACCGTGATCACCGCCAACGGCAGGGCCCGGTCTTCGGGTTGGGTACCGTCGGGCAGGGCGACCGACAGGCGCTCGCCGGTGATCGGGTCGTACAGTCCCCAGAGCACGGTATAGGTCCCTGGCGCGGCGTCCGGGGCGATGGTGAGCGTGAGGGTATCGCGAATGATCTCGCCCGCCACCCAGTGATCGGTCGGGTTGTTGCCGGCCAGCGGCGGCGAGTCGGCCTGCCCGACCAGGCCCAGGGCCGGGTTGTACACATGGACGAATTGCGTAAGGTCGCGATCCGCTGTGCGAAGCGCCTGGTAGACCACGGTCAGTGTCAGCGTCGCTCCGGGTCGTGCGAGCCCTGTCCCAGGATCGAGTTCGTAACCAGCAAAACGCGCCAGATCGCCGATCGTCGCCGCCCGTCGGGTTCGAACGGTCAGGGTGGCCGGCGCCACCACTTTCACGTCACCGACGCTGATCACGTCTCCGATCGATCGCCCGGCCTCATCGAGCCTCTGCAGCAGCCGGCCGGCCCCCAGATCGAAGACCCGTACCGTCAGCGGATAGCGCCCGCTCGGCGCGTGCGGGTCGATGAACACCGGTTGGCGGTCGATGACCAGGCTTCCGGGTGCGAGTGCCCGCGGCCATTCGAGCAGACCGCCCAGCGAAAAAGTGGAATATGACAGGCGCGCGCCCTGTTGGTTTTCCAGCGCCGGGCTGCTTTCCAGTCGTTCGGGCAGCAGCCAGGTGGCCGTGCGCCAGATCAATCGGACTACGAGATCGTCGTGTCGCGCGACGATCGGTGCGTTCCCCCCCAGCGGGAGGGTACCCGCAGTTGTCTCGAGTTGCGCGTCCACGAGTTCCAGACCGCCCTCGAACGTGAACCGGCTGACGGCCGGCGCGCGGCCTTGCGCCGCGCGGGCAAGGACGATGTTCGTCGCCACAAGAGTCTGAGCGTCGCAAGGCTCGAGGCGTTGCGCCGCCGGCTGCGCACAGACGGTGAGCTGATACTGGCCGGGAGGAAGCTCGGGCGGGAGGGCCAGTTCGGCGCGGTCGTCAACGATCGCGCCGCTCGGCCAGGCCCGGGTGTGGCCGTGATCGAACCAGGGACGGGCCCGGGTCTCGGCCGCGATGACGCCGTCAGACGTGCGCAACGCCCAGCGAAACGTCAGGTCGTCGGGCGCGGTCTGACGAACAAACCAGGCGGCCTGCAGCGACAGCCGATCGCTGCCCACCGGGATGGCTTGAAAGTCGAGCAGTGTGAAAGGCGCGCCGTCAATCGTCAATGGCGTCCACGCGACGGGTCGTAGTCCAGGTTGCCAACCGCTGCTGAGCCAGACGCCGGCCAGCGCGGCGAGTGCCAGGCCCGTAGCCGTGGCCCACCGTCGGCGCCCGATCAACAGAACGGCCGCCGTCAGGGCCGAGAGTGTGCTGATCCACAGGCCCAGTTGTTGGGCCCAGGAGCCTGCAAACGCGATGCGTACCCGGTGGTCGCCTTCAGGGACCGCAATGGAGACCAGACCCAGTGGGCCATTGGCTGAGACGGCCACGGGCGCGTCATCGATCCACGCCGACCAACCTGGGAAGTAGAAATCAGCGGTCTGAAGCGTCCAGGCACTCGCCGCCTGGACGCGCAGGCGATAGTCGACCGGGCCCCTGGCGGTGAGCGAGACCACGGCCGGGCTCGTTTTCACCGGCGCCGGATCCGCCAACTCACCCGCCAGGTTGACCCATCGAGGCAAGAACTCAGGATAGGCCGATAGCCCGAGGTTCGATCCAATCGCTTCTGCGCTGGAGATTTCGGCCAGGCCGGCCTCGTTTACCGACGCCAGCCAGGGCGGCATACGGATCGCCCAGGGCGCCCCGACCGCCATGAACACCGCGATCAACGCCAGGCCGGCGGGGAGTCGCTCGACGTGGGCCGGCAGTCGCGTTATGGCTGCGGCGCCGAGGACGGCCACCGAGAGATAGAGCAACGTTTGAAGGCGTGACGGCGCCTGTACGATTTCGATCAGGCCGCCCAAATCCCAGAGCGCTTTCGTGAAGTCGAGTTGCAGGCCGACGACAGCCATCAGCGTCAACCCATACACGACCCATTCGGCAGTTCGCCGTCGCCCGAGCAATCCCAGCCCGCCCAGACCCAGCAACAGATGAATCGGGCTCAATCCAAACCGCAGACCCGAGGTGATTCGCGCGTAGTCGTACGGCACACCAGTCCAAACCAGCTCGTCTGGGCGCAGGAATGCCTCCACACCGGTCGGCAGCGCCGCCTGATAGGCGACACTGCCGACGGCGCTGCGCTCGACGACCAAAGGAAGCCAGAAGATGGCGCTGAGCGCGACGGCGCCCAGGCCGATCGCGAGGGGCCAACGCCAGCGGCTCGTCTGCTCCCGCATTTGGGCCAGAGTCAGGCAGAAAACAAACGGCGGGATCAAGAGAAGCGAGATCGTATGACTGAGCACGATCGCGGCCAGAACCAGGGCAGCTGCCGGCGCATGGCGTATCGGATCGAGCGACAGCAACGATCGCCGCACAAAAAGCAGAGCCCAGGGCAGCAGAGCCTGAGCCGCTACCTCGGCGATGGCGCCACGCACGTAGACGTTGACCAATACATACGGCGCGTACACATACGCAGCCGCGCCCACGATCGCAGCCAGCCGGTGGCCGGCGTGACCCTGGAGATCTTCTTCAGGTGAAGCGCCCGCTGAGCCAAGCAACTCCGTGCACAGTCGCCAGGCACCAAGCGCGGCCACGAGCAGCAGGCTGCTCGAAACTAATTGAAACGCAACGGCGCCGTCCGCGCCCAGTCTGTGAAACACGACGCCCAGGTAATACACGGCCGGCGCGTAGAAGTTGAAGAGCGGGTAGCCGAACCCGAAATACAGATCTGCCGCCCAGCGCGGCCAGATCTGGCCCTCTGCGAGCATATGATCAAGCAGCACGATTCGCAGGACGTGGAGGGCCGTATCGTAGCCGCGCGGAAGCCTCGTTAGGAACGGCGCGATCGCGGGGATCGTCATGGCCACGACCCATAGAGCGTCGGTGACGCCCGGGTGTTGACGAAACAGCTTTGCGATCTGTGCCAAGAGCCCTGGGCGACATGTCCGTTTGGTCATCGGGACCAGGAGGCGCGTTGGGGCGGTCGCGTGGTCAGTGGGCCAGCGCTGACGAGGTCGGCAGGAAAAAGCCGGCCCAAATCTGATAAACACCGAAGCCGGCCAGGATCACGGTCGTGGTGAGATTGATCAGCATTTGTGATCGTTCGTTCAGGTGCCGGGTAGTGCCGACTGTCAAAACGAAGGCCGCCAGCCCGATGACCAGGCCGACGCCGAAGCTGATCAAATAGGCCCAGCCCAGCCACGGGTCGGCGTTGAAACCGGTCTTGAAGATCGGTCCGGCGATCGTGAACCAGAAAATGTACGGCCCCGGGCTGAGCCCGTTCATCAAGACAGCTTTGAGGAAGCTCTGCCCCGTCTGCCGGGCGTCTGGCGCACCGACCGGCGGCCGGCGCAGGTGCGTGTACGACTCCCAGGCCAGATACATCAACACGATGCCGCCGCCGATCTGCAGGCTGCGAAGCGCCCAATCCGGCAGGAACGCCAGGGTCAACAAGACCAGGGCGATGATCGGCACATCGCTGACGACCGGCGCCAGGATCAACGGCAGGGTGTGGCGTGGCCCGTAGCGGACCGCCTGTCCGAGCAGATAGGCTTGCAGCGGGCCCGGTGCGATTGCGACAGCGAGCCCGAGGCTCAAGCCTTGTACGATGTAAAACTCCACGTGGTCGTCTCGCTCTCCTGCGTGTGTCGGGGCGGCCTATTGGGTCAGGGCCAGTGGCCGTCGGCTGCGCCAGGCAGCGTCGGCGGTCAGGGTTTCGAACGTGTGGGCGATGCGCAACAGAGTTGCTTCGTCCCAATCGGCGCCGAATAACTGCACGCCGATCGGCAGGCCGCCCGCATCGAAGCCGCCCGGCATCGATAGTGCCGGGATGCCGGCGTGATTGGCATTGACGGCTAACAGGTCGGCATACTGCATCAGCACCGAATTACCATAGACCGCGCCGATCTCGAAGGCCGTCGTCGGTGTGGTCGGGGTGAGGAGGGCGTTCAGGCGATATGCGCCCTGCGGGTCGAAGACTGATTCGAAGTCGCGCCGGATCAGGGTCCGCACCCGCAATGCGCGCTGGTAGTACTGGCTGGCGTACTGCGCGCCGGACACGTACATGCCCATCAGGATCCGCAATTTCGGCTGCCGGCCAAAGCCCTCGCCGCGCGACTTGCGGTACATGTCACGCAGATCGCGGATCGTTTGTTGGGTGCGATGGCCGTACTTGACGCCGTCGAAACGGTGCAGATTCGAAGCAGCCTCGACGCGCGAGATCACGAAGTACACGGGGATGCCGAAGGACGTGTTCGGTAACGGGACGTCTTCGACGATTTCGGCCCCGGCCCGCGCCAGTGCTTCGGCTGCAGCCCGGGTGGCGGCCACGATCTCCGGCGGCAGTTCGGTGTCGCGGATCTCGCCCGTCGTCGGGTCGGGATAGCGGATCCGGAAGTAATCGGGGCTCAGGCCGATCCGCAGACCGCGCACGCCCTGATCGAGACCGCGACTGTAGTCCGGCACGGGCAGGGCGGCCGCTGTGGAATCGTGCGGGTCGGCGCCGGCCATGGCCTGGAGCGCAAGCGCGGCATCGCGCGCCGTGCGCGTCACCGGACCGGGACAATCCAAAGATGACCCAAAGGCGATCAGGCCGTACCGGCTGACGCGACCGTACGTCGGTTTGAGCCCCACGACGCCGCAGAACGCCGCTGGTTGGCGGATCGAACCGGCCGTGTCGGTCCCGACCGACAGCGTCGCCTCGCCGGCGGCCACACTGGCGGCGCTCCCGCCCGACGAGCCGCCGGGCACGCAGTTTGCATTCCAGGGATTGCGCGTCGCGGGCTGAAACGCCGACGACTCGGTGGACGAGCCGTAGGCGTACTCATCCAGGTTGACTTTGCCGATCGCGATGGCGCCGGCCGCCTGCAGACGGGCGATCGGCGTGGCCGTGTACGGCGCGACGAAGTGCTCGAGCATACGGCTGGCCGCGGTCGACGGCGTACCGGCGACGCAGAAGATGTCCTTGACGCTCAAGGGGACGCCGGCCAGCGGCCCGGGGTCTTCGCCCCTGGCCACCTGGGCGTCGATGGCGTCCGCGCGCTCCAGGGCCTGCTCAGCCTGGAGCGAGATGTAGGCGTGCACGCGCCGGCTGTTCTCCGGGTCGTCCGGGCCGGGCGATGTCGACGGGCGCCGGCCATCGACTGCGTCGATCCGGGCCAGCGTGGCTTCGACGACGGCGCGGGCGCTCACGGCGCCGGTCCGCACGCTCTCGGCGATGGCGTGCGCCGGTTGATCGGGCAATGGAAGAGAAAGGGTCATGGGGCTCACAGGTCAGCGGTGCCCACGTGCAGCGGGCCGCAGCTCACAGGTCCTGATGCTGGATCTCGGGGACGATGAAGTACCCATCGTCTGAGTCGGGCGAACCGGACAGGAGGGCCAGTGCGAGGTCGCTGGGCACGGGTTCGTCGGCTCGCAGGGCAGGGCGGGCGGCGGCCGTAAACGGCACGCCGTGCGCGGCCGCCGGAATATCGTCGGGAACGGCGATGCGCTCCAACTCCCGGATGGCGGTGAGTTGCTGGTTCAGTTGATGTCGCAGATACTCGGCTTCGTCTGAAGCCAATTCGAGCGCCGCGAGCTCGACGAGATAGTCGAACAGCTCAGGCGTGATGGTGTCGGCCATGGATCGCTTCCTTCAGGTCTCAAGGCATTGTACTTGCGGCGTCCAGGGCCGTCAAAATAAGCCGACTGGCGATCGGAACGTCTGTTCCGCCGGGAAGGACTTTCCGCCCGGCTTTACGGCGAGGACGCCGGTGCAACTTTATAATGGTTATGTAGCATGACCAGGTCCCATTCAACGAAAACGGCGAAAACCGGATTGAGTTAAGCGGCTAACCAGACCAACTCAATCGGGCTTTCGGCCTAACGTCCTTGAATGTGACCTGGTCAAAGTAGGCATTGCGCACGTATGACAGAACGCGACTCTGAATTGCCAACGGCTGCGACCGGCTCCGGGCCGAAAGAACCGGCGCGTGAAGAGTCGGCCTTGAACCCCGCCGCTCGCTCACTCGCACCAGTGACGATCGACCCCGAAATCGTGGTGCGGTCAACGTTGCCGCCCTCCGGTGCGCGGCCTGTCGTACGGGTGTCGGTCGAAGTCCCACCGGGTGTGGCGGTCAGCATTCATATCGAGGCGCACAGCTCGGGCGATCCGCTGGCCGTGCGGCGCGAGACAGTGTTGATCGGTCGCTCTGAGGAGCCCCTGCAACTTCAGTCTCAGCCCGCGCCTGACCCCAGGGTGGCCGAAGCGCCCGGGCCGCTGTCGGCCCCGGCCGTGTCGGCCCCGACTGTGTCGGCCCCGACTGTGTCGGCCCCGACTGTGTCGCCCCCGACTGTGTCGGCCCCGACTGTGTCCCCGCCTCAGGCTCCAATCGAGGAACCGGAAGCGCCCGAACCACTGGCTGCCAGCCCGGCCGTCCGCGCCCTCGGGAAGGCCTGGGCAAAGTTTCGGGTCGACACGTTCCCGCTCACGCGCTTTCACGCCATCCTTTTGGGTGTCCTCATGGGGGTCTATGCGCTCACCCGCCTGGTGGCGCTAGATCAGTTCCCGATTTACTTCTTCTCGGACGAGGCCAGCATTGCCCTGATCGGGCGGGCTGTTGTTCAGAACGGTTTCGCTGATAGCCTCGGCAACCTCTTCCCCGTGTACTTCGAGGCGGCACCCCAGCGGTTCACGCCGGTCATCACGGCTTACCCGCTCGGCCTGGCGACCAGTTGGTTCGGGAACAGTATCGAGGTTGTTCGCGGCGCGTCGGCTGTGGTCTCGGTCCTGGGTGTGCTGGCGGTGGCCCTGGCGGCCCATCGCGTCTTCAAGGCCCGCTTTTGGTGGCTGACCATCCTGGTCTTCACGCTCTCGCCGATCTGGCTCATTCACAGCCGAACCGGATTTGAGGCGACGTCGACGGCTTCGTTCTTTGCCGGCTTCATGTTGTTCTACCTGCTCTATCGTGAGCGCTCGCCCCTGTACGGTTTTCCGGCGCTCTTCCTTGGAGCGTTGACGTTCTACAGCTATTCGAACGCTCAGGCGGTGATGGCGGTGACCGGGCTGTTCTTGCTGGGTTCCGACTGGCGCTATCATCTCGGCCTCCCGCGCCGGGTTCAGATCGGGTTGGTGCTCTGGGGCCTCGCGATGGCCGGACCGTTGTTAAGCTTCCAACTGCAGCACCAAGATGCGCTTGGCACTCATCTGCGGGCCGTCAACTCATATCTCTTCTCGCAGGATTTGACCTGGTCCCAGAAGGCGTGGATGTACCTCCAGCGCTATGCCTATGGCCTCAGCCCGCAGTACTGGTTCTGGCCGAACAACACCGACCTGGTGCGGCACCGCATCCCCGGCCAGGCGCAGTTGTGGGCCTGGGCGCTGCCCTTCTTCGCGCTGGGGGTGTGGGTGATCCTGCGCAACCTCAAGTCGCCGAGTCATCGAGCTGTCGCTTTGATGGCCCTGGCTGCCCCGGCCGGCGCAGCGACCCTCGAGATCGGCGCTGCCCGGGTGATGACGTTCGTGCCGCCGGCGATTCTGATGATCGCCTTCGGTGTCGACTGGTTGATCGCGCGGATCCCGCGGCTTCATCGTCCGTTGACCGAAGGTCTGGCTGCCGGCGCCGCCGGGTTGGGTGGCATCGCCGCGATCGCCATGACGTTTCAATCGGCGCCGCTCTGGTTCTCGGATTACGGCCTGTACGGCATGCAGTACGGCGCCAAGCAGATCTTCGTCGATGCGATCCCGGCCCTGCTGCGGGCCGAGCCGGAGTCGCTTGTCCTGGTGTCGTCCACCTGGGCCAACGGCACGGATCGCTATCGCGAGTTCTTTCTGGATGGATCGACCTACGACCACGTCGCCATCCGCGGCATCGATTGGTATCAAACCCGGCTGGAGCCGCTCGACGACAGCTTGATCTTCATTGGGACACCGGCTGAACTGCAGTCTGCTCAGGACAGCGGCAAGTTCGAGGCGATCACGCCCGAGCAGACTCTTCTGTACCCCGACGGCTCGCCCGGTTTCTACGTGTTCCGAGCGCGCTATCGCCCAGGGGTCATCGCCCTGTTTGAAGCCGAGGCAGAGGCCCGGAAACAGCCCGTGACCGAGCAGGTTCAGCTCGATGGCCAGACCGTGTCGTTCACGCACTCGCTGTTCGACATGGGCACTGCCGCGCACTTGCTCGATAACGATCTCTTCACCCTTTCGCGCGGCATGGAGGCGAACCCGCTCCTCCTGCAGATCGACTTCGCCACCCCGCGTCCGATCGCGACGGTCGTGCTGACGACCGGGACGATGGACATCTTCACCCTGACGGTCAAGGCTTACCCGGACGTGACGGCGGACCCGATTATGGTGTCGCAGCAGTTTGTCAATGCCGGCGCCGATCCAACGTCGCGGATCGACCTGCCCGAGGCGAGCGGGCCGATCCAGCGGCTCGTGATCGAGATCCACGATGAGATCTCCGGTGAAAGCGCGAACATTCATGTCCGAGAGCTGGACCTTGAGCCCTGAGCCGCGCCGCCCCTGGCTGACCGTCTTCGTCCCCGCGTTCAACGAGCGCGAGGGGTTGGCTCAAAGCGTCTGGCGCGTGATGGCCGTGCTCGATCGTTTCGGCGTCGCGGCCGAGATCTTGATCGTCAACGACGCCAGCACCGACGACACCGGCCTTGTGGCCGCGGCCCTGGCGGACCTTGATCCGCGAGTGCGCTGTATCACGCATCCGATCAATCGCGGGCTTGGCAGCGGCCTGACGACCGCGATCGCTGAGGCGCGCGGCGACTGGCTGATCCTGGTGCCGGCCGATCTGGCGATCGACCCCGTTGACCTGCGACGGTACTTCGAGTCATCCTCAAACGCCGATATTGTGGTCGGTGTGGCCGACGTCCATGTCGACTACTCGTGGTTCCGTCGACTGGTCCATGCCGCCAACATCCGGGTGGTGCAGATCTTGTTCGGCATGCGCGAGCGTCAGTTCCAGTACATCTGCCTCTACCGGTTGGCCGTGTTGCGGATGCTCCAAATCGAGTACATCCGCAGCGCCTTCTTCCACGCCGAGGTTCTGATCAAGGCCAAGGCGCTCGGAGCGCGCCTATCGGAGGTCGACGTCCGCTATCGTCCCCGGTTGACCGGTGAAGCTGGGGGCGCTCGCAGTACTTTGATTGTGCACACGCTCCGCGACATGGCCGATTTCTGGCTGCGCGGCGGTGCCGAGGCCGTGCGTCGCCAGGCCGCGCCGAGCCGGCGCTCGCTGGGTTAACGACGACGCCAGCCCCCTGCGGGTCGGTCGCCCGCGGCCCGCCCTCACCGAGCCCTTAGGTGCCTGTGTTAAAGTTCCCGTCGCATGACCGTTGATGGGCGCCGCCCTCGTTCGTTATCGCTGTTGTCATTCCTGTTTCTTGGCGTCAGCCTATATCTGTGGCTGGGCGCCCTGGCGGCTGTCGCGCGCGCGGATATCGTGGCGCCGCTCACGCTGAGCGTGCCCAGCGTGTACGTGCCGATCCGGAACGCGGTGCTGGCGGTGCTGTTCCTGGCGCTGGCCGCCGGCCTGTGGCGTCAACGCCTGTGGGGTGCGCGACTGGCCGGAGTAGCGGTTCCCATGATCGCGGCCTGGGGCCCGATCGAGCGCCTGTGGCTCGCGCGATCCGAATTCGGTGCCGTGAGCCTGCCCTGGACGATCCTGTTTTCGCTCCTCTGGACCGCCATGACGCTGGCGCTCATCTGGCGGGCGCGTCGCTTCCTGCGCTAAAGCCGGCAGGTCGTTCCTGTTTGCGGCTGGGGCGGGATAGTAAAACCGGCCGCGCTTCCCGTGCTTTTCGCACAACCCGCGGCCGAGCCGGGTTCGGCCGGTATAATCCGACCTGAACGACCGCAGTCGCGACCTTTCGTCAATCCCTATTCCGATCCCAGGATTGCTCATGGACTCGATCTCACAACTTCGTGCACTGAAGGAACAGGCCAAGCAGGGCGGGGGGCCCGAGCGCGTGGCTGCCCATCACAAGCGTGGCCGCCTGACGGCCCGCGAACGCCTCGACCTGTTGCTCGACCGCGGCTCATTCCGCGAGTTGGATCCGTTCGTGGTCCACCGCACCCAGGATTTCGGCCTCGACAAACAGAAGTTTCTGGCCGACTCGTGCGTCACCGGCTGGGGCACGATCGAAGGCCGGTTGGTCTATGTCTACTCGCAGGACTTTACGGTTTTCGGCGGTTCGCTCGGTGAGGTTCACGCCGCCAAGATCTGCAAGATCATGGACATGGCCATGAAGACCGGTGCGCCGGTGATCGGCCTGAACGACTCGGGCGGCGCGCGCATCCAGGAAGGCGTGGTCTCGCTGGGCGGATACTCCGATATCTTCTTGAAGAATACGATGGCTTCGGGCGTGGTTCCCCAGATCTCGGCCATCATGGGTCCGAGCGCCGGCGGCGCCGTGTACTCGCCGGCCCTGACCGATTTCATCTTCATGGTGAAGGACACGTCCTATATGTTCGTGACCGGGCCCGACGTGGTCAAGTCGGTGACCCATGAAGATGTGTCGTTCGAGGAGTTGGGCGGCGCCAGCGTGCATGCATCGCGTTCCGGCGTGTGCCACAAGGTCGCGCAAAACGAATCGGATTGCCTGTACCTGTTGCGCAAACTGCTCGGCTACTTGCCGCAGAACAACATGGAGGATCCGCCTTTCGTCAAGACGACGGACGACCCCCTGCGCATGGAGGCCGCGCTCGACACGCTCGTGCCGGACAACCCCAACAAGCCCTACGACGTCCGCCAGGTGATCGGCCTGATCGTCGACAGCGGCGACTTTTTCGAGATCCACGAGGAGTTTGCGCAGAACGTGGTGGTCGGTTTCGCGCGTCTGGGCGGTCACAGCGTCGGCATCGTGGCCAACCAGCCGATGGTGCTGGCCGGCGTTCTCGACATCGACGCCTCCGAGAAGGCCGCTCGCTTTGTGCGTTTCTGTGACTGCTTCAACGTCCCGATCATCACGTTCGAGGACGTGCCCGGCTTTATGCCGGGCACCAAGCAGGAGCACGGCGGCATCATCCGTGCCGGGGCCAAGCTGCTCTATGCCTACTGCGAGGCGACCGTGCCCAAGCTGACCGTGATCACGCGCAAGGCCTACGGCGGCGCGTATTGCGTCATGAGCAGCAAGCACATCCGCGGTGACCTCAATCTGGCCTGGCCCTCGGCCGAGATCGCGGTGATGGGCCCCGACGGCGCGGTGAGCATCATCTTCCGCAAGGAGCTGTCTGAGGCCGCCGATCCGGTTGCGCGCAAGGCCGAGCTGGTACAGGAGTACCGCGAGAAGTTCGCGAACCCCTACGTCGCTGCCGGGCGCGGCTTCATTGACGACGTGATCGAGCCGCGTGAGACCCGCGCGCGTTTGATCAACGGCCTCGAGATGCTCGAAAACAAGCGCGACAGCAATCCGCAGAAGAAGCACGGCAACATCCCGCTGTAGCACGCCTGCCCTAAAACGAAGCAGGCCGGCGCAAAGCGCCGGCCTGCTTCGTTTTAGGGACCTAGTCTCGATGCTCGCGCAGGAACTCGCGCGCCTTGCTATGGGTGAGGGTGCGCAGGGCCTTGAGGCGATCGGCCGGGGGCCGGGACCCGTCCTGGATCAGGCGGATGTAGCCGGTGGCGGTGTCGGTGTCGCGCAACATGTCGAGGAAAAGCGTGGCGCGCTCGCGCATGGCCTGTCCCTCGGAGCGTGCGGTCGGCGTCAGGAATTCGCTGATCACCGACTGCACCGTGCCGCCGCAGGAGTTGACGCAGTCGTACAGGTCGCGGGGGCCGTTGGGCACGCCGTTGACCAGCAGGGTCAGGTTGATCAGGAAGATCTTGATCAGCCCGCCGGCATGCAACAGATCCTCGCGGTAAGGGCGGCGCTCCAGGCTGCCGACGTACAGCATGTCGTTGATGTCGGCGTCGTGGAAGCTGGCCGGCAGGCGCAGACCCACAATCTTGTCGGGGCGCGAGATGTCGACCAGAAGCCCGGGCGTGATATCGGGATCGCGCAGGCTCAACTCGAACAGCGTGCGCTTGTAGTAAGCCCCAAATTGATGGCCGATCACGGTCGTCAGCACCTCGACCTGATCCTCACGGGCCAGGGCCGCGAAGCCGAGCGACGGGTCGGCGACGACGATATAGGCGCTCACCAAATGATGCGCGGCATCGTACACGGCCGAATAGGCGTCGACCGCCGGGTCCAGCCGGCGCCGCAGACCCAGCCAGAGCAAATCCAACTGATAGTCGCTCAGGCCGAGCAGGGCGCGGGCGCGATCCCGAAAGGCGACCTGCGCCTGGGCCGGGGTGACGGCCAGCGGCAGCAGCCCGGCCAGGTCGTCGCGTGGGATCCACTTGCCCAGGTCGTGGCTGAAGGTGCAGGCGTCGAGCAAAAGGCTGTCACGCCGTGACATCATGACCGGGGCGCCGGGTGGCGTCGCGCGCACCAGCTCGTTGTAGAACAGCCAGTGCGCCCGGTTCGAGACGTGTCGGAGATGGTCGAGTTGCTCGTACTGGTCGGGCCGCACCGAGAGGTAGGCGTTGGCTCGAGCCTGAACGGCCTCGACGAAGCCCAACAGCGGGTCAGGGGCGACGTCCATCATGGCGGCGCGATTGTACTGCGTTTCATCTTCCGGCACAGTTGGGGCCGGTTGAAGGACCTAAAATCCATCGAAAAAGCGGAAATACGAACCGCGAAGACGCGGGTTACGTTCCGCGTTTGGGCCGGGCCGTCCGGGCGGCGTAAAGGGCGAGTGAAGCTGCCACGGCGGCATTCAACGATTGCACGTGCCCATACATGGGAAGATAAAGCAGGAAGTCGCAGCGGTCCCGCACCAGGCGCCGCAGACCGCTGCCCTCGTTGCCGATCACCAACCCGAGCGGGCGATCGAGGTCGACCCGGTCGATCGGTTGGCTGTCAGGGGCCAGGTCGAGGCCCGCCAGCCAGACATCGCGCTGGCTCAGCCGCCGCATGGCCTCAGCCAGGTTGGGCACCTGGGCCACCTGCAAATGCTCCGCCCCGCCGGCCGCCGTGTTGACCACGGTCGGCGTGATTTCGCATCCCCGACGCTCCTGGATGATCACGCCGTGCACGCCCATCGCGTCGGCCGTGCGCAAGATGGCGCCGACGTTGCGCGGATCCTGCACCAGGTCAAGCAGCAGGATCAGCGGCGCTTCACCGGCGCGCTCGGCGGCCGCAAAGATGTCGTCGAGCCCGACGTACGGGTAGGGTCCGACTTCGAGCACCAGGTTCTGGTGCCGTTCGCCGCGCACCAGAACGTTCACGGACTTCTTGTCGCTGTCGTCGATCCGGACGCCGCGGTTCTCGGCCTCGTCGATCAGATCCTGCGAGTCCTTCAGATCGGCGTCGCGGGCCACGATCAGGCGATACGGCCGGCGTCGACCGGCCCGTAAACACTCGCGGATCGCATTGCGTTTGAAGAGGAGGTCACGCGTCATCGAGTCTTCCTTGCGTTCACAGGCGGGATCTCAGGGCGTCCGGGTTCGCGGCTTGACGGACCCGACAAACGAGCGCCGGATGCGAGAGCCGATGATCTTTGAGCGGAGCCGGGTCGGCATCAACCCGACAACGTCCGGTGACTGCGCCAGATCTGCCTTGGCGGCGCAGCAACCCCGAGTATAACCGCCGCTGTTTCGGCTCGCCGCGGGGAATAGACCGTGACTCCGTCCGGTTTTCCTCAGCGTTTTTTCGCATGGCCGGCACGGGCGTCTCCGCTTACCATGCCGGTATGGCTAACTCAGTTGTACGGTTCTTGCGTTCGGTCTTTCTCGGGGGAGTGCTGGTCGTGTCGGCCATGGAGCCGGCTACGGCCCGGGCAGCCGGAGTGGTCACCACCTGCACCGATTCCGGTCTGCGGGCCGCCGTCGCCACGGGCGGGTTGATCACGTTCGCTTGCGGCGGCCCGGCCACGATCGTGCTCGCCGGCCCGATCACGTTCACGCAGAATACGACCCTCGACGGCGGCGGCCTGATCACGCTTTCCGGCAACAACCTCACGGGATTGCTCGTCAGCAATAACAACCTCTCCATCACGCTCCGCGATCTGACGCTGCGCGACGCGCGCAGCACCGATCAGGGCGCCGGATTCAAGGTCGGCTTTTACAACACCCTGACCATCGAGCGCGTGACATTTGTCAATCTCATTTCGACCCGCGATGCCAATGCCTGCGACGGCGGCGGGGCTTTGTTCATCGGCGGCGGCGGCACGGCCTCGATCCTCGACAGCGTGTTCAGCGGCAACCGCGCCAGCAATGGGGGCGCGATCAACAGCCTGCGTTCCGACCTGACCGTTCGCAACAGCACCTTTTCGGGCAATCAAGCGCTCCATACAGCCCACCTGGACGCCCAGGGCGATTGTGGCGGCGGCGGTGCCATCTACATCGACGGCGCCAACTCGTTTTCGAAGGCCAGCACATCGTTACTACGCGGCAACACCTTCACCGACAACATCGCCAACAATCACGGCGGCGCGATCTTCATCGGCGTGTACGCCAACGAGTCGATCACGGTCGATGCGAGCGTGTTTCGAGGCAATCGCGCGACAGTGAACACGCAGGGCGCGGCCGGCACTGGGGGCGGCATCTGGTTCGGGCGCGGCAACCCCGGCCAGGCGACCCCGCCGCTGACACTGACCAACCTGTCATTTCTGGCCAATCACGCCGACACGCAAGGCGGGGCGCTCTGGGTCGACGCCTCGGCCACGTTGACGAACGTCACGTTTCACGCCAACGAGGCGATCAACCCGGCCTCTCTGGCGCCGGATGATTGGCGGCGGGGAAACGGCGGGGCATTGGCCGAGAGCCTGCTGGGTGGTGAACCGCCGGTCGCGCTGGTCAACGTGACGTTCGCCGGGAACCGCGCCGGTTTCAATGGGGGCGCGATTGCCGGCGACGCGCTCACCCTGCGCAACGTGCTCTTCAACGCCAACACCGGCGGCAACCCCTGGTTGATCCAACAACATTGCACGAACGCGGTGACCAATCAGGGCGGCACGTTTCAGTACCCGGATCGAAACCCCAACCCCAACTTCTGGAATGAGACCAATTGCGCCACGAACTTGACTGTGGCCGATCCCCGGCTGGGCCCGCTCACGGCCGATACGGTGCCCGGGCTGCTGCCGCTTTTCAGCAGCCCGGCGTTGAACGCCGGGGTCACGTGCCCGGTTAGCGATCAGCGCGGGCTGTCCCGGCCGCAGGGCGCCGGCTGCGATAGCGGCGCGGTGGAACTGGGTCTTTCGGTTGAGCCCCGCGCCTATGGGCCGGGCGACACGACCGTCATCGTGCGGGGCGCGGGTTTTGGCGGCGGCACGCACGTGACGTGGGATGGTCAGGCACGCGCGACCACCCTGATCGATGCCGGGACACTGCGCGCGACTTTGTTGGCAGGCGATGTGGCGACGCCGAGGACGGCCGCGGTCGGTGTGGAAAACAGCGGCGTCTGGTCGACTGTGCCGGTGGCCGTCTGGTCACAAATTCAACGCCTTTATCTGCCGGTCTTGCGCCGCTGAGGAGCGGCGGCGCAACTTAAGGGGTCACGATCACATACTCGGCGCCGGTGTCGGTAGACACCCTGGCGCCGGTCGCCGGCTCGTATAGCCCGATCCGCAGTCGCACCGGTTCCGCATGGAGTGCCAGCACATGCTCGTCCACGATGTACTCGCCGCCGACCCAGGAGGTCGTGGCGCGTGTGCCGCCGGCCGGCGGCGAGTCGCTCTGCCCGATGATGGTGTCATCTGAGGCCAGCCCATGCACGAAAACCGTGAAGTCCTGGGTGTTTGTGCCCAAGGACCTCCAGACGAGCGTGACCTGATCGCCCGTCAACGACCATCCGACCAACTCCGCCACATCGCCGAACCGCGTACCGACGAAGTGCTCGAAGACCGGCGCTGCCTGGCTCCGCACCGGCTCGCGCACGTCGATTGCACCCAACGTGACGGCGGGCTCTGGGGTGGGCGTGTCACCGTCGAACAACACCATGCCCACGGTGTAGTGACCGCCTTGCAGTTCGGCCGGAATCCGAATCCGGAGCGGCGCCCGCAACGGACAACCCGGTTGCCATTCCGTTGTGGGGTAATCGGCTCGGATCGGCGAAATAGTCCGCTCAGCCGCAACCGCCCCCGACCCATCATAGAGCCGCAACTGCGCTTTGAGATCCCGGGCTGGGGCTGCACGCGTTGACCAGTGGGCTGTGAATGACAGCGTGGCGCCGGCGTCGAGCGTCGGATCCACCCAGTCGACACCCAGCAGCGTGATCGGCCCGAAACCTGCGTCAAGGCGCTTGAGGGGTTTGAGGGTCGGCGCATCGCGTGGACAGGTCACCGTAACCGTGCCAACGGCGACCGGCGCTGCCAGTTGAAAGCCATCGACGCGTCGATAGACGGTCGTCATCAGCGCATATGTCCCCGGCGGTGTGCCGGGGTAAGGCGTCAGCGTGTGCTGATCGCGGCCATACAGGTCGCTCGTCCAGCGTGAAGTCGGGAAGTCCGCCGGGTTGTGCGAGTCGGATTGCCCGAAGAAGTCGCCGTTAGCGTCGCGCAGGGTCAGTTGCACGCTCAGGTCCTCGCCGGTCGGCTCCGGCATACGCCAGTACAACGCCACGGTCAGGGCTTGATCGGCCGCGATGGTCGTGGCGCTCTGCTCGATCCCGATCAATGTCAAGCGATCAGCGAAAGAGAGCGCCAGAGGCGGCAATCCCTCCACGCCGCCGTCGCTCAGACGGGTATGCGCGAAAGGCGTGTCGAGTGTCTGGCCGGCCAGACGGAGCACGGTCAGACCGATCCCCAAAACGCCCAGCCCGACCGCGGGCCAGGGCATTGGGGGAGCTGGATCGGCCCGTTCCGGTTTCGGCGTGATGCGGCGGAGTCGCTCGGCGCCGAACAACGGCACGAGTCCGACTACGCCCAGCAGGCTCACCGCGGCGGCCGCCTGGCGTACCGGAGGCGTCCCAAACGCCAACACGATCGTCGAGCGCCCCGTGGCGACCGGCAAGCTGATCAGGCCGGTCGGCGTTGTGGGCAAGAGTTCGACGGCAGCGCCGTTGACGGTGGCCTGCCAGCCGGGATAGTAAAACACGTTGAAGACCGCCGTGAAGGATTTCGGGCTCTCGATCACGACGACCTGCCGGGTGTAGCCGGCCTCCTGCGATAGGACGCGCGCTTCGGCCGGGAGGGAGGCGGGATCCAATCGGTTCACCGGGGAGCCGACCGCGTAGGCGGCACGCAGGGTTTCGGGGTCCGGAAGGTCGGTCACCCAAATCGGCAGATACTCACCGGCGGTGGTCGTGCCGATGGTGCCGGTCCGGCGCTCCCAGTCATGGATCTGGCTCAACGTGGGGTTGGCCGAGACCTGCGGATCCAGCCGCACGTAGGTCCAGGGGAGAGCGAACATGATCAGGCCGGCGGCGGCGACCGGGAGCTGCAGACTGCGACGCCAGGTGACAGCCGGAGCCCCATCCGGCGGGGCGCTCCGACCGGCCAGGAGCGCAAGCAGCAGGCTGGCCGGGCCGAGCAGGCGCACCGGGAATTGGATCAAACGCAGCCCCGGAACGTTATCCCAGGCCCAGACCGCGCTCGGAAGCGTCAGTGCTGCCAGCACCACCACGGCGCCGGCTGCTGCCCAGACCACGGCGCGCACGCGGCGGTCGCCTGCCCGCCACTGCGCCAGGGCGACGAAGGCCAGCGCGATTTGCGGCCAGCCCAGGGCACGCGGCACAAACACGCCGATCAGGTTCTTGTCGAAGGGCTGAGGCCAGGCAAACAACTCGGCGATCGACAGGAAGTGAAAGTGGTAGTCGAGCACCGGCGGGCTGTAGGCGCGCTCGATGTGAATGGCGTTGAACTCGAAGACCACCGGCATCCAGAACCAGGCCGAGACGGCCAGGCCCAGGGTCAGCGCCCCCCCGCAGGCCAACAGCGCTCGCGCGCGCTCGGGGCGCGGCGCGGTCAGGGTCAGTACGGCGATCAGGCCGACGGCACATCCGCCGGCGAGGGCGGTCGACGGATTGTGGATATAGGGTAGGGCGCCGAACAGGGCCGCCGTCCGCGCGATGTTCGCCGCGCCAGGGGCGCTGTGAAGCTGCCAGATCGACCACAGCAGCCAGGGCAGCAACGCCAGCCCAAGCGACTCCGGTAAGGCCCCGCGTTGCAGCGACATCAACACATAGGGGGCATAGGCATAAGCCAGAGCGGTCAGGGCTCCGCCCCGAGAACCGAAAAGCGCGCGCCCAAACACGAAGGCCCCGCCGGCGCCGATCAGGTCGGCCAGGGCGAAGGCTGTCAATGTGGCGTCGAGGAAGGAGAGTCCAAGCCGGTGCAAGGCGACGATCAGGTATTGCGCCCCGGGGCCGGCCACGCTGAACAGCGGATAACCGAACCCGTACACCAGGTCGGCCGCCCATCGGGGATACCATTCGCCTTGCGTCAGGGCCCAATCGAGTTGGACAGCGCGATAAACGTGGACGGCTTGATCCGGACCGCCGGGAAGGTCGGTCAGCCACCAGCGCGAAAGCGCCGGAAGGAGGAGAGCGCCCAAAACGAGCCCATGCCAGGGGATTACCCAACGCTCACCGGCAGGGCGATCGATCGTTGTGATCGGCGAAACCACGCCCAGATTATAGCCAGCACGGTCGAAAGAATGCAAAACGCCACGGGACACCGTGGCGTTTTGCGCAAAGCAAAACTCGAGCGCACTCAGTCGCCGAACTTCCAGGTCGTGCCGGCCTTGCCGTCTTCGAGCACCACCCCGAGGGCCTTGAGTTGATCGCGGATGCGATCGGACGCTGCGAAATCCTTGCGGGCGCGGGCATCCTTGCGCATCTCGATCAACAGGTTGATCAACCCGGCCTCCCGCTCGGCCGAGCCGCTCCCGGTCTCAGCCGTCTTGGGCAGGATGCCCAGGACGCCGCCGGCGAGCTCGTCAAACAAGGCCACGCACGCCGCGACATCCGCGCGGGCCGGCGGCTCGTTCGCGTTGATCAGCGTGTTCGAGAGCCGGGCCAGGTCTTGCACGACCGTGAGCGCCACGGGTGCGTTGAAGTCGTCGCCCATGGCCTCGATGAAGCGTGCGCGGAGATCGGTCACGGCTTGAGCCACTTCGGCGCCTGCCTCTGTGGTCTGCGGCCCGCCGTCCACGGTCTTGTCGCGATCGAGCCATTGCCGCGCCGCGCTGTAGGCCCCGGCGATGCGTTCCCAGCCGCGGGTCGAGGCCTCCAACGCGGCGTCCGAATAATCGATCGGGCCGGCGTAGTGGGCCGAGAGCATGAAGTAGCGAATGGCCTCGGGTCGGTTCTTGGCCACTGCGTCCTTGATCCGCACGACGTTGCCCAGGCTCTTGGACATCTTGACGCCGTCGAGCGTCAACGAGCCGGTGAGCAGCCAGTAGCGCGCGAACGGCTTGCCCGTCGCCGCTTCGGCCTGCGCGATCTCGCACTCGTTATGAGGGAACATGTTCTCGCGCCCGCCGCCGTGAATGTCAAAGGTCTCGCCCAGGTATTTGGTGGCCATGGCCGAGCACTCGATGTGCCAGCCCGGGTAGCCCCAACCCCACGGGCTCGGCCACTTCAGGATGTGCTCGGGCGGCGCGTTTTTCCAGAGCGCGAAATCCTCGGGATTGCGCTTCTCCTCGCGCACCGCCTCGCGCGCCCCGGCCTCGGCCTCCTCGACCCGCCGGCCCGAGAGCTTGCCGTATTCCGGGAAGGCGCTGACGTCGAAGTAGACCGAGCCGTTCACCTCGTAGGCGTGGCCGCTGGCAATCAGGGTCTTGATCATCTCGATCTGCTCGGGGATGTGGCCCGAGGCCCGCGGCGAGATGTCGGGCCGGCCGACGCCCAGGGCATCCATGTCGGCGAAGTACTCGCGCATGTACGTCTCGACCACCTGCATGGGCTGAACCCGATCGCGCGCCGCCCCCTTGAGTATCCGGTCCTCGCCACTGTCAAGCAGGTGCCCGACATCGGTGATGTTCTGCACGTACCGCACGCGCAGTCCGCGATAGCGCAGGTAGCGCACGATCACGTCGAAGGCGATGTACGTCTTGGCGTGGCCGATGTGCATGTAATCCTGCACGGTCGGACCGCACACATACAGGCTGACCTGGCCGGGCACCACCGGCTCGAAGCTTTCTTTCTTGCGGGTCAGCACATTGGTCAGGGTGAGTTCGGCTGTCATGAGTGTTGGCTTTGTTTTTCTCGGCTTATCGCAGGCGATCCGGATCAGGCGCTGTCGCGCAGCTCCCTGGTCAGGCCCGCAGGTCGTTGCAGTGTCTTCGTCGGGTCAGCGCGAGTCGCGACCCGAACCGACCGACGTGGGTTCCAGTCGCGCAAACACCATTCGACCGGCCGTGGTCTGAAAGATCTTGGTGACCACGACGTTGATCGACTGGTTCATCTGCCGGCGGCCGTCGTCGACGACCACCATCGTGCCGTCATCGAGGTAACCGACGCCCTGGCTCGGCTCCTTGCCGTCCTGGATGATCGTCACCCGCAGCGTCTCGCCCGGCAGGAAGACCACCTTGACGGCGTTGGCCAGCTCATTGACGTTCAGGACCTTGACGCCCTGCAGCTGGGCGACGTGGTTGAGGTTGTAGTCGTTGGTGAGGACCGCACAGTTGAGCTTCTTGGCCAGCGTCACCAGCTTGTCGTCCACCTCGCGCACGCCGGCCGGATCGGCGTCGGTGAACTTGACCGGCACGCCGCCCTCTTTTTGGAGCTGATTGAGCACCTCAAGCCCGCGGCGGCCGCGGTTGCGGCGCAGGCTGTCGGAGGAGTCGGCGATGTGCTGAAGCTCGCTCAGCACGAACTTCGGCACCAACAACGTGCCCAGGATGAAGCCCGTGCGCGCGATATCGGCGATGCGCCCGTCGATGATCACGCTGGTGTCGACCAGCACACCGTTCTCGCGCTCCTTCTCCTTCTCCTTGTCCTTTTCCTTGGCTTCGACCGGCCGCCCGGGGAGCCGGTTGCGGAACAGGTTGATGATGTCCTTCTGGCGCATCACAAAGACCTGCACGCCCAGCCAGGAGAGGCCGATGGCGCTGACGAAGGGCAGGATGCCGCTGAACGGTTCCGGAAGGAGCGAGAGCGGGAAGGAGAGCAGCCCGGCGATGATCAGGCCGACGATCAGGCCGACCATCCCCATCAAGAGCACCGAGATCGGCAGTTCGCTGACTCGGGCACGCACCCAGCGCAGGGGGCGGGTGGTCAGATATGGGGTGATGGTCAGGCCGGTCAGCGCTCCGACCGCCGCTACCGTGACCGCCGTGAAGGTTGCGCCCGTGTTGATGTACGGGGCAAGCATCTCGCCGCCGAACCAACCCAGAACCGCAAAACCGACCATCCCCAAAATACGGACACCAAACTCCACGCTGACCATAATGAGACCTCCGCCCCGATTAACGCAAAACAGGCGAGCGCCCGGATGGATCATCCGCACTCACCTGTTGTCGTTGTCACTGGCGCACTGCCGAAAACGATTGGGCAGGCTCACTGGCCTGGGCACAACCGCCGCCGTGGGGCGGGACCGAAGGATGATGAATGAATGAATCGGTCGTTTCAGCGGTGCCTGGTTCGTGACGGTGACATGTTGGCGGGTGTGAAAATGATGAAACCGGCTGCGACGCGAATAATGAATGAATGATCGCCGCGTTAGAAAGATTTTAACACTGCGGCAACCCAGAGTCAATTTTATGACGGCTGATTGTACTCCCAGGCCGGTATTCTCACTGGAGACTTAGGATCCGCGTGCACGCGCACGTTGTTGACCGCGGATCCTGGCCGCGAAGAGAGTAACCGGCGCGCCATTGTCGCGCCTGGTCCGCGCAACGGGCCGAATTCGCAGCAAAAACCAGGCTGAAAGACCGCGCCGGCCCGACCTCAATATTACTCCCCATCCGACTTCCGCCCAGGAATCAGCACCTTTTCGAGCGCATCACGCACCGACCGGCACTGGATCACCTCCAGGCTGTCGGGCCACGTGTCGAGCGATTTCCGCAATGCGCGCGGGACGATCGCCCGGCGGAAGCCGAGCTGGTGCGCCTCGCGCAACCGCTGGCCGAGCTGACCGACGGCGCGGAGCTCACCCGAAAGACCGATTTCGCCGATCAAGACGCAGTCTGCCAGCACCGCCCGGTCGAGCGCGGACGAGGCAATCGCGGCCGCCACGGCCAGGTCGGCCGCCGGCTCGTCGATCTTGAGGCCGCCGACGATGTTGACGAAGACGTCGTTCTCGCCCAGGCGCACCCCGGCCCGGCGCCCGAGCACGGCGATGATCATGAGCAACCGATAGAGATCGGCGCCGTTGGGCGTGCGCCGGGGATTGCCCATCGCGTTGGGGCTGGTCAGGCCCTGCACCTCAACCAGGATCGGCCGGGTGCCCTCCATCGTCACGGCGATAGCCGAGCCCGGCACGTTGACCATCCGCTCGGCCAGAAAGACCTCCGACGGGTTGGTGACCTCGACCAGGCCGCTCCCGGCCATCTCGAACACACCGACCTCGCTGGTCGCGCCGAAGCGATTTTTGGCAGCCCGTAAGAGACGATAGGCCTGGTAGCGATCGCCCTCAAGTTGCAGCACCGTGTCGACGATGTGCTCGAGCACGCGCGGCCCGGCCAGCGTCCCTTCTTTGGTGACATGCCCGATCAGGAAGACCGCGATGCCCGAAGTTTTGGCCAGCTCTTGCAGGCGCGCGGCACACTCCCGCACCTGGCTGACCGAGCCGGCTGTCGACTCGAGCCCGGCCAGGTATACGGTCTGGATCGAGTCGATCACAAGCAGCTGCGGCTTGACTTGCTGGACGTGTTCGAGGATGACCTCGAGGTTCGTTTCGGTCAGGACGTACAGCTGCTCGGAGACGGCTGCCGCGCTCAGCCCGGCGTCCGGGCCGGCCTCGGCCGCCAGCCGGTCCGCGCGCATCTTGATTTGACGCTCCGACTCCTCGCCCGAGACGTACAGCACTGGCCCGACCGACTCGACCATGTGCAGCGTCATCTGGAGCAGCAAGGTCGACTTGCCGATGCCGGGGTCGCCGCCGATGAGCACGATCGAACCAGGCACCACGCCGCCGCCCAACACGCGCGAGAGCTCGCGGATCGGCACCGGCCAGCGCGAGTCGGTCATGCCCTCGACGTCGGAGAGCTTTTGCGGCATCGAGCGGGCCGAGCCGATCCGGGCGACACCGCCGGCCCGCGCGTTGACGACCTTGGTCGGCGCCGCCACGGTCTCTTCGACCATGCTGTTGAACTCGCCGCAGCCCGGGCACTTGCCCATGGGGCGGGGGGCCGTGCGGCCGCAGTTCGAACACACGTATTGCGTGCGGATCTTGCTCATAAACGAAGATTATAACATCTGTTCTAGGCGCCACGTGTTACGATGATCAGCAGTTGTCTTTCCAAGCTGGAGGTGACGATGCAGTCCTCGCCCATGCCCATTCTGGTCACGGCCCTGGCCACAGCCGCCCTGGCCTGCGCCTCGGTCGGCGCCCCGACACCGCCGTACCCGGACGCGATGACATCGGCTGGGCCCGAAAGCGCCTCAACCCCGACCGAGGCTCCGGCCGATCCCACCGAGGCCCCGGTGGTCGTAGAAACCAGCCCGCCAGCCGTCGAGCCGACGGCCACCTCCGCGCTCGAGGCCGGGGCCGCGCTCGAGCGATTCTGGGAGGAGCGCGCCGCCTCCAACGCGTATACCGACCCCGTGACCTACACACTTGAAGTGAACGTGCCGGTGTTGCGCGCCTCCGAACCGGGCGATGCGCCGACGGCTGCGTTCAACGGCGTCGTCTCCGCCAAGGTCGATGAGATGACGACGGCCTTTGTCAACGACCTGGCTCTCTACCCGCCCGATCCCGCCCTCGTCGGCGAGTTGGGTAGTTTCTTCTCGGTCAACGCAACCCGGTTCGCGCTCACGCCGCGGGTGGTCAGCCTGCGTCTGGACGTGGGCGGCTACGTCGCCGGTGCCGCGCATCCGTATAGCTTCAGCCAGACCATCAACTTCGACTTCGCCACAGCGCGCGAGTTGATCCTGGCCGACCTGTTCGCGCCCGGGGCCGATTACCTCGGACCGATCTCGGACTATTGCATCGCCAGGCTCGAGACGACCGATTTCTTCGTCGGCTTCGAGACCGGCGCCGCGCCCGATGCGTTGAATTATCGTAACTGGAGCCTGACGGACGCCGGTCTCCTGATCTCGTTCGATCCGTATCAGGTCGGGCCTTACGCCGCCGGGCCGCAGGAGATCGCGGTGCCCTATGCCGATCTGGCGACCATCATCGATCCGGCCGGGCCGGCGGGGGCGTTCATCCCCTGACTTCAAAAAGCATTGTGAACCGCGAAGACTCAAAGACCGCGAAGTTTCTTCGCGGTCTTTGAGTCTTCGCGGTTCGACGGGTTCAGCGCACTGCCCAAAGCGCCGCGCCGAGCTCGGTCGCCAGGACCTCCACGCCGGTGGGTCGCAAGACCGTGATCTCGTGGCTGCCGTCGCCGTTGACGACGAGGTAGTACACATCGCTCCCGCGCCAGACGAGATCGATCACCGGTAGATCGAGCGATCGCAACGACCCATCCGGCTCGACGATCTGGGCATTGGCAACCACGTTGCGATGGCCGACCGCCAGGCGCGCGCCATCCGGCGACCAGTTCAGCCATGTGATCTCGGGGATGGTGACGCCCCCGGGCGCCGGGTCGCTGGGCAGGCGTTGCAGGGTCAAGGCCGAGACCGCCCCGGTCCCGTCACTGTACCCATACGCCACGCGCTCACCGGTCGGCGCCACACGGATTACGCCGCCGAAGACGAAGTTGCCCGGGATCAGGCCGAGCGGCTCTTCGATCCCGGCTGTGTTGATTCGATGCAGGGTTGCGTGCGTGTCGGCGGCCATCGGGTCGACCGAGGGCACGGCCACGGTGAACACCGACCCGTCGGCGCTCCAGACGGCTTCAGGCTTGTAGGCATACTCGCTGTAGGTCAGGATTGGGTCGAACTCGATCGCCGCCGCGATCGAGCCCGCGGCCAGGTCGAGCACGGAGATGGTATTGCCGCTCGACAGCGCCACGTGTCCGCCGGTCGGGCTGATCGCGTAGCGCCCGGCCGTGCCGTTCGGCGCCAGCTGGCTCAGCCCGCTGCCGTCGACGTTGACGCGCCACAGGTCGTTGTTGATGTACTCGCCGGGGCCCTGGATGCCGCCAGCCGGGACGTACCGGGTATCGAACAGCAGCGTTTGCGTTCCGGGCACAAACGCGATCGTGCGAGCCGAGACGATGTCGCCGGGTTGGCTGCCGGGCAGGTTGGTGGCATTGGCCAGCGCGGTCGGCGTCAGCGTCCCGCCCGCGGCGTCGGCGACCCGGATCGCGAATAGGTCGCCCGGGCCATCCGGCACGCCTATGATGTAGGCCACCCAGGCGCCATCGCTCGAGATCGCGGCGGCCTGCAACGAACCGCCGTCGACGGCTGTCACACGCACCTCGCCGCCGCCGTCCAACCGACAGTACAGCTGACCGGCGCGCACGTATGCCACCTGACAGCTGGGCCCAACCGGTGCCGCTGTCGGGGTGGGCGCAGGCGGTTCGGTGGGGGCGGGCGCTTCGGTCGGCGCCGCCGTGGGCTCGGCCGTCGGAGGCACCTCGGACGTCGGCGCGGCTGTTGGATCGGCCGGCGCGGTCGTCGGTGTGGGGGCCGGCGCGCCGGTCAGGCTGCAGGCCAGTTGTGCGGCAATGGCGGGCAGCAGCCACGCCAGGGTTTTGATCGAGCGGTTCAGCATGGGTCGTTCCTTTCGTTCTTCCTTGAACGCAGCGGGCCGCCGGTTTCAGGGCCGGGCCCGAACATCGAGGCACATCGGGACACATCGGGACACTCCCGGTGTCTTATCCTTTCCTTGACGCGCCAATCCGTCCAGGGGTTCCGATCACTTTCGTCCGATTATCGCATCCGCCAAACAGAAAGGGCGCCCGAATGCTCGGGCGCCCTTTGACGATTTGCACAGCGCAGGTTCGGTCAGACCGCGGCGGGGGCTTCGGCCTCCGGCTCGGGCGCGGCGTCCTCGCGGTCGACCGCCAGCACGACCTCGTCGTCGCGGACCACCACGCGGATGGTGTCACCGGGTTGGAAGCGACCGGAGAGCACGCCGTCGGAGACCGCGTCCTCGATCTTGTTCTGCACCACGCGGCGCAGCGGTCGCGCGCCCAGATCCGGGTCGTAGCCGATCTCGGCGATCTTGTCGCTGGCCTCGGGGGTCAGGTCGAGCTTGAGCTCGTGCTCGGCCAACCGGACCGACACCTTGGCCACCTCGAGCGACACGATCTGCTTGATCTCGTCGCGGGTCAGGGGCCGGAAGATGATCGTGCCGTCGAGCCGGTTCAGGAACTCCGGCCGGAAGACGCGCTTGAGCGCATCCGTCAGCTTCTTGCGCAGCTCGTCATAGGCCATCTCTTCCGTGACCTTCTCGTCGCGCTTGATCGCGAAGCCGAGCGAGGCCTGACGTTTGATCATATCCGCCCCGACGTTCGAGGTCATGATGATGATCGCGTTCTGGAAGTTGACCTTCTTGCCCTTGGCGTCCGAGAGGTGGCCTTCCTCCATGATCTGGAGGAGCATGTTGTGCGCCTCGGGGTGCGCCTTCTCGACCTCGTCGAAGACCACGATCGAGTACGGGCGGCGGCGGATGGCCTCGGTCAGCTGGCCGGCCTCTTCGTAACCGACGTAGCCGGGCGGGGCGCCGACCAGCCGCGAGACGGTGTGCCGCTCCATGAACTCGCTCATGTCGAGCTGGATCACGGCCTCTTCGCTGCCGAACATGAACTCGGCCAGGGTCTTGGTCAGCTCGGTTTTGCCGACGCCGGTTGGCCCAAGGAACATGAAGCTGCCGATCGGGCGCTTGGGATCTTTCAAACCGGCCCGGGCGCGCCGCACGGCCTTCGAGATCGCCTCGATGGCTTCGTGCTGCCCGATGATGCGCTGGTGCAGGGCCGGCTCCATCTTGAGCAGCCGCGCCGTCTCGGCCTCGGTGATCTGCGTGACCGGGATCCCGGTCCACATGCCGACCACCTCGGCGATGTCTTCCTCGAGCACCTGCGGGCTGCTGTCGCGATCCCACCCGGCGCGCATCTGGTCGATCTGGGCCTCGAGCTCGGCCTGGCGGTTAACCAGGTCCTGCGCGTCTTCCATTCGCTCTTCTTCGACGGCGAGTTGATGCTCGGCGCGCAGGCCACGCAACTCCCCGACGGCGGCTTTGAACTTGCGGGCCTCGGGGCTCTTGTACATGCGCACCCGCGACGAGGCCTCGTCGATCAGGTCGATGGCCTTGTCGGGCAGGAAGCGATCAGGCACGTAACGGGCCGACAGCCGGGCGGCGGCGTCGATGGCGGCCTCGGTGATCACCAGCTTGTGATGCTCTTCGTAGGCCTTCTTCACACCGCGCAGGATCTCAATGGTCTCGTCGATCGACGGTTCGTCGACCTGCACCGGCTGGAAACGGCGTTCGAGCGCCGCATCGCTCTCGATGTGCTTGCGGTACTCCTCGAGCGTGGTCGCGCCGATCACCTGCAGCTCGCCGCGGGCGAGGGCGGGTTTGAGGATGTTGGCCGCATCCACCGACGAGCCGGCCGCGCCGGCGCCCACCAGCATGTGGACCTCGTCGATGAACAGGATGGCGTCGCTTTGCTTGAGCTCCTCGATCACGCGCTTGAGGCGCTCCTCGAATTGGCCGCGGTACATGGTGCCGGCCACCAGCGACCCGACGTCGAGCTGCAGCACCCGCTTGTCGAGCAGGGGCTCGGGCGTGTCGCCGGCGACGATGCGTTGCGCCAGCCCTTCGACGATGGCCGTCTTGCCGACGCCCGGCTCGCCGATCAGGGCGGGGTTGTTCTTGGTGCGGCGCGCCAGGATCTGGATGACGCGCTCGATCTCCTGCTCGCGCCCGACGACCGGGTCGAGTTTGTTTTCCTCGGCCAAAGCTGTCAGATCGGTCGCCAGTTGATCCACCAGCGGGGTCTTGGCCTTTTCCTTCTTTTGACGCCCTTCGCCGCCCGGGGCCACGGCCTGGCGCTCGGGCTTTTGCGTCTGCTGCGACGCGGGCGGGTTCGATTGCTGGGTCGGGCTCTCCTGCAGCACGCGCCGGGTCTGGCGCCGGATCTGCTCGGCCGAGACGCCCAGCTTCTTCAACACATCGATGGCGACGCCCTCGTTCTGGCGCACCAGGCCGAGCAGCAGGTGCTCGGTGCCGATGTAATGATGGCCCATGCGGCGGGCCTCATCGACGGCCAGCTCAAGCACGCGCTTGGTGCCCGGCGATAGATCGACTTTGGCGGTCGGCGCGGTCTTGTTGGCCCCGGTCAGCCGCTCGACGATCTCCTGCACACGGCGAGTCTCAAGACCCAGCTCGCGCAAGACACGGCTGGCGACCCCGCCTTCTTCCTTCATGAGACCCAGCAGCAGATGCTCGGTGCCGATGTAGGCGTGCTTCATTCGCTCGGCTTCTTCTTGCGCCAGAGCCAGCACACGCCGGGCCCGTTGCGTAAAGCGCTGCAATTTGTCAGACACAGGTGGTCTCCTCTCTCAGTGAACAGGCCGGCGCACAGGGCGCCCGGACTCCCACCTCGTTCGCACGTTATTCTATCAAACTACCTTGATGGGTTCGCCACCCCAAACGGGCAGGTTTACGCGCACCCCGAAGTAAGCACCGATCCGCCGTCTGGCGAACCGGCTCGTATGTCCTTGACGGCACCGAAAAGCGGTCAGTTCCCGCGCCAGACGGACGATACGTCAACCTTAGTGCATGATTGTTGCCCGAAATGTACGCTTCTTCTATAAGATTCTCGTGAATGCTGGAGAAGAAGCTTGAGAATGGCGCTCAGCTGGGGTCCAGCCAGGCGAATTGGGGCTGGTTTTGCGAATAAAAAGAGGCCGGGGGGGATACCCGGCCTCTTTCAGGTTCAAAACCCTTGGGGAAGGGCGCTCAGCCTTCGGTCTCGTCGTTCGACATGGCCACTTCGTCGAGATTCGAGGCCAGCTGCTCCCAGTCTGCATCCGCGTACTCGGCCGAGGCCGCGCGCTTCAGGCTCAGGCCGATGCGGCGCTTGTCGGGGTCGACCTTGAGCACGCGCAGGGTGACGCGCTGGCCCTCGCTGACCGCCGACTTGGGATGGTCGATGCGGGTGTCGGCCAGCTCGGAGACGTGGATCAGGCCCTCGACGTCGTCCTCGCCGTCGATCTTGGCGAACGCGCCGAACTTTGTGAGCTTGGTGATCGTGCCTTGCACCAGCTGACCGGCCTTGTAACGATCCTTGAGGACCGTCCACGGATCCTGCTCGCGGCGCTTGATCGACAGACCGATGCGCTTGCGCTCGCGGTCGACATTGAGCACCTCGACCTCGACCTCTTGGCCAACCTTGAGGACTTCGCTCGGGTGCTGCACGCGCTTCCACGAGATCTCGCTCAGGTGCACCAGGCCGTCGGCGCCGCCGATGTCGATGAAGGCGCCGAAGTCGGCCAGGCTGATGACGTGGCCCTTGCGGACGTCGCCCGGCTTGATCTCGGCCAGCAGCTTTTCCTTCTGAGCCTCGCGCGACTCCTTGCTGGCGGCGCGCTCGGACAGGATCAGGCGGTTGCGGCTGCGGTCGACTTCAATGACCTTGACCATCGCCGACTCGCCGATCATCTTGCCCCACTTTTGCTCGGGGGCTTCGATGCCTTCGGTGCGGCGGCGGCGCTGCTGGCTGACCTGCGAGGCCGGGATGAACCCGCGCAGATTGCCGACCTTGACGATCAGGCCGCCCTTGTTGTAACCCGCAACCTGGCCGTTGTAGACCTCTTGCGACTTCAACAGATCTTCGGCCAGCTGCCAATCGCGCTCTTCCTTGGCCCGGACCAGCGACAGCACGATGTTCCCGTTGCGGTCTTCGGGGTCGACCACATACACGGGGATCGTCTGACCCACGGTCAGCGCCTTGCGCGAGGCTTCGTCGACGGCGTCCAGCTCGCGGCCGGTGATGACGCCTTCGGACTTGGCGCCCACGTCGACAAGGATTTCGCTCGGTGTGATCCGCGCGATTACGCCGTCTCGGATCTCACCTCTGCCTGGCATGCTCAACCCGCTGTCGGCGTCCAGCAGGGACTGCATCGGATGCTCAGGCTCGTTGCCCTTGCCCTTGTTTTGCTCGGTCATGCTATACATCTTCTCCAAAAGCGGACTGTCGGCCATTATATCGGTAAAACTGCAAATCCTGCAAACCCTGTTCTTGGGACGAAGCCGGAGCGGGGGCGTGGTGCGGGAAGCCTGGAGCGGTGCCGAGGCGGCGTGGTCAGTTGCCCCAGATTTCACCTTTCACCATTCGCCAATGCGTTGAGGCTATAATAGAAACCAATCCCTATGCCAGCACAACTTCCATTTACAGCCATCGTCGGTCAACAGCGCATGAAGAGCGCGCTGATCCTGAATGCCATCGATCCACGCATCGGCGGCGTGCTCATCCGCGGCGAGCGCGGCACAGCCAAATCGACGGCCTCGCGCGCGCTGTCGGCCCTGCTGCCGGATATCGAGGTCTTTGCCGAGTCGCCGTTCAACGACGATCCCAACGCCCCCGGCACCTGGTCGGATTGGGCGAAGGATCGGCGCGCGGCCGGCCAGGACATGAAGATCGCGCGCCGGCGGATCGCGTTCGTCGATCTGCCGGTCAGCGCCACCGAGGATCGGGTGGTCGGCACACTCGACATCGAGAAGGCCATCAAACAGGGCGAGAAGCACTTCGAACCTGGCGTGCTGGCGGCCGCCAACCGCGGTCTGCTCTACATTGATGAAGTCAACCTGCTCGACGACCACGTCGTCGACCTGTTGCTCGACTCGGCCGCGATGGGCGTGAACGTGGTCGAGCGCGAAGGCATCTCGTTCATGCACCCGGCCCGCTTCATCCTGGTCGGCACCATGAACCCCGAGGAAGGCGAGCTGCGCCCGCAGCTGCTTGACCGCTTCGCCTTCTCGGTCGAGATCCATGCGCTCAGCAACGCCCAGGAGCGCATGGCCGTGATGGAGCGCAACCTCGAGAACGATGCCGACTCCGACGCCTTTCAGGCCAAGTGGCTACCGCGTGAGCACGCGCTCTCGGCCGAGATCGTCAAGGCCCGGGAACTGATCGACAAGGTTCAGTACACGCGCCGCGACCTGTTCACGATCGCGTCGCTGACGGCCTCGATGAACGTCGACGGTCACCGCGCCGATCTGGTCATCCTCAAGGGCGCGCGCGCCCACGCCGCCTGGCGCGGCCGGACTCAGATCACAGAGCAAGACATTGCCGTGGCCGCCGAACTGGCGCTGCCGCACCGCGTCCGCCGTGGGCCCTTCAACCAGCAAGAGGCGAACCTGACCAATCTGCAGGATCGCATCGAGCAGCTGGCAGGCGAGTGGGATGGGCAGGGCGAGGAGCAGCCTCAATCGGCCGAGGACGCGTCGCCCGACGCCGCAAAAAAAAAGAGTCGCTGAGCAGCGAGTCTGAGAGCGGCACGGCGTCGGAGGAGCAGCCGACCCAGCCGCAGATTCAACCGCAGTCCAGCCCGTTCGACCGCGACCCGGCACGCTGGTGGGAGGGCGGGCAGAAGGTCTCCACAGGTCAGGAGTTCCAGACCCGGAAGCTCGACACGCCCCTCGACAAGCTGACCCGCAAGCAGGGCGGGCGGCGTTCGCGCACCAAGACCGACCGCAAGCGCGGTCGATACATCCAGGCGCGTCCGGCCGGTGGAAAAACCAACGACCTCGCCTTCGATGCCACGCTGCGTGCCGCGGCGCCCTTCCAGCGCGCGCGCGAGGAGGAGCGCGACGCGCGCAACGTCGCCTTCTCGATCGAGATGAGCGACCTGCAGCGCAAGGTGCGGGTCAAGCGCGCGGCCAACCTGATCCTGTTCGTCGTCGACGCCTCCTGGTCGATGGCCGTGGCCGAGCGCATGCAGGCCACCAAGGGCGCGATCCTCTCGCTCCTGACGGACGCCTACCAGCGTCGCGACCGGGTCGGCCTGGTCGTCTTCCAGAAAAATCGGGCCACGCTCGTCCTGCAACCGACCAACTCGGTCCAGTTAGCGCAAAGCGCCCTGGCCGACATCCCGGTCGGCGGCAAGACCCCGCTCTCGGCCGGTCTGCAGATGGCTTACGACACGATCGTTCAGGAGCAGCGCCTGCACCCGGATGTGATGCCGTTGATGATCCTGCTGACCGACGGGGCCGGAAACGTCTCGATCACGCACCTGCCGCCCCAAATCGAGGCCCATCGCATCGCCGACCAGTTCAAAGAGAAGGCCATCCGCTCGATCGTGGTCAACATGGAGCACGCCGCCTTCGATCAGGGCCTGGCCGCCAAACTGGCCGACGCCCTCGGGTGCGAGTGTTACACCCTGGCCGAGCTCAAGGCCGAAAACCTGTATCTGGCTGTAAAAGAAGAGCTCAACCACTAGGACATGAGGAAGGAGGAGGGAGGAGCGAACGCTGCCGCGCTCTTCGCCCTTCGCGCCTCCTTCCTCGCTTTTCCTTGACTCCCACCCCTGACCTGCGTACAATCCACCTGTTTGGCCGGAAGTCTGTTATAATCTTCCGGCTAACGTGCCGACGTAGCTCAATCGGCAGAGCAACCGCCTTGTAAGCGGTAGGTTATGGGTTCAATTCCCATCGTCGGCTAGCCTTGACAGTTGAATAGGGGCGGTTACCCAAGCGGCCAAAGGGGACTGACTGTAAATCAGTTGGCAAAAGCCTTCGTAGGTTCAAATCCTGCACCGCCCACTTGTTTGCCCAAGTAGCTCAGTTGGTAGAGCACACCCTTGGTAAGGGTGAGGTCACGAGTTCAATCCTCGTCTTGGGCTCAACGTAGTCGGCCAGTCGGCTGGTCCCCCAGTCGCCTCGTCGATCACCTGACTAGCCGACTGGACGACCAGCCGACTAGCTGACTAGTACAGCGGAGGGAAGACATGTCGAAGGAGAAGTTCGACCGCAGCAAGCCGCACCTGAACATCGGGACGATCGGGCACATCGACCATGGCAAGACGTCGCTGACGGCGGCGATCACCAAGGTGTTGGCGCTCAAGAAGATGGCCGAGTACCGGGCCTACAATCAGATCGACAACGCGCCGGAAGAGCGCGAGCGCGGGATCACGATCAACATCGCGCACGTGGAGTATCAGACCGACAAGCGCCACTACGCGCACGTCGACTGCCCCGGGCACCGCGACTACATC
>JAEURK010000171.1 GCA_016789175.1 Anaerolineales bacterium
TCCTCACGGTTTCCCGTAGTTGATCCGCAAGATCTCGCCCATCTCGTAATCGGCCACATAGAGCGCGCCGTCGGGGCCGACTGTCACGTCAAGCGGACGGCCCTGGGTGACGAGCTTCAGGAGCCATTCCGGTTCACCGGCTGTGTACGCGTCGCCGTCCTTCGCGATCGGCACGTGCGCCACCCCGCGCTCGAGGTCGATGTACACGTACGATCCCAGCACGGCCACAAAGGCATCGTCGCGATAAGCCTCGGGGAACGCATCGCCGTCGTAGAAGACCAGGCCGTCGGCCGATGAGCGCGGCGTGAAAGTGGCGATCGGCGGGACGGCCGTGTTGCAGGCCGGCTCGGTTGCGCCGACATAGCAGGTCGGCCAGCCGTAATCGCCGCCGCTGACGATATGGTTGAGCTCCTCCGGCGGGCTTTCACGACCGAGGTCGTCGCGGCCGTTGTCGGTGGCGAACAGGTCGCCGGCGGCGTTGAACGCCAGGCCGTACGGGTTGCGCAGCCCGCGCGCGTACACGCTCAGGTCGCTGCCGTCCGGCTTGAAGCGCAGGATCGCGGCCGAGCGCGCATTGGCTTCGACGCACACATCGCAGGTCGAGCCCATGCCGAGGTAGATGTACCCGTCCGGCCCGAGCACCAGGTCGTCGTTTTGATGGCGACCGTCGCTGGGCAGGCCCGCCACGATCTCGGTTTGCGTCTCGGCCCGACCATCGCCATCGCGATCCGCGAACGCGATCACGCGTCCATCGCCGAGCTCGTTGTGCGACACGTAGAGCTGATCATCGACCCACAGCAGGCCAAGCGGCACCTTGACCCCGCGCACAAACGGCGTATTCATGTCAGCCCGCCGGTCGCCGTCAGTGTCGCTCAGCGCGTACACCACAGCCTCGGTCGAGGCGACGTAGAGCGTCCCATCCGGCCCGAATGTCAGCGCCGTTGGTCGAAACACCTGCCCATAGACCGTCACGGAAAAACCGGGCAGGGCCACACCGCGTTCGACCACGGTATCCGTTGGGATGGTCGGCGTCGGCGCTGGTGTGAGGGTTGCGACCGCGGTTGCCGTCGCGCCTGGTGAGGCGTTCGTTGGGGCAGCCGTCAGGGTGTCTGTCGGGGCGTCTGTCGGGGCGTCTGTCAGGTCGTCTGTCAGGTCGTCTGTCGGGGCGGCGCTTGTCGCCGCCCTCTCCGCCGTCTCGGTTGTCGGAGCCCCCCCGCTCGGCGTGCACGCCGCCAGCCCGGCCAGCGCCAGGACGGCAAACACCCTGTCGATCGAGCTTTTCGCTCCACGCTGCCGCGCACCACGCTCCACGGCTCTACAGCTTCGGCAGTTCGATCGATTGCTGGTTCTGATACTTGCCCTTCTTATCGGCGTAGGAGATGTCGCACGGGCCGTCACCCTCGAAGAACAGCACCTGTGCGATGCCTTCGTTCGCGTACACGCGCGCCGGCAGCTGGGTGGTGTTGCTGATCTCGAGCGTCACGTAGCCTTCCCACTCGGGTTCGAAGGGCGTGACATTGACGATCAGGCCGCAGCGCGCGTAGGTCGATTTGCCCAGACAGACCGTCAGTACGTTGCGCGGGATGCGAAAATACTCGACCGTCTTGGCCAGCACAAATGAGTTGGGCGGGATGATGCAGACCTCGCCCTTGAAGTCGACCATCGCCTTCGGGTCGAAGTGCTTGGGGTCGACGACCGCCGAAAAAACGTTGGTAAAGATCTTGAACTCGTCGGCGACGCGGATGTCGTAGCCGTAGGACGAGACGCCGTAGCTGATCACGCCGCTGCGGACCTGGGTGTCCACGAACGGTTCGATCATGCGTTGCTCAAGCGCCATTTTGCGGATCCAGTTATCGGGTTTGAGACCCATCCGGCACCTCGTCTCCCGGGCTCAGGGGCCCGGAGGCTCAGCCGCGCGACCGCGCCTGCGGTTCGGCGGCGACTGTGTTACGCAGCACCCCGACGCCCTCGATCTCCACCTCGACCACATCGCCGGCGGCCAGCGGCCCGGCGCCGGCCGGCGTGCCGGTCAGCACCACGTCGCCGGGCTCGAGCGTCATAACCGAGGAGGCGAAGGCGATCAGTTGGGGAACGCCAAAGAGCAGATCGTGCGTCGACGTCATCTGGCGTGTCTGCCCATTGACGCGGCATTGTACCAGCGTGTCGGCTAAAGCCAGATGCGTCTGGATCGTTGGGCCCAGCGGGCAGAAGGTATCGAAGCCGCCGCCGCGGATCCACGAACCGTCCAACTCGACCAGGTCACGCGCGACAATGTTGTTTGCACAGGTGTATCCCAACACGTATTGAGAAACGTCCTCGACCGCGATCCAGCGCCCGCGTCGGCCAATCACCACGGCCAGCTCGGCGCCGTAATCGACCCGTGTGCTCTGCGGCGGCAGTCTGATCGCGTCGAACAAGCCGGTGACGGCGCTGGGGGGCTTGAGCGACAGCAATGGGAACGGCGGCGCCGCCATGCCGGCCTCACGCGCCCGATCCGCGAAGTTTTGGGTAAAGCTCAGGATCTTGCTCGGCACACAGGGCGCCAGGAGCGAAACGTCGCTGGCCCGGATCTGACCCTGGCCGCGCGTGTAGCTGCCGAAGAGATCGCCGATCAGGGGCTGGACGATGTCGTCCTCGAGCACACCATAGCCGATCAGGTCGTCAAAGCGGTAGCGCACGAACCTCATGATCGGACCGTCCGTCTCAAGCGTGCCACTCGTGCCAGCGTTCCCAATGCTCGAGCCCGTTGTAGGCGACCTGCTCATAGAGCGACGCCAGCGAGGGGTAAGCGTACGGGGGCTCCGCCAGATGATCGAGCGTCCCTCCAGCGTCGATCACGCGCTGCCCGATGTGGATCAGCTCGGCCCCGCCCTCGCCCAGCCAGTGCACGGCCAGGACCTTCTTGTCGGTGGGCGTAAACAACACCTTGATCAGGCCGAAGTTGTCGCCCGTGATCTGTCCGCGTGGGTTCTCGGAGACGCTGGCCCGGCCGACAAGGTAGGGTTCGCCCATCTGTTTGAGCTCTTCTTCCGTCGGGCCGACCGAGGCGATCTCGGGCAAGGTGTAGATGCAGCGCGGGATCACGCGCGTACGCGGTGTTTCGTCCAGGAAGGCAGCTCGCACGGCGGCGCGGCCCTGCTCCATCGAAGTGGCCGCCCAGGAGTAACCGCCGATCACGTCGCCGGCTGCGTACACGCCGGGCGCGACGGTTTGATAGTGCCCGTTGACGGGGATGAAGCCCTGTTCGTTAATCTTGACTCCGATCGCTTCCAGCCCGAGCTGGGCGGAATTGCCGCGCCGCCCCGCCGCGACCAGCAGTGTGTCACAGGCCACGCCCAGCCCATTGCGCAGCGACACGCGCAGCCCGTCCGGGCCGCTCTGCACCGTGCCGATAGGCTCCCCAAGCCAGAAACTGACGCCCTGGGCCTCCATCGAGCGGCGCAACTGGTCAGCCAACTCGTCGTCCGCGGCAGCCAGCACGCGCTGGCCGAGCTCGACCACCGTGACCTGCGCGCCGACCGACATGAAGACGCCGGCCAACTCGAGGCCGATCACGCCGGCGCCAAGCACCACCACCCGCCGCGGCAACCGCGCCATCTCGCCGATCCGCCCGGCGTCGAAGACGCGCGGGTCATCAAACGGGATGCCGTCCGGATGGTGGGGCGTCGAGCCGGAGGCGATTACGACCACGTCGCCGGTCAGGGTGCGCTCGCCATCGGCGCCGTCGACAACCAGGGTATGCGGATCGACGAAACGCGCCTGCCCGCGCACGACCTCGATCTGATAGCGATCGACGTTGCGCTGGATCAAGCCCCAGTCGGCGGAGAGCACCATCTGGCGCCGGTACATCAGATCGGCCGGATTGAGCTCGGGGTCGATCTGGTACTTGAGCCCGGGGATGGCGCGCCGCCGCAGTGACTGGAGGAAGGCCGCGGTCTCACGCAGCGTCTTCGACGGCACGGTGCCGGTGCTGATGCCGTTGCCACCGAGCCGCGGCGCCTGCTCGATCAAGGCCACCGTCTTGCCAAGTTGGGCCGCCTGTTCGGCGGCTTTCGCGCCGGCGGGGCCCGATCCGATGACGAGGAGGTTGAAGTGTGTCATAGGGCGCGTGGCGGAATGATACCACCCGGGTGGCGAGGCGAGCGGGGAAACGTGGAGCGCACACGCTACGGCGCGGAAGCCTGTGCGCTCCACGTTCCACGGTCCGCGTTCTTCACCGCCCACACCAGGTCGTACTCAACCTGCCAGCGCTCGACGCGGATGTCATGCACCGGCAGTCTGTCCAGCAGCGCCAGGAAGTCGGTACGGCTCAGGTAGCGGCCAAAAATCAGGCGCGCGTTCCATCCGACCCGATGCGTGATGAGTAGCACACCGCCCGGTTTGAGCGCGCGCAAGGCTTCGCGCAACGCGGCTGCGGCGTCTGGAAGAAACTCGAGCGCCTCCAGGCAGACGGCCGCGTCAAAGCTCTCGTCCGCGCAGGGCAAGGCGTCGATCGGAGCACGCAGCCAGGCGACCCGATCATGGGCGTGCTCCGGGAGCGCGGCCCGGCCGGTGGTGAGCATCCGACCGGCGAGATCGACGTTGACGACGGTGCCGTCAAAAGCCAGTTCACGCACGAGCGCCCGCGCGGTTCGGCCCGTGCCGGCCGCCAGATCCAGCACGCGTGGAGTCTCGCAATCGATTAAGGCCGTCGCCAACGGCAGGCCCAGGATCGCGGATTCGACAGCCGGTTCGAACTTCTTGATCCCGCGATCATAACGGGCTGCCACCCAGTCGTACGTCGCCGCCACCACCCGTGGCCCGAGATGGGCGCCTTCGCACAGCACCAGTTCCCAGTACAGCAGTGCGGCGCTCAGCCCAAGCACGCCCAACACCACAAGACCGCCGGCCGTCATTCACCATCACCTGTTTCGGACTGCATGGAGCCATTGTAGTGTGACCTGCACCGTGTTTGGCCACGCTACGGGGCTAACGCATCTGAAGTGAAACAGCGCGCGTTGTGCCACAAATTACACGAATTGATACGAGTTGGCACGAACGATCCCAATTCGCGAAAATTCGTACCAATTCGTGGCAAGGAACCGATCCTCGCAATTAAGATTCGATAGCCTTGGGCCACCACGCTACGAACTGGCCGCGGCAGGGTGATGGTTCAGCCCAATCGAGATGCGCAGGGCGAAGAGCGGGTGATCCGCCAGCTTCCTGCGGGTTGGGGATCCCCGCGGTGTCCGCGTTTATTGACTTCGGTGCGTGATTTTGATACGATTATGAGGTTCTGTCGGCCAAAACCGACCCAATTGCATACCC
>JAEURK010000202.1 GCA_016789175.1 Anaerolineales bacterium
CCGACGTCTGAGCGGCTGGCATCCCTTCGCCGGGCTGCCGTTGCCGTCGATCGGCTGGTTGCGTCGGCATCGCCCGGACGTCCACGCCGCCGCGAAGCGCTTCTTAGGGCCGGCCGACTTCATCATCCATCGCCTGACCGGTCGCTTTGCCACGGACCTCTCGGCATCGTCCGAGATGCTGCTGGTCGACATCCGCACCGGCGAGTGGAGCCGCGAGCTCTGCGACATCGGCGGCGTCGACGCGGGGCTGCAATCGGACATCGGTTGGGCCGGCCGCCGCGTCGGCGAGATCACGCCCGAGATCGCGCAGTTGACGAACCTGCCCGCGGGCACACCCGTGATTGCCGGCGGCAATGACCAACCCTGCGCCGGCCTCGGCATGGGCATGACAGCGCCAGGCAAGGTGATGCTCTCGACCGGAACGGCCTGGGTGTTGATGAGCGTGGTCGACGCCGACACGACGGACGCTGTGCCCGAGTGGGTCAACCTCTACTTCCATGCGGTCCCCGGGCAACGCCTCGGCGGCCAGCTCGTCGGCGGCTTCGGCGCGACCCTCGACTGGTGGGTGCGACAGAGTTTCGCCGTCGACGCGCCCGAGGGCGAGGACCTTGGGAAGTATTACCCGGCGCTCAACACTGCGGCAGCGGCGAGCCCGGCCGGCAGCCGCGGCCTGTTCTTCCTGTCGATGAGCGGGCCGTCGCAGATCCCGGCGGCCAAACCCGGAGGCGGCTTCGTGGGCCTCGAGCTGGCGCACACCCGCGCGGATATGAGCCGCGCGGTGCTTGAGGGCTGCGCTTTTGAAGTGCGCTGGGCGCTGGAAGAGTTGCGCGCAGTCAACGTCCCGGTCAGGGAGCTCTGGCTGGCCGGCGGCGCGAATCGCAGCCCGGTCTGGTCGCAGATCCTGGCCGACGCCTGCGGCATCCCGATCCAGGTGGCGGCCGACACCGACTGGGCCGCGGTCGGTGCTGCAGCGCTCGCGGGTTGGGGAATCGGCGCGTACCCGACGCTCGATCAGGCGATCGCGGCGCTTCAGCCGGCCCACCATTCTCTCGAACCGGATCCCGACCGCGCCGGCCTGTACGCCGAGCGGTTGGGCCAGTATCAACACCTTGCCCGGGCGATCAACCAGGCCCGGGCGTAACCTGACGCGACGGATCACACCGCCACCAGGAGACCTCGATGACAACGATCAGCCTCAATCGAAACGCCGTGAAGCTCGTGCAGGACGCGATCGAGCATGCCGAGGAATTTCAGATCAAGTCGTGGAAAGCCGACTGTGGCGCCACGCTGGTCGACATGGGCCTGAGTTGCCCGGGCAGCTGGAGGGCCGGCCAGGTCTTCGTCGAGGCCGGGTTCGGCGGCCAGGGCCGCGCCGGCTATGGCCGGTTTGAGATCGGCCCGTTTACCGTGCCCTCGATCGACGTTTGGGTCGACAACCCCGTGCTGGCGGTGGTGGCTTCGCAGGCCGGCTGCTGGGAACTCGGCAAAGGCGCGTTCGCCGAGATCGGCTCCGGACCGGCCCGGGCGGTGGCCCTGGCCGATCGTTGGTCGGGCCACGGCTATCGCGACCCGGACCCGAGCGCCGTGGTCGTGCAGCTGCAGACCACGCGAGTGCCCTCGGATGAATTGTGCCGGTTCGTCGCGACAGCGTGCCACGTGGAACCCGAACAGGTCTATGTGGTATTCGCACCGACGGCCTGTCTGGTGGGCGCGATCCAGGTCGCGTCGCGCACCGTCGAGCAGGTGATGATCAAACTGTTCCTGCGCGGGTTCGACATCCATGCCGTCAAGTTCGGCTTCGGGACGGCTCCGGTGGCACCACTTTCTGGCGACGAGGGCGAGATCATGGGCCGCGCCAACGACGCCCTGTTCTACGGCGCCACGACCGTGCTCTACGCCGATGTGCCCGACGAGGCGATCACATCGATCCTGCCGACCTTTACGTTCGACGTCAACTCGGGCGAGTTCTGGGGGATGCCGTTCGCGCGCATCTTCGAACGGTTCGATCGCAACTGGTTCGCGGTGCCGGATCTGGTGGACTCGCCGGCGAAAGTCATCATCAACAGTCTTCGGACCGGCCATTCATTCGTCGGCGGGCAAATCAACCTCGGCGTCCTGGCGCGTTCGTATTTCGGGTACGAACTCTGACGCGTCGGTTGGCCCAGACAGCGGCGGAGACAGCCATGCATAGTCGCATCTTTGGAAGAACCGGTTGGACTGTAGCGCCCATCGGCTTTGGAGCCTGGGAGATCGGTGGCGAGTTCGGCCGCGTCGACGACAACGAGTCGCTTGCCGCGCTTCACACGGCAGTCGACCTGGGCGTCAATTTCTTCGATACATCGGACGTCTACGGCTCAAACGGTGACGGGCACAGCGAGAAGCTGCTCGGCCGACTCAAGCGCGAGCGGCGCGAGCCGATCCTGATTGCGACGAAGGCCGGCCGCCGACTCCGCCCGCACGTGGCCGAGGGCTACAACCGGGTCAACCTCGAGGCGTTCGTCGATCAAAGTCTGAGGAACCTCGGCGTCGAGCGCATCGACCTGCTCCAGCTGCATTGCCCCCCGCCCGAGGCCTATTACCGCCCGGAGACCTTCGACGCGCTGGATGACCTCGTCAAGATCGGAAAGATCCAACACTACGGCGTCAGCGTGCAGAAGGTGGAGGAAGGGCTCAAAGCCATCGAGTTTCCGAACGTGCAGTCGGTCCAGATCGTGTTCAATCTGTTTCGACAGAGGCCGGCTGAGCTTTTCTTCGGCGAGGCGCTCAAACGCAAGGTCGCGATCATCGCTCGCGTGCCGCTGGCGTCGGGCCTGCTGACGGGGAAAATGAAAGCGGACACGGTCTTCGAACCGGACGACCATCGCGTGGCCAATCGGAATGGCGAGATCTTCGACCGCGGCGAGACGTTCAGCGGGGTGGACTATCCGGCTGGCCTGGCTGCGGTTGACGATCTCCGCCCTTGGGTCCCGGCGGGAATGACGTTGGCTCAGTTCGCGCTGCGCTGGATCCTGGATTTTGAGGCGGTGACGTGCACGATCCCGGGCGCCAAGTTCTCGGCTCAGGTCAAAGACAATGTTCAGGCCGCGGCGTTTCCGTCGCTCTCAGAAGACGTCCACGCTCAGGCCAGGTCCGTCTATGACCGGAGGATACGCGGCCTGGTCCACGCCCGCTGGTAGCTCTACCGACCGGTCCGGCCGAGGCCGTCATCCGGGTCGCGGCGGCGTCCTTGAGCGGCCTGGGATGGCTGCCGTGGCGGGCGCCGCCCACGCCAACCCGTTGTGGGCCTGGGCCGGCGCGCTCGGCGACTTTGCGGACGAGCCTGTAAAATCATGCGCTGTGTGCACGCCGTTACACCGCGAGAGGGCAAGCTAACATGCCAGATCAGAACGTACCCGATGATGAAGTCTTGAGGATCGGGACCCATATCAAGGCCAGGCGAACAGAACTCAATCTCAGTCTTCGCGACCTGTCGGCCTCCACCGGCCTGAGCGCGACGTTTTTGAGCAATCTGGAGCGTGGGATGGCCAACCCCACGCTGGATTCGCTGCGCAAAGTCTCGACCGCCCTGGGCACATCGCTGTTGTTTATGGCCACCAACACCTCCGAAAGCAGCCCGGTGGTCAGAAGACATGAGCGCCGCCGTCTGAACCTGTCGAATGGCCATATTCAATACGAGATTCTGACCCCGACCCTGAACCGGAAGATGGTTCTCTTTCAGGGGCGGGTAACGGCTGAAGATGGAAACATCGTCGTGGCGCCGCTGGCCGAGCCGACCGAGGAATGCCTTGTGTTGTTGACCGGCAAGATCAACATCGTGATCTCGGGCCAGATGTACCAACTCGAGGCCGGGGACAGCATTTATTTTGAAGGACGTAACCTCAGGTCTCTCACGGTCACGGGCTCCGGCGAGGCCACTTACAGTTCGGCGTTTTGGCCACACGTCTTCTTAGCCGTAGCTCTACCCAAC
>JAEURK010000208.1 GCA_016789175.1 Anaerolineales bacterium
CGTGTTGGCCGCCAACGCCGAGGATGTGGACGCCGCGCGCGCCGCCGGGCGTGAGCCGTGGCTGGTCGACCGATTGACCCTGACCCCGGCGCGCCTTGACGCGATTGTGGCCGATGTGCGCGGTCTGGCCTTGCTGGCAGACCCGGTTGGTGAAACGTTCGACGCGACCACCCTGGACAATGGTCTGAAGTTGCATCGCCAACGTGTGCCGCTTGGGGTGCTGGGCGTGATCTACGAAGCCCGGCCGAACGTCACAGTCGACGTGGCGGCCCTGGCGATCAAAACCGGCAACGTCGCGATCTTGCGGGGCGGATCGGAGACCCTGCGCTCGAACCAGGCCCTGATGGGCGTGGTCACGGCGGCGCTCAGCGCGACGGGTCTGCCGGAGACGGCCGTCCAGTTGATCGAGGACACCGATCGGCAGCGGATCTTTGAGCTGCTGCAGATGCATGACGTAGTCGACGTCATCATCCCGCGCGGCGGCGTGGCGTTGCACAAACTGTGTCGCGAGCATGCCCGCATGCCCGTGATCGTGGGCGGGGTGGGGGTCTGTCACCTGTTCGTCGATGTCACGGCCGACCTTGAGCGGTCATTGCCCGTGATCGCCAACGCCAAGACCCAACGGCCGTCGGTTTGTAACACACTGGACACGGTCCTCGTGCATGCCAGCGTCGCTGCGACGGTGCTGCCGCGGATCGTGTCAGCGCTGGCGCCGTTGGGCGTCAGTTTCCGCGCCGCGCCCCGCGCCCTGGATTTGGTGGCCGGGGTGGCAGGCGCCACGGTGCTTCCGGCCGGCCCTGACGATTTCGACACCGAATGGATGTCGCTGGTGCTGGGGCTCAAGGTGGTCGATTCGCTGGAGGAGGCCATGGACCACATCGCCGCCCATAGCCAGAACCACTCCGATGGGATCCTGACTGAGGATGTCGGAAATGCGACCCGGTTTCTCAATGAGGTCGACTCGGCCGCCGTCTTCTGGAACGCCAGCACCCGGTTCAATGACGGCGGGCAAATGGGTTTGGGGGCCGAAGTGGCCGTCTCAACCCAACGCCTGCATGTACGTGGGCCGATGGGGCTGCGCGAGTTGACCACCTACAAGTGGGTTGGCACCGGCGATTATCACGTTCGTTCTTGAAATAGAGGCTAAATGGGGCGGTTCCCGGGACGCCGCACCCGGGTGCAAGCACCAGGTGATGCTGTTGGCGAACCCGATCGCACGTTGTCAGGAGCCCCGGAACAGGCTGGCCCAGTACACGGATCACACGGATGTTCACGGATGGCACGGAGCCATTCGAGATGTTCCCGCGTGAACCGTGTACTGGGCCAGCCGTCCGAATCCGGTTCGCCAACAGGATCACGTCCGATGGCAGTAAGCCATCGGCGTTGTCAGCGGCCTTTGTGCCGCGGCTTTCACGGATTTGGACAGCTGGGCCCTGCCGGCCCCGGTCCCGCCTCTTTCCGCGCAATCCGCAGCCAGAATCTTGGCCAGACACCTTGCCCGTGCACACCCGCGCTCCTGGACCTTCCCCGTTTCACCCCGATTGTGTACAATGAACAAGTACCAGGTATCGCTCTCCGGCAATCCATCTAGTGTAATTGTCGGACCCTGAGTTATAGTCTCTTGACGCACACATGACAGCAGTCCTGGCCCTCGGCATTATTCTCGTCGTACTTATTAAGGTCCTGATTATGGACCTATCTCCGGTTGGGTTGGCGACGGTGCCTGTCAGGGTCACACGCAAGTAAGCACAGGCATAGCAGAGTTCTCGAGGCCGCCCCAACCAGTGGGCGGCCTCTTTGGTTAATCATCCGCCGGAAATATCGGCATTTGGAGACAGTATGTCGGAATTAAATCAGAACAGTCGAGTAGTCACACAGGGCGTCAATCGCTCCGCCGCGCGCGCGATGTTCAAGGCGGTCGGCTTCACAGACGACGATCTGCGCAAGCCGATCATCGGCGTCGCCAACACCTGGATCGAGATCGGGCCGTGCAACTTCCACCTGCGCCGGCTGGCGGCCAAGATCAAAGAAGGCATCCGCGCCGCCGGCGGCACGCCGATGGAGTTCAACACGGTCTCGATCTCCGACGGCATCACCATGGGCGTCGAAGGCATGAAGGCCTCGCTCATCAGCCGCGAGGTGATCGCCGACAGCATCGAGTTGGTGACGCGCGGCAACCACTTCGACGGACTGGTGTGCATCTCGGGCTGTGACAAGACCAACCCGGGCGTGATGATGGCCATGACCCGCGTCGACGTCCCGGCCCTGGCCCTGTACGGCGGCTCGATCAACCCGGGCCACTACCAGGGCAAGTCGCTGACCGTGCAGGACACGTTTGAGGCGGTCGGCGCCTACACCGCCGGCAAGATCAGCGAAGAAGAGTACATGGGGATCGAGAACAACGCCTGCCCGGGCGCCGGCGCCTGCGGTGGGCAGTTTACGGCCAACACCATGTCGACCGTGATGGAGTTCATCGGTCTCTCGCCGATCGGCTTCAACAGCGTCCCGGCCACGGACCCCGAGAAGGACAAGGTCGCCTTCGAGTGCGGGCGCCTCATCATGGAGCTCATCAAGCGCGACCTGCGTCCGAGCCAGATCCTGAGCCGCAAAGCCTTCGAGAACGCGATCGCCTCGGTGGCCGCGACCGGCGGCTCGACCAACGCCGTGCTGCACCTGCTGGCCCTGGCCCGCGAGGCCGGCGTCGAACTGCACATCGACGACTTCGATGCCATCAGCGCCCGTACGCCGGTCATCGCCGACCTCAAGCCGGCCGGCAAGTACATGGCCGCCGACATGCATGCGGCCGGCGGCATCCCGCTGGTGATGAAGCGACTGCTCGACGGCGGCTACCTGCATGGCGATTGCCCGACCGTCACTGGCCAGACCATCGCCGAAGCCTGTGCGCCTGCGCAAGAGACCCCTCAACAAACCGTGATCTACACGGTCGAGCAGCCGCTGAAGGAACATGGCGGCCTCGCCATCCTGCACGGCAACCTGGCCGAAGAGGGCGGGGTGATGAAGATCTCGGCCAGCAACGTCCACCAGTTCAAGGGCCCGGCGCGGGTCTTCAACTGCGAAGAGGACGCCATGGCGGCCGTTACGGCCAACACGATCAAGGCCGGCGACGTCGTCGTCATCCGCTACGAAGGCCCGAAGGGCGGTCCGGGCATGCGCGAGATGTTGGGTGTCACGGCCGCGATCGCGGGCGCTGGCCTGGGCGACCAGGTCGCGCTGTTGACTGACGGGCGTTTCTCAGGGGCCACCCGCGGCATCTCGGTCGGCCACATCGCGCCCGAGGCGGCGCGGGGTGGCCTGATCGGCGTGCTGCAGGACGGCGACGCGATCGAGATCAACGTGGCCGAGCGACGCCTGAGTGTCGCGCTCAGCGACGCCGAGGTCGCCGCCCGCAAGGCCGTCTGGCAGGCTCCGACGCCGCGCTACAAGACCGGCGTGATGGCCAAGTATTCCCGCAGCGTGAGCTCGTCGTCCGAAGGCGCGATCACGAACTGACCATTTGCGATTTGCGATGGGTGATTTGCGATCTCCTCAGGCCTGTAGTTCTCTTAAGGGCTGAGATCCGCAAATCGCAAATCCCAAATCGCCAATCACAAATGAGGAGGGGACCATGAAGTTGACCGGTGCCGAAATCGTTTGGGAAGTGTTGCGTCGAGAAGGGGTCAAGACCGTCTTCGGGTATCCCGGCGGCGCGATCCTTCCGACCTACGACGCGATGACCAAGTACCCGGATATCCATCATGTGCTCGTTCGCCATGAGCAGGGCGGCACGCACATGGCCGATGGCTTCGCGCGCGCCAGCGGCGAGGTCGGCGTCGCCATCGCCACCTCGGGCCCGGGTGCCACCAACATGGTGACCGGCATCGCCACGGCCATGATGGACTCGTCGCCGATGGTGTGCATCACGGGTCAGGTCGGCTCGAAGGCGATCGGCACCGACGCCTTCCAGGAGACCGACGTGACAGGCGTCACGCTGCCGGTGACCAAGCATAACTATCTGGTCACGCGCGCCGACGAGATCGCGCGCACGCTGCGCGAGGCCTTCTACATCGCGCGCAGCGGCCGGCCCGGCCCGGTGCTGGTCGACATCACCAAGGACGCCCAGCAGAGCACGGCCGAATACGACTGGGACGCGGCGACGCCAAGCCTGCCCGGCTACCGGCCCGACCTGCATGCTCTGCCCGACGAATTCGAGCGGGCGCTGGATCTGATCAACTCGGCCAAGCGCCCGTTGATTCTGGCCGGCCAGGGCATCATCCGGTCGAACAGCAGCAACCTTGTGCTGCAGATCGCGGAAAAAGCCCAGATCCCGGTGGCCATGACCCTGCTCGGTATCGGCGCGATCCCGGCCGGTCACCCGCTCAACCTGGGCATGATGGGCATGCACGGCGAGGCCTGGGTCAACCAGGCCATCCAGCGCGCCGACCTCCTGCTGGCCTTCGGCATGCGCTTTGACGACCGCGTGACCGGCAACCTCAAGACTTACGCCCAGAACGCCAAGAAGATCCACTGCGAGATCGATCCGTCCGAGGTCAACAAGAACGTGCGCGTCGACGTCGCCCTGATCGGCGATCTGAACGCCACGCTCGAGGAGATCGGGCCGGGCATCAAAGCCGTCGACCGCAGCGAGTGGGTCAACGCGATCAACGAACTGAAGGGCGACGCTGCGGTGCGCGACATCCAGTCGCTGCCCGACAGCGGCAACCTATACGCCGCGCACGTCATCAATGACATCTGGCGCATCACCAAGGACGTCGACCCAATCGTGGTGACCGACGTCGGCCAACACCAGATGTGGGAGGCCCAGTATTTCCGCCACGAGCGCCCGCGCACGCTGATCACGTCGGGTGGTCTGGGCACGATGGGCTTTGCGCTCCCGGCCGCGATCGGCGCCAAGTTCGCGCGACCCGAGCGCGAGATCTGGGTGGTCGCCGGCGACGGCGGCTTCCAGATGACGCTGGCGGAACTGGCCACGATCGTGCAGGAAAAAATAAAGGTCAACATCGCGATCATCAACAACAGCTACCTCGGCATGGTGCGCCAGTGGCAGGAATTCTTCTACGACAAGCGCTATGCCGCGACGCCGATGGTCAGCCCGGACTTCGTCAAGCTGGCCGACGCGTACGGTCTGCTCGGTCTGCGCGTGACCGAGCGGGGCCAGGTGGCCGACGCGGTCAACCGCGCGCGGGCACACGACGGCACGGTGGTCATCGACTTCCGGGTCCAAAAGGAAGACGCGGTCTTCCCGATGGTGCCGGCGGGCGCCGACCTCGACAACATGATCCGGCGTCCCAAGCCGGTCGCGCCGGCGCTGCCCGAGAGCGAAGGCGACGGCGAGTGGGAAATGCCGAAGTGAGGGGGGACTGACACATGGCAAAACACATCCTGGTCGCTTACGTGGAAGACAAACCCGGCGTGCTGAACCGGGTGGCGTCGTTGTTTCGACGGCGCGCGTTCAACATCGACTCGCTGACGGTCGGGCGCACGGAGAAGGTCGGCGTCTCGCGCATGACCATCGTGATGGACACCGACGATGTCGGCGCCCGGCGGGTCGAGTCGAATCTGTATAAACTGGTCAACGTGCTGCGCGTCGACGACATCACCGAGATCCCGGCCGTGGTGCGCGATCTGGCGCTGATCAAGGTGGCGGTCAACTCCGGCAACCGGACCGAAGTGCTGCAGCTGGCCGACGTGTTCCGCGCCCGCGTGGTCGACGTCGACGACCGCTCGCTGATCATGGAGATCACGGGCGCCGAGGACAAGATCACCAAGGTCTGCGACGTGCTGCGGCCCTTCGGGATCTTGTCGATGGTGCGCACCGGCGTGGTCGCCATGCGGCGCGGCTCCGACGTCACAAGCGAAGAGCCGCCGCTCGTGCCGGCGCGCATCGTCACAAGCGCAGTCGACCAATCGGCGTCGGACGCCGTCATGTCCGTATAAACACTGGTGCGTGTGGAACGTAGGCCGGCGACGGTCGCTCGCCGGCCTACGCTCCACACGCCCCCTCTCTCTGAGGCACTATGGCTACCATCTACTACGAAAAAGATGCTGATCTCGCCCTTATCCGGTCCAAGAAAGTGGCCGTGATCGGGTACGGCTCGCAGGGCCATGCCCACTCGCTTAACCTCAAGGACAGCGGCGTCGAAGTGCGCGTCGGCCTCGCGGCCGGCAGCACCAGCCGGGCCAAGGCCGAGGCGGCCGGGCTGACGGTCGGTTCGGTGGCCGAGGTCTCGGCCTGGGCCGACGTCATCATGATCCTGGCCCCGGACACCAAGCAGCCCAAGATCTACGCCGACTCGATCAAACCGCATCTGAGCCAGGGCAAGACTCTGATGTTCGGCCATGGCTTCAACATCCGCTATGGCACGATCGTGCCTCCGGCGGACGTCGATGTGAGCATGATCGCGCCGAAGGCGCCGGGGCACCGCGTGCGCGAGCTCTATGTCGATGGGCAGGGCACGCCGGCGCTGCTGGCCGTGCACCAGGACCCCTCCGGCTCGGCCAAGGCGTTGGCGCTCTCGTATGCGATGGCCCTCGGCGTCGCCCGGGCGGGCGTGCTCGAGACCACGTTCAGCGAGGAGACCGAGACCGACCTGTTCGGCGAGCAGGCCGTGCTGTGCGGCGGCGTGAGCGCGCTGGTCAAGGCCGGCTTCGAGACGCTGGTCAAGAACGGCTACCAGCCCGAGGTCGCGTACTTCGAGTGTCTGCACGAGCTCAAGCTGATCGTCGACTTGATGTACCGCGGCGGCATCAACTACATGCACTACTCGGTCAGCGACACAGCCGAGCATGGCAGCTACACCGGCGGCCCGCGCGTGATCACCGAGGAGACGACCGGCGAGATGCAGCGGATGCTCGACGAAATCAAGGACGGCACCTACGCCCGGAAGTGGATCGCCGAGAACGAAGAAGGGCGGCCGTGGTTCAACGCAACCCGCAAGGCCGGCCAGGAGCACACGATCGAGAAGGTCGGCGAGCAGCTGCGCGACATGATGCCGTTCCTGAACCCAGTCAAGGTCAAGCCGGAAGAGCAAGGATGAGTTAGTCGGCTGGTCAGCTCGTCAGCTGGTCGGCTAGTCACACCTGCCGGCCAGCCGACTATCATGAAGATCAAGAACTTCGAAGACATGCAGTCGTGGCAGGTCGCGCGACGATTGGCTAACACCGTGTATGGCGCAACTCGGGTTGAGGGGTTCGAGCGGGATTGGGCCTTACGCAATCAGATCCGTGCCGCGCCCGGGTCCGTGATGCACAACATTGCCGAAGGCTTTGAGTCCGGATCGGACGCCGAATTTGCACGCTTTCTCAGAATCGCGCGTCTCCACCGACGCAAAGAAATTGATCAACGGCATGCTCAGCTACCTGGAGGGCCGAAAGTCAGACTAGTAGACCGGGCGCGGTTGCCAGCAGGGACCAGCCGACCAGCCGACTAGCCGACCAGCCGACTTAAATATGGACAACTACGTTCGAATCTTCGACACCACTTTGAGAGACGGCGAGCAGTCGCCGGGCGCCAGCATGACCTCGGCCGAGAAGATCGAGGTTGCGCGGGCCCTGGCGCGGCTTGGGGTCGACATCATCGAGGCCGGCTTCGCAGCCGCCTCGCCCGATGACCTCGAGGCCATCCGCCGGATTTCGCGCGAGGTCAGCAAGATCGCGGGGGCGCGTGGCGAGCCGCCGGTGATCTGTTCGCTCGCTCGCGCCAACAAGGGCGACATCGACAAAGCCTGGCTGGCCGTCCAGGATGCGCCGCGCCCGCGCATCCACACCTTCCTGGCGACCTCCGAGATCCATATGAAATACAAGCTCAAGATGGATCCCGAGGAGGTGGTCGACCGGGTCGTCAATATGGTCGGCTACGCCCGCAGCCTGTGCACCGACGTCGAGTTCAGCCCCGAGGACGCCGGCCGAAGCGATCCAAAATTCCTGTACGTCGTACTCGAGCAGGCGATCAAGGCCGGCGCGACCACGCTCAACATCCCGGATACGGTCGGCTACACAACGCCCGACGAATATGGAGCCCTGATCCGCGGCATCGTCGAGAACGTGCCGGGTGTCGAGAACGTGATCCTGTCGACGCACTGCCACGACGACCTGGGTCTGGCCACCGCCAACACGCTGGCCGGCATCCGCAATGGCGCGCGTCAGGTCGAGGTGACGATGAACGGCATCGGCGAGCGGGCCGGCAACACCTCGCTCGAGGAAGTCGTTATGGCCCTCCAGACCCGCAGGCCGGTCTATGGGCTGAATACGGGCATCGACACCACCCATTTGGTGCGAGTCAGCCGGCTGGTCAGCAACTACACCAGCATCGTCGTCCCGCCCAACAAGGCGATCGTGGGCGCCAACGCCTTCGCGCATGAAGCCGGCATCCACCAGGACGGCATGCTGAAGAACCAGGAAACCTACGAGATCATGCGCCCCGAGACCGTCGGCGCGCAAAACACGCGCCTGGTGCTCGGCAAACACTCCGGCCGGCATGCGCTCAAGGCGCGCCTGCTCGAGCTCGGCTATGAGCTTTCGGACGCCGACCTCGACAAGGCTTTCGAACGTTTCAAGACCATGGCCGACAAGAAGAAGGTCATCACCGATGCGGACCTCGAGGCCCTGGTCTCCGACGAACTGCTCCAGTCGCACGAGTTCTACAAGCTCGACGACATGCAGGTTGCGTCGGGCACGATCGGCATGCCCACCGCGACGGTGCGCCTGATCGGCCCCGACGGCCAGAAGCGCGCCGTGGCCGCGATCGGCACCGGGCCGATCGACGCGGTCTACAAGGCCATCGACCAGATCGTGCAGGTGCCCGCGACCTTGCTCGAGTTCTCGGTCCACGCCGTCACCGAGGGCATCGACGCCGTCGGCGAAGTGAGCGTGCGGGTTTCGGCCAACGAACTGCCCGGCAAGACCATGACTTATGCCGAGACCGAGCGCGTGCGCTCGTACGGCGGATACGGCGCCGACACCGACATCATCGTCGCCAGCGCCAAAGCCTACCTCTCCGCGCTCAATAAGGTGCTCATCACTTCGCGTGGGGGAGACTAAGCATTGCTGATTGTTGATTGCCGACCGCCGATTGAAGGCCAATCAGCAATCAGAGATCAACAATCAGCAATCAACTGAGGTGAGAATGTCTAGGACACTATTTGAGAAGATCTGGGACGCGCACGTCGTCACCCAGGAGCCGGATTCGCCGGCGGTGCTGTACATCGACCTGCATCTGGTGCACGAGGTGACGTCGCCGCAGGCCTTTACCGGGCTGCGCAGCCGCGGCCTCAAAGTGCGTCGACCCGAACGAACCGTGGCCACCATGGACCACGGCATCCCGACCACGCCGCTGGATGTGCCGATTGCCGACCAGTTGGCCGCGCACCAGATCAAGACGCTCGAGACCAACACCAGCGAGTTCGGCGTGCGCCTGTACGGCATGCACTCCGAGCATCGCGGGATCGTGCACGTCATCGGGCCCGAGCTGGGGTTCACCCAACCTGGCATGACGATCGTTTGCGGAGACAGCCACACCAGCACGCACGGGGCTTTCGGCGCGCTGGCATTCGGCATCGGTACCAGCGAAGTCGAGATGGTGCTGGCGACGCAGTGCCTGCTGCAGCGCAAACCCAAGACCTGCGAGGTCCGGGTCGACGGGCAATTGGCGGCCGGGGTGTCGTCGAAAGACATCATCCTGGCGTTGATCGCCAAGATCGGCGTCGGCGGCGGTACGGGCTACGTCTTCGAATACACCGGCAGCGCCATCCGTGGCCTGACGATGGAACAGCGGATGACGATCTGCAACATGTCGATCGAGGGCGGGGCGCGGGCCGGCATGATCGCGCCCGACGACGCCACGATCGAGTATGTAGCCGGGCGCGAGTTCGCGCCGAAAGGTGCGGCCTGGGACGCGGCCATCGCGCGCTGGCGCGGCCTGCCGTCCGACGACGGCGCGACCTACGACTCGTCGATCGTGCTCGATGCCGCCGCGCTCGAACCCATGATCACCTACGGCACCAACCCGGGCATGGGTATGCGCATCACCGAGCGCGTCCCAGACCCGGCCAACCTGGGCGACGCCAACCAGAAGCTGGCGCTCGAGAAGGCCCTGAACTACATGGACCTGCGTCCCGGGCAGCCGCTGCTGGGCAAGAAGGTCGATGTGGTCTTCATCGGCTCATGCACCAACTCGCGCATCTCGGATCTGCGCCTCGCTGCCGGCCTGCTCAAAGGCCGCAAGGTCGCCGATGGCCTGCGGGTGATGGTCGTTCCCGGCTCGCAGGACGTGAAGAAGCAGGCTGAGCAGGAGGGCCTCGACACGGTCTTCAAGGAGGCCGGGGCCGAGTGGCGTGAGGCTGGCTGCTCGATGTGCATCGCCATGAACGGCGACCAGCTCCAACCTGGCCAGTACGCGGTCAGCACCAGCAACCGCAACTTCGAGGGCCGGCAGGGCAAGGGCGGGCGCACCTTCCTGGCCTCGCCGCTCACCGCCGCCGCTACCGCGCTCACCGGGACGATCACGGACGTCCGAACGCTGATCTAGGAATTTGGGATTGTGAACTTCTGTTGCTGATTGCAGGCCGCGATCGGTACGCAGCGTTCACCAATCAGAAATCAACAATCAGCAATCAGCAATCAACTATGGCTCAATTCACCACCCTTTCCGCTCGACAGGTCGCGTTGCCGATCAACGACATCGACACCGACCAGATCATCCCGGCCCAGTTCTTGAAGGTCACCGACAAGAATGGGTTGGGCCAGGTCGTGTTTCATAGCTGGCGCTTCCTCGAAGACGGATCGCCGAACCCCGACTTCGTGCTCAATCAACCGGTGGCGCAGGGCGCCCAGATCCTGCTGGCCGGCGACAACTTCGGCTGCGGATCGTCGCGTGAACACGCGCCCTGGGCGTTGACCGGGTTCGGCTTTCGGGCTGTGATCAGCACGTCGTTCGCCGACATCTTCCGCAACAACGCGCTCAAGAACGGGCTCCTGCCCGTGGTCGTCGATGCGCCCACCCACCAGATGCTCTTCGATCTGGCCGAGGAGGCGCCCCAGGCCACGCTCAACATCGATCTGCCCAGCCAGACCCTGACGTTGCCCGGCGGCGAGACCGTGTCGTTTCCGATCGACGGCTTCAACAAAGCCTGCCTGCTCAACGGCACGGACGAGATCGGGTATGTGCTGGGGTTTGAGGCTCAGATCAAGGCATTCGAGGCGCGTAATTTCTGATTGATGATTGCTGATTGCTGATTGCGCGGGCGCGATCGGTATTCAGCTCTCACCAATCAGCAATCAGAGATCGACAATCAGCAATGACAACGCTTCAGGTCTACGACACCACACTCCGCGACGGCACACAGCGCGAGGGGATCTCGCTTTCGTGCGAGGATAAACTGCGCATTGCGCGTAAGCTGGACGATCTCGGGGTCGCCTTCATCGAGGGCGGCTGGCCGGGCTCGAACCCGAAGGACGCCGAGTTCTTCGAGCGCGCCCGCGACGTCGCCTGGCAGACGACCCTGATCTCGGCCTTCGGCAGCACCTGCCGCGTCCGCGGCGGTCCCGAGGACGACGCCAATATCAAGGCCCTGATCGACGCCCGCACGCCCGTCTGCACCGTGGTCGGCAAGACCTGGACCCTGCATGTCACCGAGGTGCTGCGCACAACGCTCGAAGACAATCTGCGCATCATCGAGGTCAGTCTGGCGTATCTGCGCGCCCAGGGCCGGCGCGTGATCTACGACGCCGAGCATTTCTTCGACGGCTACAAGGCCGATCCCGCCTATGCGCTCGAGACCCTCAAGGCCGCGGTGCGTGGCGGGGCCGAGACTGTCGTGTTGTGCGACACCAACGGCGGCACCATGCCGTGGGATCTCGAGGAGATCTGCAAGGTCGTGCGTGAGCAGGTGGCCGCGCCCTACGGCATCCACACACACAACGACAGCGAGTGCGCGGTGGCGAACTCGTTGGCCGCCGTGCGCCAGGGCGCGATCCAGATCCAGGGCACCATCAACGGGTACGGTGAGCGCTGCGGCAATGCTAACCTGATCCCGATCGTGGCCGACCTCGAACTGAAGCTGGGCATCAGCTGTCTTCCCGAGGGCAGCCTGCAGAAGTTGTACGAGGTCTCGCACTTCGTGGCCGAGGTCGCCAACCTGGCGCCCGACGAGCACATGGCCTACGTTGGCAAGAGCGCCTTTGCGCATAAGGGCGGGATCCACGTCGCGGCCATGCGCCGCTCGGTGCTATCGTATCAGCACATCATGCCGGAGCTGGTCGGCAATCAAATGCGGGTGGTGGTCAGTGAGCTCTCGGGCCGCGGCAATCTGCTGAGTAAGGCCGAGGAGTACGGGCTCGAGTTCGAGCAGGGCGATGAAGTCGCCGGCGTGTTGAACGAGATCAAGGCGCTCGAGGCTCAGGGCTTTGCCTTCGAGGCGGCCGAGGCTTCGGTGGCGCTGATGATGAAGCGCCAGGAGGCGACTTACACGGCCCCATTCGAGATGGTCGACTTCACCTGCAACGTCGAGCATCGCCGCGGGCGCGGGATCTTTGCCGAGGCCACGGTCAAGCTCCGCCTGCCGTCGGGTGAGGTGCTGCACACGGTGGCCGAGGGGAACGGCCCGGTCAACGCGCTCGACAAAGCCCTGCGCAAGGCCCTCGAGCCTGGCTATCCGGCACTCAAAGACCTGCAGTTGGCGGACTATAAGGTGCGCATCCTTGACAACAACGCCACCGGGGCTGTGACGCGGGTTTTGATCGATACGCAATCCAAACACAAACGTTGGACGACCGTCGGCGCCAGCCCGAACATCATCGAGGCCTCGTGGCGGGCGCTGTCAGACGCCATGGAGTACGGTCTGGTGATGGCCTGAGACGTCGAGAAGGAGCCCTCATGCGTGCCCATGCCGCTCGCCGACCGACTGCCGACGAACACTCCGATTACCAGGGCCGCTACGTCCACGGGGTGCCGGACGGCGATGTGGTCGAGACTTTGATCCGTCAGGCCGACGGCATGCGGATGGCGTTGGCGGCCGTGACCGAGGCGCAGGCCGCAGCCCGGCCGGCCCCTGAGGAATGGTCCGGAAAACAGGTGCTTGGGCATATCACGGAGTGGGAGCGGATCTTCTGTTTCCGGGCGCTGTGCTTCGCCCGGGGATTGCCCGGTGAGTTGCCCGGCTTCGATCAGGTTGCCCTGGTCGAGGCGGCTGGTTTTGACGCCCGAAGCTGGGCTTCACTGGTCGCCGAGTACGCGGCGGTCCGCGCCGCAACCATCATGTTGTTCGACGGCCTGCACCCGGCCGACTGGGAGCGAGCCGGCATCGCCAGTGGCACCCGCGTCACGGTCCGCGGCCTGGCCTACCTCGCGGCCGGTCATGAACTGCACCATATCGAGTCACTTCGAGACGTCTATCATCTGGTCGGGGGCGCGGTGTGATCAGCGCCGGGAGTGGGCGCCCACAGGCGACGAGTTGACTCGCTTGAACATGGGCCAGACCAGCCGCCCGCCGGGCTCTCGCCAAGGTGCACGCTTGTTGAACGTCAACTTCCATGCATAATCGGCTGTGGGCCCCAGGTGAGTGGGGCCAGGCCAGCGTTGGGCGCATCGCCCTGGAGAGGTGCTTGTGAACGCCAAAATCGTCTTGATCCCGGGTGATGGGATCGGTCCGGAAGTCGTCAAAGAGGCCGTGCGCGTCCTCGATGTGGTCGCTGCCCGGCGCGGACACACGTTCGCCTACGAATCGATCCTGATGGGCGGGTGCTCGATCGATGCGCATGGCACGGCGCTGACCGACGAGGCCCTGGCGATCGCCCGGGCCTCCGACGCCGTGTTGCTGGGCGCCGTGGGCGGCCCGAAGTGGGACGACCCCAAGGCAAAAGTGCGCCCTGAGCAGGGCATCCTGGCGCTGCGCAAGGGCCTGGGCGTGTTCGCCAACCTGCGACCGGCCAAGGTCCATCCGTCCCTGATCGACGCCTCGCCGATCAAACCCGATCGGCTGGTCGGGGTCGACGTCCTGGTGCTGCGCGAGTTGACCGGCGGCCTGTACTTCGGGTACAAGGGCCGCGAAGTGGTCGATGGGCGCACCAAGGTCGTCGATGCGCTCGAATATTGGGATGACGAGATCCGGCGCATCCTCGAGCTGGCTTTCAAACTGGCCCGCGGCCGCCGCAAGAAGGTGACCTCGGTTGACAAGGCCAACATCCTTGACAGTTCTCGCATGTGGCGCCAGATCGCGACCGAGATCGGCCAGGCGCAGCCCGACATCGCGCTCGAGCACATGCTGGTCGACACCGCCGCGATGCGCCTGGTGACCAGCCCGGCGCATTTCGACGTGCTCGTCACCGAAAACATGTTCGGCGACATCCTGACCGACGAGGCCTCCGTCCTGGCGGGTTCGATGGGCATGCTGCCCTCGGCCTCGCTGGGCGACGGCGGGCCCGGTCTCTACGAGCCGATCCACGGCTCGGCGCCCGACATCGCCGGCAAGGGGATCGCCAACCCGGTCGGCACGATCCTGTCGGCGGCCCTGATGTTGCGCTACTCGCTCGGACTCGAGGCCGAAGCCGTGGCGATCGAAACCGCGGTCGATGCCGCCATCACAGGCGGAGCGCGCACCAAGGATTTGGGCGGGTCGCTAACCACGTCGGAGATGACCGCGCGCGTACTGGCTTGTCTGCCCGAGGGGTTTGCGGCGTGAGCGGACTGATCGGCCTGATCGGCGGCATGACCTGGGAGTCGTCGGCCACGTACTACCGGATCATCAACACATCGGTGAAGGAGCGGCTGGGGCGCCATCATAACGCCCGCAGCCTGATGCTCACGGTGGATTTCGCCGAGATCGAGGCGTTACAGGCGCGCGATGATTGGACCGCGTCGGCTGGCATCCTGGTCGACGCCGCCCAGCGTCTCGAGCGGGGTGGCGCTGGCCTGATCATGTTGTGCACCAATACCATGCATGTGGTGGCCGACCAGATCCGGGCTGCGGTGGGTATCCCGTTCCTCCACATCGTCGATCCGACCGCTGCGGCGCTCAAACGCGCTGATATCTCCCGCGTGGGTCTGCTGGGCACCCGCTACACCATGGAGATGGACTTCTATCGCGGGCGTTTGCAGACCGAGCACGGCTTCGAGGTGCTGGTGCCCGAGCCGTCCGATCGCAGCCGCGTGAATGCCATCATCTTCGAGGAGCTGGTCCACGGCATGATCTGGGAGGAGTCGCGGCGCGTCTATCTCGACGTGATCGAACGCCTGGCCGCTCGCGGGGCTCAGGCCATGATCTTTGGCTGTACCGAGATCGGGTTGCTGCTCTCGGCCAACGAAGTGCGCATGCCGGTGTTCGATACGACCCGTCTGCATGCCGGCGCTGCCGTGGATTGGGCGCTGGGGCAGCCGGCGTCGTCAGCGCCGACCGGCCAATAGGCGGAGACCGATAGAGACATGATCAAGGTTGCCTTTCAGGGCGAGCCCGGTGCCTTTTCTGAGGCGGCGGCGTTCGAGCACTTCGGGTCGGACATCGCGACGGTTCCCTGTGAGACGTTCGACGATGTCTTTGCAGCCGTCGAGGCGGGAATGGTTGCGGTCGGCCTGGTGCCGATCGAGAACTCGCTGGGGGGCAGCATCCACCGCAATTACGACCTGTTAATGCGCCACAGCCTCTCGATCACGGCTGAACATTACCTGCGGGTCCGGCATTGCCTGATCGGGTTGCCCGGCGCGCAACTGAGCGACGTCAAGCGCGTTATCAGCCACCCGCAGGGTCTGGCCCAGACCGAGCATTGGGTGCGCGCGCAACTGCCGGGTGTGCAGAGCGATCCCGTCCACGATACGGCCGGGAGCGTTCGGATGGTGCGCGACGCCGGCGATCCGGCCCTGGCCGCCATCGCCTCGCGCCGCGCGGCCGATGTGTATGGCATGCACATCCTGGCGGAGGGGATCGAGGATGACGCAGCCAACTACACACGTTTCCTGGCGATCCGGCCTGAGCAGATCCTGCCGACCGGTGATGCCAAAACCTCGCTGGTCTTCACCGTGCGCCATCAGCCCGGTTCGCTATTCAAAGCCCTGAGTGTGTTCGCGCTGCGCGATATTGACCTGACCAAGATCGAGTCGCGGCCGTTGGCCGGGCATGCGTTCGAGTACTTGTTTTACGTGGACATCGTCGGCTCGCAGTCATCCGACGTGGTGCGCCGCGCGCTCGACCACCTGGCCGAGTACGCGGCGATGCTGCGCGTGCTCGGGTCCTATCCTCGCCACGCGCCGGCTTGAGCGCCGCCGGTTCAGCGCTGCAACGACGTCAGGTTGACTCGCACGCATTCGTCGGCCGGGTTGCCGGTCGACAGGGTCCAGTTAAGGATCTGGTTGTATTGATCGGTTGGGATTCCGAAGAACGCGCAGCTGGTCAACTGGCTGAACGCGGCGGATGCCGCCAACGCATGCTCGTTAGTTTGATACAGCCCCGTGAAGAACAACAGTCGGCGAGTGGTGCCGGCCGGCACGGTGATCGGCCCAAAGATGGCTTGCATGCCGCGCTGGAAGTTCGAGGGGGCACCGACCTGGTAGACACGAACCGCCGCGGACGAGGTCGTCTCAAGCGGCGACCCTGGCCCGTACAAGACGTAGAGCACGACCGGCACGGTCGGCGGGGTCGTGCCATCAGTGTCGCTGGAGATGGTCCAGCGATCGTCGACGTTGAAGATCGCGTCGCCGCTGGCCGTGTGCCGCGTGGCGTTTTCGTCGCCACCGACTTCACTGAATATCCACTCCAGCTCATTCAGCGTCACCGGTGAGCCGGAACTATTCGTGAACGAGATCAGGCTGCGCAGCACCGGCGCGTTGATCACCAGGCTATGTTGGACCGTCACGGAGACGCCCTGGGTGACGACCGGGCCCGCGGTCAGGATACCGTTGCTTGTCGAGAAGCTGTCTGAAGCGAACTGCAGGTCGTTGATCCAGAGCGTGGCGCTTGTATCGACCGCCGGGCCGAGCGGGCTGAGGGCGGCATCATCCAGGCCGAATCCGGATACGCTCCGGTCGGCTTCGCCTTCCGGAATGAGTGACAGTGGGGGCCGGCGCACGCCGTTGGTATTGCCGAAGTTCCAGCTCGAGCCGGCGGCATCCAGGGCGTCCTGAGCCCCATCCAGCTGAGCCTGCGCCACAGCGGCTGTGGTGAGCCCGATCACGAGCGCGCTGAGCCCTACCGCGTTCCGGGCTCGTCTTGAACGCATCCAGGAACCAACCCGCTCCGCCCATCGTCCAGGAAGTGTGAGCACCTTCATGCGTTTTGCTCTCTCCATTGTGTGGGCGGCCTGTCTGGTGGCCTGTCAGCCGCTGGCCGGACCCACACCGACTGTACTGTTGACCCCGACAGCACCGCGGATTGCGATGCCCACAACCGAGCGCTCGCTCAGCCCGACACCTTCACCAAATGCCGTCGCTCCCACCGTGACCCCGAGCGCGACGGCCACAGTTTTCGGGACCCCGACGTCGCTGCCCACGGCCGATCGATTGCCGGACCGGGTTCCGGCGACGCAGGCCCCAGAAGTGGGTGAGGCGCCGGCCGACGTACTGGTTGCAGTCAGCCAGGCCGCGCGGACCCAGCTGGATCTGTCGGCGGAGGCCGCGATCGTGGTGGTCAGGGCCGAAGCCGTGATCTGGCCGGACGGCGCGCTGGGTTGCGCCGAGCCCGGCGGGATCTATACCCAGGCCGAAGTCCCGGGCTACTGGGTTGAGGTCGAAGCCGCCGGCAAACGTCTCGATTATCGTGTGCCGGACGGGGGTTTCCCCATCCTCTGCACGCGCCCGGGCGGGCTATCGATCCCCTGAAACGATAAGGCGGGCTCGGCCGAGACCGAGCCCGCCTCATTTCCATCAAGCGCGGTTCACCTTAGCGAGCGGTGATGACCAGCGCTTCATTGCCGTCCGTCGCGCCACTGCGGCCGCCGGAGCGCGTGCCGTCGAGGAAGAGCAGGATACCCTTGCTCGTGTTCGACGAGGCGCCCAGATCGACCACCGTCAGCGTTTCGGTCGCGCTAGGGGCGATGTCGTTGATCATCGCGATATAGCGCTCGCCACCGGGGGCGACCACCATGCCATCCATGACATCGGTGATGCTGCCGACCGACTGGATCTCCTGGGCGTACACCTTCATGTTCATCGGGGTGCCCAGGGTCGCCTCGAGCCCGGCCGCCTCATCCACGAGGGCCGTTGCGCAGACCGTGAACACGTAGTTCGAGGCCTCGAGCGCATGGTCCACGAAGAAGTCGGCGCCGGTCAGCGTGCCCGTCCGCAGGTTGGCGACGAAGACCACGTTGCGGCCGTCGCGCGCGCCCGAGAACGAGTTGGTGGCGTCGAAGTTGTAGATCTCGAAGTCGTACACGCCGTCCTGATTGACGTCCAGGTCGACGTTGAAGATGGCCTGGGCGTTCGCATGGCTCTGGCGGTAGTAGCTCGAGATCGCGAACTGCATGACGTACGGTCCGCAGCTCGGATCGCTGAAGCCGAACGTAGCCACGCCGACCGCCTTGAGATCGATCACCGGCGGCTGGCCCTTGAAGGCCTGCGACTGGTTCTCGCTCGTGCCGACCAGTTCATACCAGTCGACGAAGGCCGGGCCCGCGCCGCGGTTGCGGAGTTGGAGCGTGCCGGCCGGAAGGCCTTCCACGGTCGTGTTGAAGTTGACCGATGTGCGGTTCGGGCTGACGTTGTCGGACAGACGCGGCAGCACATGCCAGGGCATGTGGATGTTGTTGGCCGTGTTGCCCGACGCGTCGACCAGATTCAGGTAACCGTCGATTTCGGGCCCGTTGAGCAGGGCGCCGTTACCGCCGTTTGCACCCGAATCAAGCTGCCAGAGCTGCAGCTTGCTGGCGTCGATCGTGATCTGGACGCGGAAGGTCTTCTCGCGCCCGGCACCCACGACCACCGCGGCCGGGGCTTCGACGCGCACGATCCCGCTGGCCTGATCGTCGGCGTAGCGGAAGGTGGGCAGGACGTTGAGCTTCACGGACTGTGCGCTGTAGTTCTTGAGCACGACCGTGCGGCGCAGCGTGACCACCGGCCGGTTGACGTCGACAAAGCCGAACGACAACGAGCCGCCGCGGTTGCTGTATTCCCAGGCCGAGACCTGAGCCGCCACAGCGCGGTCGATCCGCACTTCACCACCGCCGATGCGCGTGATCGGGGCCAGGGAGCCGCCGAGCGCCGTCGGGACGGTGTAGATGTTGGTCTCGCCCGTGTTCATCAGGCGGATCTTCATCTCCCACGGCGACATGATGCCGCCGCGCGAGTCGAGCAGCAGCGCTGCTGCGCCGGAGACCATCGGGGCGGCGCCGGACGTGCCGCCGAAACCCTGGGTCGCCGTGCCGCCGCCGGCCACAGCCGACACCGACGCGCCGGGCGCGCCGATTTCCGGCTTGATCAGCTGGCCGTACATGATGCTGTTGCCGTAGAACATCTGGCCGCCGCTCGGGCCGCGCGACGACGTGCCGGCCATCGAGCCGACCAACGCTGTCGCATCCGCCGGGTTGACGGAGACGTTCACCGCACCGGCCGCCAGGCCGCTCTTGATGCGAGTACCGATCGCCTGGGTGACGACGATCGTCTGAACGAACGTGTCGCCGCCGCCGAACGAGAATGACGGGGCTTCAGCCGCCGGGCGGTTGTCCGCCAGGATGACGGCGCCGGCGCCGGCCTTGGCGGCCGCATCGACCTTGAGGCTGATGTTGCAGACGCCGCGGTCGATCAGCGCGACTTTGCCGCCGAGCGGGGTTGTGATCGGGGCGCAGGCCGTCCCGACGTAAACCACATCACCCGAGAAGCCGGTTGTGATCGGCGCCCAATCCACAGTCGCGGTAGCCGTGAACAGGCCCGCGATGCTGGCCGGGCTGTTGATGCGCAGCGCGTACTGGATCGCGCCGGGCACCTGGGTCTGAGCGACCGAGAGGGCCGTCCAGGCGTTGGCGGGCGTGCCGGCGATGTACGGCCGGTTGCCGCCGTTGCCGGCCGAGGCGACCACGAGCGTGTTGGCCACGGTCGCGGCATCAGCAGCCGCCGACAGGTCGTCGCTATAAGCGGTGCCGTAGTCGGAACCGAGCGACATGTTGATGATCTGGGCCCGATCGTCGAGGTTGCTGTCGCCGTTCGGGTCGAGCGCGAAGTCGACGGCCTGGAGCAGCGCCACGCCGCTGCAGCTGGTCGCCACCGCCGAGCAGGCGCGGATCGCCAGGATCTCGGCGCCCGGAGCGACACCACTGCCGACGCCGCCACCGGCCAGACCGGCGATGATGTCCGCGACATGCGTGCCGTGGCCTTCGAAGTCGATCGGGTTCGAGTCGGGCTGCTCAGGGGTGAGCGGCCAGGTCTCGCCGACGAAGTCCCACCCGCCGACGACCTTGCTGTTCGGATACAGCGCCGGATCGGCATCTTGCGCCGCGGCCGTGCAGGCCGGGTCGGTCGGATCCGGGATCGCGGCGGGATTGCCGCAGTAAGCCAGCGAGTAGGTGGTCAGCAGGCCATCGCCGCCGAGCTTGATGTGGGTGTAGTCCACGCCCGAGTCGATGACGGCGACCTTGACGCCGCTGCCGTCGACGCCTGCAGCCCGCAGGGCCGTGGTCACGCCGATGTACGGCACGGTCTCGGTCAGGTCGAGCGAGTAGTTGCGCACCGGCCGGATCGAGAGCACGCCCGGGGTCTGGGCGAGTTGCGGGATCTGGCTGGCGTCGATGCGCAGCATCACAGCGTTGAGCGCAATGCTCACCTGGCCCAACACCTCGGCGCTCGCATCGAGCGACTGGGCCACTGCGATCACGTCGGCCTGCGCCGCGGCGATGCCGGCCGCTACCGACGCCTGCTCGGCGCCGTCGGCGCCGGCCGCGTAGGCGTACACCACCGGTTGCCCGGCCAGGCGCACGACCACCGAGACTTTGCCGTTGGCGCCCACCAGCTCAGGGCTGATGCGCTGCGAGCTCTCAAGCGAGGATGGCGTCGAGGCGCGCAACGCCGAAACGGAATCCGGCGCCGGGCGGAGCGGGTTGCCGCCCTGGGCGAACGCCGGGCTGATGCTGAGCGCGAGGCTCGACACCAGCGATGCGGTCACAAACAAGCGAGTTTTATTCATGTCGTTTCTTCCTGCAATGAAGAGTTACTTCCGAACCAGACACGGGCGGGTTGAGAGATCTCGGTGCGTGGGCGGGTCTCCTTTCCGTGCGTCCGTGCAATTGCCTAGCGGCCCCACACTGCCAGTACCGGCGTGGTGCCGATCGATTCGCCGTCCATGGGCCTCACGCACAGGACCTTCTGGTACGTGCGCCCACCGGAGGCGAA
>JAEURK010000209.1 GCA_016789175.1 Anaerolineales bacterium
TCGCGCCAGGGGCGAGCGGCGACCTGCACGCCCACCGGTAACCCGGCGCTGCCCAATTCCACCTCTCGAGCCCGGATCAGAACCCCGTCGCGCGTCGGCGCGCGATCGCTCTCCTCACCGGGCCGCACCCGGCCCGCGGCCACGACGCCGGCCGGGAAGCCGAGGACATTGAAGACCCGGGCATAACTGTCGTAATCCGGCAACGCTGCCGTATCGCCGTGACGCAGCGCGGGGAGCGCTGCGGGTGGGCTGATGATGGCATCGAAGCGACCCTGATCGAGCTGCTCCAGGAAGCGCGCGCGATAGCGCCCCTGGTCTTCCACCAACCTCCAGTATGACTCGGCCGAGCGCGCGCCAACCGCCGCGATCAGCGCGGCTATGTGCACCTGGCCGGCAGCCCGCAGCTCGCCGACTGTCGTGGCGCGATCCTCCGCGCTCAGCGCACAGGCTTTGAGATACAGCTCGAGCTGCGGCTCGGGCGGATCGGAGCCCAGCGCCCGTCGCAGGCTATCGAGGGCATCCGCAGTCAGGATCCCAAAGAACAGGCGCATCGCCTCGGCGACGTCGGGCGGTGTCCAGGGTTCGACTGTGGCGCCCGCCCGGCGCAATGCGTCAGCCGCTGCCACCACCACGCGCCGGATCGCCGGCGACGCGGAGAAGTAGCCATCGTCGTCGACGACCGCGATCCGCAGCCGGCTCACCTCGATCGTGGCGGGATCGTGCCACGGTACAGGCGCGAGGCTCGGGTCGATCCGCTCCAGGCCGGGCGCAGCCAGGATCTTCATCGCCAGATCGAGGTCCTCCACGGTGCGCGCCATCGGACCGGGCTGTGCCAGGATCGCGCCCTGACCTGCGGGGAAGATCCCGCCGCGGGTGTCGAAGTTCGTCAGCCGACCCGACGTGGGCTTGAAACCGGCGATGCCACAGAAATGGGCGGGCTCGCGAATACTGCCGCCGATGTCTCCGCCGATCCCGAGCGGCGAGGCCTGCGCGGCGATCAGGGCCGCTTCGCCGCCGGTGCTGCCGCCGCAGGTGCGGGTGAGGTCCCAGGGGTTGTTCGTCCGCCCATAGACTGGATTGTCGGATTCGACATAGAACAGCAGCTGGGCCACGTTGGTCTTTGCCAGGAAGATGGCGCCGGCCTCACGGAGTCGCCGGATCAGCGGCCCATCGGCTTTCGCTCGATGGCCGGCTTCACGCGCCAACCCAAACGTCGTGGCGGTCCCCGCCATCAGGAATTGCTCCTTGATGGTCATCGGCACGCCGTGCAATGGCCCAGACACCGCTCCGCTGCGCAGGGCGGCATCGGCCGCAGCAGCGTCTCGCCGCGCCTGTGCGTACAGCGGTACGGCGACGGCGTTGAGTTGCGGATCAACCGCCTCAAGACGCAGGATATGCGCCTCGACCACCTCGCTCGACGAGAACCGCCGATCGCGGATCCCGCGTGCCAGTTCGCTCGCCGAAAGCGCGGTCAGACTGGTCATCGACCTTCGGATCCCAACGGCTCTGGCACGCCCGCCACCCGCGGCTCGACGGTGCGGATGACGGCGTCCTGATGCGGCTGGAGCGCCTGGCCGCCGGCCAACCCGCACACGTCGCGGAACGGGTCAGCGATGCCGCTGTCGTGGCCTGCGAGCGTCTCCAGGATGGCCAGGCCGCAGAAGGGCACATAGGCTTCCGAATAGCCGCCCTCATGAATGCCGACCAACCGCCCGGCTGCGGTTTCGGCCGCGACCTGCATGAGCAACTGCGTCATGACTCGAAAGGTTTCGCTATACGCCATCATCCGCGCCAGCGGGTCGAAGTAGCTGCAGTCGAGGCCACTGGCGACCAGGATCAGCTCGGGGCGAAAGCGGCGCAGGGCCGGCACGACCACGCGCTCGAAGGCGGCGACGTAGGCGCCGTGGCCGGAGCCCGGCGGTAAGGGGATGTTCAGGTTGGCGCCCAAACCGCGCCCGGCGCCGTTCTCAGCCACGGTACCGCTGTTTTTGGGATAGCTGTTGTCTTGATGCAGCGAGATCGTGAGCACCTCGGGATCTTCATAAAAGATGTGCTGCGCGCCGTTGCCGTGATGCGCATCCCAGTCGACGAGCGCCACCCGGCGCAGACCCAGGGCCGCTTGTGCGTGCCGGATGGCAATGGCGCCGTTGTTGAAAATGCAGAAGCCGTAGCCGGTGTCAGGCAGGGCATGATGGCCCGGCGGGCGCGCAATCGCGTAGGCATTGGCGACCCGACCCGCCACAACGGCCTCGAGCGCCGCCAGCACTCCACCCGCCGAGAGCAACGCGATCTCGTACCCGCCCGGGCCGAAGGGCGTGCCGAAGCCGGCATCGCCGCCGACGCCGGCGCTCTCGGCCGCGATCCGCGCGATGTATTCGGGTGTGTGCACACGCCCGATTTCAGCCGGGGTCGCCGAGCGCGGCTTGAGCGGCACGAGCACGTCGGCCAAGGCGGAGGCATCGACCAGGTTCTTGATGCGTCGCTTGGCCTCCGGGCCTTCGACGTGCGCCAGGGGTTGCGTCAGCGGGAACCCGGCCGTGGGCAGCCACTGCGTGCCGGTGGCGTGCCACATGTAGGTTTCGTGAAAGAGCAGGCCCGTTCGGGAAGACATAGGCTCTCGTTGGTTTGGCTTATCGCGGCGGCCCGGCCATCACGCCGAGCTCTTCGCCTTCGCCGGGCCAGGGATCCGAAAGATTCCAGGCCGCATCAAAGACGCCGATCTGGTGGTTGGTGGCACGCACGAAGATCCACTTCATCTGTTCGCGCTGGTACGGTGTGGCGTGCGCGCCGTACTCGACGATGCCCTCGGCCGTGGCGGTCTGCATTTTGACGAAGAACGGGTCGATCCACTGTTCGACCCAGCGCTGCTGACGCTCCGGCAGACCTTGCGGCTTCTCGCGTTGGTAGCGTTCGCCGAAGGTCGTGGGAAATGAATAGCACGGATAGAACGCACAGCAGATCTCGCCGAAACCGCCTTCGTAGATCGTCCGGGCGAAGAAGTTCACGAACGCCTCGCGCCGCGGTCGCGCCGCCCAACGCGTCTTGGCAAAGTCGCCGTATTGGGCGAGCAGGTCGAGCTCAACCCGCGACTGACCGGCCCGGATCAGATACTCGCCTTCCAGTGCGGCCCAGGGGTTGTGCGGCGGCACCTTCTGGAAGGCAACGGCCGAGATGCGCTCACCCAGGTACGGCAGATCTTGCGCCAGCCAGTAGTTGAAGCGATCATCGGGCAGGTTGCCGGCGAACAGCGCCTCAATCCACGGGTGGTGGTGATAGCGTTGCCAGACCGGGCCGGCAAAGTCGATGCATTCATCCAGAAAGGTCATGGGTCCGTCTCCTTGGTGGGGGCTACATGCTCGCGCCCGATGTCTTCGTTCCAAAGCTCGGGAAAGCGGTTGATGAACTCCGCCATCAGATCGACGCATTCGTCCAGATCGAGGTTGACGACCTCGACCCCATGCTCGATCAGCCAGTCCTCGCACAGGGTGGTCTTCGACACCGTCCGGTGCTCGCCGATCACGATCCGCGGCACGCGATAGAGCAGCGCCGTGCCGGCGCACATCGTGCAGGGCGATAGCGTCGTGTAAAGCGTGGCGCGCGCCAACCGGCCCGGCGGTTGCCGTCCAGCGTTCTGAAAGGCCGACATCTCACCATGCAGGATCGGGTTACCCAGCTGCACACGCTGGTTATGGCCGCGACCGATGATCTGACCGTCAACGACGATCACGGACCCGATCGGGATGCCGCCCTGCGAGAAACCCAACCGGGCCTCGGCGATGGCCTCGGACATGAATTGGCGATCGATTTCGGCCTGGCTGGCGCCGCGATCGGCCGGGGTCATCGCGCGCCTCCCCGGCCGGCGGCCGAATCGAGCGCGATCAGGCGCCGGACGCCTTCGACCGCTGTGGCGCACAGTTCCGCAACCGAGGCTTCAGCGTTCAACGCCAGCATGATCCCCCCGGCGCGTTTGCCCAGCACACTGGAGACCACGCAAAGCGCCGCCGCCTCCATTTCCGAGCACAGCACACCGCCGGCGACCCAGGCCTCCCAGTTTTTCATCAGCGTGTCGGCAATCGGCATGCGCTGCGGCGTCAGTTCGGCATAGAACGCGTCTTTGGAGTGCGACAGGCCGACGTGGAAGCGCACGCCACGCGCCAGACAGGCGGCGCGCAGGCAATCCACGACGTCGAGGTCGGCGATGGCCGGAAAGGCCATCGGCATGTAATGACTGGCTGTGCCCTCGTCACGCACCGCGCCGGTCACGACCACCAGATCGCCGCTCTGTATCTCAGGCTGCATCAGGCCCGAGGTACCGACTCGAATGAAGGTGTCGGCCCCGATCGCGGCGAGTTCCTCGACTGCGATGGCGGTCGAGGGCCCGCCGATCCCGGTCGACGTGACCGAAACTGGCACGCCGTCGAGGCTGCCCGTGTAGGTCGTGTATTCACGGTGCTCGGCGATCTTGCGGGCATCATCGAGGAAGGCCGCGATCACGGGCACTCGCCCGGGGTCGCCGGGCAGGAGCACATATCGCCCGACGTCACCGGGGCCGCATTCGATGTGATATTGCTTCTCCAGAGCTGCTCGTTCGGCACTGACGCTCATCGTCACCTCCTCGTAGGGTTGGGCCGTCGGTCGGGGCTGTCAACCGCCGGGAAGCTCAGCTTTCGGATAGGTCTCCCACCACCGGCGTTCGAAGTATTCATCCCACAACATGGTTTCGAGCTCGACGCTGGTGAAGAAGATCGCCTCCCAGCGCGCGCGCTGTTCGGGAGTGCTGTGCGCGGCATGCCGATCGAGCAGATCGAGCGAGCTCTGCAATCCGGGTAGATGCTCCTCGGAGGCGTGGAACGCGAACCACGGCGCGTAGCGGTTGTCGGGCATGAGCGGCCTGGCGCGCAGCAGTGTCCGCGCGCACTCGCCGTAGCCCCACTGGCAGGCCAACACCGCGGCCTGCGTCTCGGCGGGGCCGCCCTGATGGGCCGTGACCAGCTGATGGGTCATGTAGGTGTATTTGAGCGGGCTCGGTCGATGGGTGAGCAGCTCGTCGCGGCTCACGCCGATCCGGGCTGCATGCCCCTCGTGGTCGAGCATCTCCTTCTGGATGCCTTTGATGTGCTCGAGGAAGACCCACATGTCCTGCGGGTCGCTGGACTTCGCCAGGCCGACCGACATCACCTTGATGAAGTTGTACAGGTACGGGTAATCGACCTTGAGCCAGAACGCAAAGCTGGCCTCCGGTAGATCGCCGTTGATCAGGCCCTGCAAAAACGGCTTCTGCACCTGGGCGTCGATATACGGATGGGCTTTGTGGAGCAGTTCCTGGGTGAAGGTCATGAGGTCTCCGAGGAATGTGAGAATGCCGGTGGCCGACCGGTGCGTCAGCTACGAACTGCTTTCGGCGGCTTGACGGGCGCGATCGTCCTGGATCAGCAGTCTGACGGCGTCGACGGCGGTGCCGATCAGATCGCCAAGCGGGTTGTGCGTCCCGGCCGCGATCATGATGCCGCCCGCGCGCTTGCGCAGGAAGCTGGCGACCACGAACAGGGTCGAGGCCTCCATCTCGGAGCACAACACGCCGGCCTGCACCCAGGCGTTCCAACGATCTTGAAGCTCGCGACTGACGGGCATCCGGCCGGGTTCGTGCTGGCCAAAAAACGAATCCTTTGAATGACTGACGCCAACGTGGTGGCGCAACCCGCGGGCGCGCGCCGCGGCCCGCAAGGCCAGCGTGACGTCGACGTTTGCCACCGCCGGGAAGCTCAAGGGCAGATACTGCTGCGACGTGTACTCGTCTCGGACCGCGCCCCAGGTGATGATCAGATCACCGGGTTCCATGAAGGGTTGCATGCGACCCGAGGTGCCGACGCGGATGAAGGTGTCGGCCCCGATCGCCGCCAGCTCTTCGACCGCGATGGCCGTCGACGGGCAACCGATCCCGGTCGAGCAGACCGACACGGGCTGGCCCAATAGGCTGCCGGTATAGACTGTGTATTCACGGTTTTTAGACACCAACCGGGCGTCGTCCAGAAAACCGGCCATCACCGGCACGCGGCCGGGATCGCCCGGGAGGAGCACGTAACGTCCGACATCGCCGACGCCGCAACGAATGTGATGCTGCACAGGCTGATCCAACAGGGTCTGTTCGCTCATGGCTACTCTCTCGAAGCCCGCCACCACAGGGCGATGGTGAAGGCGATGAAGGTCAGGGCGGCCACGGCCACCAGCGCGACCGACACCCAATCGGGCATAAACGGGGTCTTGCTCCAATCCAGCTGCGCCTGATACTGCAGGACCAGCACCGTCACCGCGACCGTCACGACGATCCCGATCAGGCCGAAGATCACGTCCTTGGCCGAGGCACGCACTTCGCGCAGACTGGTCTTGGCGCCCTTGGAGCCAAACGCGCGCGACTCCAGACTCATCGCCAGTTGTTGGACGCGCTCGATGGTGCCCGCAAACACCGGCACCATGCTCGGGATGGCGGCGCCAAAACCGGTGGCGCGCATCCCGCGCGAACGTTGCGCGCTGAGCACGATCTGAAACTCGCGTTGGACGATCGGGATCAACTGCAGGCTGGCCGAGACCATGAAGTTCAACTCGTGCGGCACGCCGAACTTCTGCAGCGCCGTAAAGAGATCGGCTGGATGGGTGGTGAGCACCAGCAGCACCGCGAAGTTGCTGCCGGCGAAGGTCCGCAGCAGAAGCGAGAGCCCGCTATAAATCCCTTCCTGGTAGATCGTAAACGGCCCAAAACCCGCGATGGGGGTCCAGGGCTGCGGAAAGGCCGGCGCCAGCGCCTGAAACACGATCAACGAGAGCGAGATCGGAAAGAGCACCAGCATGACGCGGCCATACGCGCGCATCACGCCGGCCCCTGCGATGAAGAGGATACCCAACACAAACAGCACCAGGAGCACGAGCGGATTCCGGGTTGCGAAGGCCATCACGATCGCGCCGACGGCCCAGATCAGCTTCGGCACCGGGTGCAGCCGGTGAAAGAACGAGTTGCGCGGGACGAAGACGACCGGGATGGGCAGGTGTTGAGCCATAGCCTCACCGTTCCTCACCGAGCACGGCGGCAGCGGCTTCGGCCACCGTCAACGGCAGCGGGCGCGTCGAAGCCGGCGCCCAGCGACGTGCGAATTGCGTGATCTGGGGCGGATAAAGCTTGGTGCGCTGCATGACCCGGTCTTCGGCAAAGATGGCGCGCGGCGAGCCCGAGGCGATCACCTCGGCCGCCCAGAGCGCCAACACGCGGTCGGCGACCTCCGCGATCAGCGCCATGTCATGCGAGACGATCACGACGGTCTTGCCCTGCTCGCGCAGACGCTCGATCAACTTACGGACCATGTTGCTGCCCGCGTGATCCTGGCCGGTGGTCGGCTCGTCCAGCACAAACACGTCCGGACCCATGGCATAGACGGAGGCCATGGCGACCAGTTTGCGCAGCGGAAAGGCCAGCCGATACGGGTGGCTGGTCAGCAGTTTCTCGATCCCGAAAAACGAGGTTGCCTGCTGCACGCGCTCGGCGACCGTCTCGGGCGTGAGACCAAGGTTGGTCGGCCCAAAGCGCAGTTCGGCCTCGACCGTGGTAGCAAACAGTTGATGGTTCGGGTTCTGAAAGACGTACCCGACGTGGCGGGCCAGGTCATGAACAGGGCGCGGGCGCGCGTCCTCGCCGTTGATCAGCAATCGGCCCGACGTGGGTCGCAGCAAACCGTTGAAGTGCTTGACCAGCGTGGTTTTGCCCGAACCGTTTTGCCCAACCACGCCCAACACTTCGCCGGGCTGGATGGTCAGGGTCGTGGGCTTGAGCGCCAGCACGCCGCCGGCATACTCATGGCCAAGCGCGTCACAGACGATAGGCGGCGTGGTCATCGCACACCTTCGGCCGGGAAGACGGCCAGGGCCTGCTCGAGCGTCACGGGGTACTCGGCCACCGGGCGACCGCGCTGTTCCAGTCGATAGGCCAGCTCGGTGACCTGCGGCGCGCGGGCGCCGACCGCCTCGAGCGCCTGGACCTGGCGCAGCACGTCACGCGGCGCCCCGTTCAGGGCCACGCGGCCCTCGCTCAGCACCACGACCCGACTGGCATATGTCGCCATCACCTCGACCTCGTGCTCGACGATGACGATGGTCATGCCACGCTCGCGGTTCAATTGCGCGCACACCGAGAACACCTCCTCCTTCCCGATCGGGTCGAGATTCGAGGTGGGCTCATCGAGCACCAGCACGCGCGGGTACATGGCCAAGGCGGCCGCGATGGCCAGGCGCTGCTGTTGCCCGCCTGACATCGCCAGCGGCGAACGGTCGGCAAAACCCCGCAGCCCGACCAGGCCCAGCACTTCGTCGATGCGACGGATCATCTCGTCGCGCGGTACGCCCGTGTTCTCAAGACCGAGCGCGATTTCTTCGCGCGCCGTCACTTGAGACAGCTGAAACTCGGGATTGTCGAAGACCATGCCCACGGTACGAGCTAGCTCACGGACTGTGGTCTGGGCGGTGTCCTGGCCGGCGATGATCACCTTGCCCTCCACACCGCCGGCCATCATGTGCGGCACGATGCCGTTCAGGCTGAGGCAGAGCGTCGTCTTTCCGGCGCCGCACGGCCCCATAACCGCCACGTACTCGCCCTCGGCGATGTCGAGGCTGACATCGCGCAACGCCGGAACCTCGGTCAGCGCATACTGGTAACTCAAGCCCTGGATCGAAACGATCGGGTTGGACATAGCAGCAAGTTGGTCGGGCCGGGTATCCCCGGCGGGCGCGCGCGGCGCCCGCCGGGGCTGGAGGGATTACGAGTCGAGCGAGTTACGGAAGACCATCAACACCGCCCCGCCGAGGAAGGCGAGGCCGCCGATGGCGTACACCGCACCCGAGAGGATGCCGAAGTCGCTGCTGGAGATGAATTCCAGATCAGCGATCGCGCCGGCAGCCCAGGGCATTGCCAACAGCAGGATCCCAAGGCCGACGATCCCGGCGCCCAGAGCCTGGCCCGGGGTCAGCCCGGCGCTGCTCGAAGCATCAGGTTTCACGGAGCGCGCGTAGACGACGGCGCCGACGGCCACGACCAGGGCGATGATTGCAACAACAAGCGGGTCCATGGAGATCTCCTTTCAACTCGGGTCAGTGAGCGCTCAGCCGGCGGCATTCATGTTGGCGACGATCAGGGCCAGGGCCACGGCCACCACCACGGCACCGGCGATCCACATCACCAATTGCAGACGCGGCGCCTTGACGATGTCGAGATGGCTGGTCAGCATCGGCGGCAGTGCCTCGAGGATGGCGAGCGCAATGAAGGCCGAAATGATCTTGTCGGCGAGCGAGACGATGATGTTGGCCGAGAACACCGAAACCAGCAGGTTCTGGCCCATGCCCACGAACGCGGCAGTCATCATGTCGGAGAAGTGGCCAGTGGCGCCGCCGAAGACAAAGACATAGATCGGCACAGCCATCAGCGAGACGGCCACGGCGCAGATGCAGGCCAGCAGGAAGTAGCTGACCATGGATTTGCCCATGCCCCAGCGGATGCCGTAACCCCAAACCAGCGCGCCGATCACGTTACAGGCGGCGAAAGGCAGGCTGATTGGGCTGCTAATAAAACCGTTGATCGTGTTCGTCAGAGCGCCGGCCAGGGCGCCCCACCACGGGCCGATCGTGATCGCGATCACGGCCGTGCCGATCATGTCGAGAAAAGTTGGGAGTTTGAGGGCGGTGTTGATGTAACTGCCCACGATGTTCAGGGCAACCGCGGCCGGTACCAAGGCGACGACGTAATTCGTGGGAATGCGGAATGAGCGCAGCGAACGCGTGTCGGTAGCCATCAGGGCCTCCTCTATGAGGTCGAATGAGTGGGGCGCGGCTTGGGTGCGGGAGCGGTGAGCGCGTTCGCGATAGGCCCTCCTTGCGACGTCGACGGGTCAGGTCACGGTGGTCAACTGTCGCAACGCATGAAAACGGATCAGCGGATCGCGGAAGTAGACCGTGGCCAACACCAGCGGCGCGTTGCTGGTGCTGTAAAACACCTCGGAGAACTTGAGGATCGGCTGGCCGGGCTCGATGCCGAGGTACTCGGCGAGCCCTTGATCGGCCACACATGGCACGATTTCGGACACGATGTAGTCGACGCGCTGATGGCAGCGCTGGTCGAGGAAATCGAAGATCGGGTGGGTCAATTCCGATTCGGCATACTCCGACTGGACCAGAGCCGTCGGGAGCTGCTCGACCACATAAATCGCACGCTGGCCGCTGGCCAGAAAGATCTTGTGGATGGTGAGCACCGGATCACCGGTTGCCAGCCCTAGCCGCTGCGCCAGGTCCGCCGACGCCGCCTCGCGCCGCACCTCGACCGTATCGATCGCGGCTTCGAAGCCCGCCGCTTCAATCAATTGCGTGAACTCGTAGGCCATATCGACCCGAGCATTGATCCCGAGCACGTTGGGGTTGGCGAAAGTGCCCGTACCCTGCTGGCGCAGGATCACGCCCTCGCGCTCCAGGATGGCCAAGGCCTGCCGGACCGTTCCACGGCTGACGCCCAGCTCCGAGGCGATCACATTTTCGCCCGGCAGACGCCCGCCATTTACATAATCACGACGAAGGCGATTACGAAGAAGCTCGGCGGCCTGCACCGCCATGGGCACATTGGGTTTGATGCGCATAGCACCGGTATTCATTGTTGTTTTCAACTTGGCTTTCATCAGACAAGTAAATATTAAGCAAGTTTATCGAATTGGTCAATGAGCAATTCTCAACCCAGGGGGCATGCAAACGAGGGTGCCCGGGGTTGGCGATCCGCCCTACCCCGAGCACCCTCGTTGTTGTCTGGTATCCGGCTGACTGAGCCTGAGCGACTCCGGCTCCGTCGCGCCCATCAGCATTCAGAGATCAGCAGTCAGCCGTGCTCACGTGCCCCAGTCGCGCAGATACAGGAAGTCGTAGCCGACCGTGCGGCGCGAAACCTTGGCGATCGGGGGCATGATGCGCTTGAAGTGGTTGCGTCGGATGCGCTCGACGACCATGTTCACAAAGCCCGCCTCAAAACCGGCCTCGATGCATTCCTCCGGCTTGTAGCGCTGATCGACCAGCAAGTACAGGAGTCGATCCACACCTTCATACGTCAGGCCCATCTCCTTCTCATCGGTTTGGCCGGGCCAAAGATCCGCCGAGGGGGCCTTGTCGAGGATGGAGGCCGGCACGCCCATGGCGCGCGAGAGTTGCCGGATCTGTGTCTTGTACAGGTCTCCGAGCGGATTCAAGGCGCAGGCCGAATCGCCGAACAACGTGCTGTAGCCGAGCATGATCTCGGTCTTGTTGCTGGTGCCGACCACCAGCCCGCCAAAGGCCGAGCTCTGGTCGTACAGCACGATCATGCGCGTGCGCGCCATGATATTGCCGCGGCGCACGTTGCTCATCTCCGGGAAGCGTTGAAGCAGCGGCTCGGCCATCTCCGTGATGTCGACGGTCAGGTGCTGCACGCCGAGCTGGTCGATGACCTTCTGCGCATCGGCCAGCGATTCGGGCGCCGAGGTGCGGTACGGCATCCGCACCGCCAGCACGTTCTTGGGCCCCAGGGCCTCAGCCGCCAGGAAGCAACTGAGCGCGGAGTCAATCCCGCCGGATAGGCCGATCACGGCCCGCGTGATCCCCACACGCGTGATCTCCTCCTGCAAAAAGCCCACCAGAAGGCGACGGGCGAGATCGGTGTTGATGTTGAGTGGGTCGGTCATAAGTCAACCATTGCGGATTGTTGTTTTTTGATTGTGAGCCAATCGGCAATCAGCAATCAACTATCAGCAATCTCACTGCCCTTTGTCCCTCGCGCCCGCCGCGCCGGCGGTGATGCGCGCGATCTCGCGCGCCACGAGGGCATGGCGCTCGTCGCGCAAGAGCGGGAGGCTATAGCGCGTACGGTGAAGCTGATTGAGGTCGAGGCGTGAAACGGTCAGGGCTTCATCGAAGTACGGAGCTTGAGCCAACATCAAGCCATCCGGGTCGAACACGGCCGAGCCCCCCCAGAAATTGAACCCGTCTTCGTAGCCGGCCTTGTTGGTGTGGGCGACGAAGGTCGTGAACAGGCTGGCGTAGGCCTGGAGGACGTGCTCGACCCAGCGCGCGGTATCGGGTCGGGGCTCGTCGCTCAACCCCCGGCCGGGCGAAGCGTTCGAGAACAGCATCACGTCGGCGCCGTCGAGCCAGAGCAGATACGGGGCCGAAACATGCCAGAAATCCTCGCAGATCAGCACCCCAAAACGCCCAAAACGCGTGTCAAAGGCACGCACCGAGTCGCCCCAGGCGAAGAAGCGGCCGTCGTGGAACATGGTGTAGGTCGGCAGATACACCTTGTGATGGACATGCACGACCTCGCCGCGCGATACATACGCGGCGGCGATGAAGAAGCGGCTGCGCGCATCCTCATCGACGAACCCGACCACCAGATCCATGTCGCGCGCCTTCGAGGCGGCCAATAGCTCGGCGAAGACGGGGTCCTCGGCCGTGGGGCGGTGGGCCACGGTCGGCACCAGGTCTTGCAGCACATAGCCGGTCAGCGAGAGCTCCGGAAAGACCAGCACATCGACGCCCTGCCGGGCCGCCTCATCGATGTACGCGAGGTGTTTGTCGAGGTTGGCGCGCACATCGCCAAGTCGGGTCTTGATTTGAGCCAGACCAAGGTTAAAGGAAGTCATGACAAATCGGATCCTGCGAGTGGACAGGCGGCTTCAGACCGCGCTTGCGGCGGACGATGAGCGGCCGAGGCGCATCAGCCAGGCGCCCAGCGCGACCACCAGGACCAGGCCGCTGCCGATCACGTCAAGGCGCACCCCGCCGACCGTGGGCGCGGGGTCGCCGCGCATAAAAGCCAAAATGAAAGCCCCGAACGCGACCAATGCCAGAGCGAACCAGCCGTGGGCGCCGCTCCCCCAATCACTGCGGCGCGCCGCCCAGACCGCCACGACAACGACCAGGCTCCAGGCCAGCCCCACCAATTGCGTGGGCCAGCGCGCGGTCGTCAGGCCGTACAGGTCGGGCGCGACCGAAGCCATCCCGGCCGGAAACGTCGCCGGATCGACCTCGACCCCGTACGCGCAGCTGCTGGCCCAGCAACCGCCCCAGGCCAGCAGGCCAAAGGTAGCCAGCGGCAACGCCAGCGCGTCGACCAACGGGCCGGCCGGCAAGCGGCGCCAACGCGCGAACCCCAGAAGCCCGAGCACTGCCCCGGCCGCGGCCGAGGGCCAGCTCAGGCCACCCAGCCAGACCGCCAGCGCCTCACCGGGCTGTCCGGCGTAATAGCTGCCATGGACGAACACATACCCCAGCCGGCCGCAGAACAATCCGGCCACAAGCGCCGCCAGCCCGGCGTCGACCCAGCGCGAGCGCGAGGCCACCGGCGCGCGCAGATAAAGCGCAACCAGGCCGATCACGGCGCCGAGATTGAGCAACACGGCATCGGTGTACAGGGTGACGGGCCCAAGTCGAAGCAGCACAGGTAACATCATTTCATTATACGTGTTTTTTTGACACGAAGGGCGGAGGGAGGAGAGCGAACGCTACCTCCCTCCGCCATTTTCCCCCGCCCCACCCCCCTCGCCCATTCTCCCCATAGACCGGCCCGCATCGTTCATTGACTCGCCCATACCAACCCGCTAAAATCGCTCCAATTCAACCCCAAGGGAAAAACCAAGAGATGCCCGAATTTGCGGTCGAACTCCGCAACGTGAGCAAGCGCTTTCCCGGGCCGTCCGGAGAGATCGTCACAGCAGTCAACAACGTGACGATGCAGATCAAAGACGGCGAATTCTTCTCGATGCTCGGCCCATCCGGCTGCGGCAAGACCACCAGCCTGCGGATGATCGCCGGGTTCGAGCTCCCCACCGCCGGTGAGATCTACATCCACGACCGGCCGATGGGGCACACCCCGCCCTACAAGCGCCCGGTCAACACCGTCTTTCAAAACTACGCGCTCTTCCCGCACATGACCATCGGCCAGAACGTCGGTTTCGGTTTGGAGATGAAGGGCGTCGAACCAAAAGAGATCCAGCGCCGCTCGAGCGAAGCGCTCGAGATGGTGCGCCTGGCCGGCTACGAGAAGCGCATGGCGCGCCAGCTTTCGGGTGGTCAACAGCAACGCGTGGCCCTGGCCCGGGCCTTGGTCAACCACCCCGAAGTGCTCTTGCTGGACGAGCCGCTCGGCGCGCTCGACCTCAAGCTCCGCAAGGAAATGCAGCTCGAGCTCAAGCGTCTCCAACGCGAAGTCGGCATCACGTTCGTGTTCGTCACCCACGACCAGGAAGAGGCGCTCACCATGAGCGACCGCGTGGCCGTGATGAGCGCCGGCAACGTGCTCCAGATGGGGGCGGCCAGCGAGATCTACGAGAAGCCGAACTGTCGCTTCGTGGCGGACTTCATCGGCGAGACCAACTTCCTCGAGGGCGCCGTGAAGGCACAGACCGGCCGCGACGTCGACGTCGAACTGGCCGGCGGGCTGCTCTGCCGCGCCACGGCCGACGAAGGCTCACAGGTCGTGTCCGGCCAAAAGGTCACAGTGACGATGCGACCCGAGAAGCTCGGACTCCGCCCTTGGCAGGGTGCCGATAACGTATACGACGGTCGCGTCGAAGAGGTGGTTTACATCGGCACCGACACGCATTACACGGTCGTGCTGGCCGGAGATCAGCGCCTGCGGGTCCGCGAACAGAACGACGATCCGCTGTCGCGTCCATTGGCCGCGATCGGCGATGCCGTCAAGGTGTACTGCGACGAAGTCTCAGCGCGGGTGCTCACCGAATAACCATGGCGATCGACAACTCCGCTCAACTCGTCGATGCACCGCCGCGCAACCGCTGGCAGGGCATCCTGCTGGCGCTGCCGGTGACGCTGCTCATGACGGTGCTGCTGGTGGTGCCCTTGATCATCATCGGCGTGAACTCGTTCGGGCAACGCGGCCCGGACAACACCATCATCTACAACTTCAACCTGAACAACTACCTGCGCTTGCTCGGCATTTCCGAGCCCGGTGTGTGGGACACGCTCTATCTCGAGATCCTGGTCCGCTCGCTCTGGTTGGCCTTCCAATCGACCGTGCTGGTTATCCTGGTCGGTTACCCGCTGGCCTACTTCATCGCGCGCGCGCCGCGCAAACAACGCAATTTCTGGCTGTTCCTGGTGCTCGTGCCGCTCTGGACCAATTTCGTGATCCGCGTGTATGCCTGGATCATGATCCTGCGCAACCAGGGCGTGCTCAATAGCCTGCTGGGCTGGGCGGCCGGCCTGTTCGGCTTGAATTTCACGCCGCTCGATCTGTACCCATCCGACTTCGCTGTGCTGGTCTGCATGGTGTACGAGTTCCTGCCCTTCATGATCCTGCCGATGTTCACGTCACTCGAGAAGATCGAGGACTCGTTGTATGAAGCGGCCGCGGATCTGGGCGCCAACACCTGGAATACTTTTTGGCGGGTCACCTTCCCGCTCTCGCTGCCCGGCATCGTGGCCGGCACGATCCTGGTCTTCATCCCGGTCATGGGCACCTTTATCGTCTCCGACATCCTCGGCGGGCGGCAGGTGATCTTGGTGGGCAACCTGATCCAGCGCCAGTTTCTGGACGCGCGCGATCCGGTCTTTGGCTCGGCCGCGACGATCGTGCTGATGGTGATGACCCTGGCCGTAACGCTGTACTACACGCGCAAATTCGGTTTTGCCGAGGAGGCCTTCGGCCGATGACCAAGCGTCGCTCCCCCTGGCTGTTGGCCGTCACCGCGCTCGTGTACATCTTCCTGTATGCTCCGATCATCGTCCTGATCGTCTTCGCATTCAACTCCTCGCGTACTAACGTGGTGTTCGAGGGGGTCGTCAACCAGGGCGACTGCGGGCCGTTTTACTGGTTCTGCCAGCTTGGTCGCAATCGCGAGCTGGTCGCGGCCGCGCGCAACACTCTGGTCGTGGCCGCCACGTCGACTGTGGCCTCAACCGTGATCGGGACCATGGCGGCGCTGGCGCTGCAGCGCTACAAATTCCCTGGCAAGGCATACTCCGAGATCTCGTTGTACATCCCGATCGTCATCCCCGAGATCGTCATGGGCGTCGGCCTGTTGGTGCTGTACTCGGCCCTGTTCGGTTTCATCAACACGACCTTTGGGCTGAACGGCGACAATCGGCTCTCGCTTGGCCTGGGCACCGTCATCCTGTCGCACATCGCCTTTAGCGTGCCGTTTGTGGCGCTGGTAGTGCGGGCCCGATTGCAGGGCTTCGACAAGGCCGTCGAGGAAGCCGCCATGGACCTGTACGCCAACGAGTGGACGACGTTCTGGCGCGTCACTCTGCCGATCATCTTCCCAGGCGTGATGTCCGGGGCGCTGCTGGCATTCACGTTGTCGCTCGACGATTTCATCACCACCTTCTTTACCACCGGCCCGGGCGGCACGACCCTGCCGATCTACGTCTACGGTCTGCTGCGCCGGGTGACCACGCCCGAACTCAATGCCCTGGCCACGATCTGGATCGTGATCGTGTTTGTCGTGCTCATGCTCTCGCAACTTGCCGGCCGTCGCAGTGAGGCGCACTGAGCGCCAGCTGTTCCGTCACTACGCCGTTTGTGGATCACACGAGGAGGATTGTCATGAATCTACGCCCCAAGCCACTGGCCGCCGGCCTGCTGGCGACCGCCGTCGCGCTGAGCGCCTGCGGACCGACTGCCGCGCCGCCCGCCAGCGACACGACGACCGCCGAGCAGATCGTGGCCTCGTCGGGCTTCGTTTGCCCGGCCGCTGACCCGAAGGTCGAGGTCACCTCGACCGAACTCAACCTGTTTGTCTGGACCGAATACATCCCGCAAGACATGATCGAGTGCTTTGAAAAGGTCTATGGGGTGACCGTCAATCGTGAGGAGTTCTCCTCGAACGAGGAACTCGGCGCCAAGCTCGACGCCGGCGGCGCCACTTACGACCTGGTCCAGCCGACCGACTACTACGTCTCGGTGCTGATTCGGAAAAGCCAGCTGCAAAAGCTGGACAAGAGCAAGCTGACGATCCTCGAGAACCTGGATCCGCGCTACATGGATCTGCCGTTCGACCCGGGCAACGAGTACACGCTGCCTTACCAGGCCGGCACCGACGCGATCGTGGTCAATGCGAGCGCGGTGGCGAATGTGCCGTCGTCCTGGGCGGATCTGTGGAAGCCCGAGTACGTCGACGCCGGGCGCATGGTCTTCCTCGACGACTCGCGGGTGACGATCGGTCTGACCCTGCTCACGCTCGGCTATGACGTCAACACCACCGACGAGGCTCAACTCGAGGAGGCGAAGACCAAACTGCTCGAGCTCGTCCCCGGCATCAAGCTCTGGGACAGCGACAGCCCGAAGACGGCCCTGATCGCCGGCGATGTTGACCTGGGCATGACCTGGACCGGCGAGGCCTTCCTGGCCCAGCGCGAGGTCCCGGAGATCCAGTACATCTACCCGAGCGAAGGCGCGATCTTCTGGCAGGACAACTATGCGATCCCGGTCGACGCCCCGCACGTCGACGCCGCCTATGCCTGGCTCAACTACACCTACCAGGGCGATGTCTTCTGGCTGATGCTGCGCGATTTCCCGTATGCCAACCCCAACAAAGCCGCACTCGACTACGCTGCGTCGGCCGAGTTCGAGATCACGGACATCGACGGCAACCCCAGCACGCCAAAGGCGGTGTACGAGGCCTACATGGCGTCGTCGATCACGAACGTCCCAGACGCTGTCTTCACCAGCGCCGTGCGCATCGAGGATGTCGGTGATGCGACGGCCCTGTACGACCGGATCTGGACCGAGATCAAGGGCGGCAACTGACCTTCCCCATTTTCAAAACGAAAAGCGGCCGCGCGTTGCGCGGCCGCTTTTCGTTTTTGTGTCCACTGGCATGCACGGTCCATCTGGCCCAAGTCGAGCGCGGCCGTGCAAGACCCGGCGCCGACGCTCCTGAAAGTTGCACGCGGATGAAGCCAGACGGGGTTGGCGCTGCCCTTTCACTCACAGCAGGATCAGCTATCATTCAGCGCGATTGCCTTCGAACCGTTGAGTTAGTTAAAAGGAGAGAAACAGAAATGAACGCTTCCGGGTTTCGTCGTGGACGCCGGGCGACCGCCGGCGTGCTGCTGCTGAGCCTGGCCTTCGCCGCCTGCGCCCCAGTGACCACCCCCGCTGAGCCGACCCTATCGGCCGAGGAGTCGACCAAGACGACCTCGAGCGGCTTCGTCTGCCCCGAGCCCTCACCGCGGGCCGAGGTGACGTCGAAACAAATCAACCTGTTCCTGTGGACCGAATACATCCCGGCCGACATCGTCGAGTGCTTCGGCCTGGTCTACGGGGTCGAGGTGAATCAGGAGTACTTCTCGTCCAACGAAGAGCTCGACGCCAAGCTGCGCGCCGGCGCCAGCGGATACGACATCGTGCATCCGAGCGACTACATCATCAACGTGATGATCCGGAGCGGATTGCTCGAGAAGCTCGACAAGACGCGTCTGAGCAACCTCGGGAACATCGACCCCGGCTATCTGGCGCTCTACGGCGACCAGGCCGATTACGTCTCGCCGTACCAGCTCGGCACTCAGGCCATTGTGTACAACAGCGCCGTGGTCGAGAACCCTCCGGCGAGCTGGGCTGACCTGTGGAACCCCGAGTTCGAGAACCGGCTGGTGATGATCGACGACACCCGCGTGATCATCGGCATGGCGCTGCTGACACTCGGGTACGACATCAACACGGCGGACCCGGCCCAGCTGGCCGAGGCCGAAGAGAGGCTGCGCGAACTGGCCAGCACCAATGTCAAGCTGTGGGACAGCGACAGCCCGAAGACAGCCCTGATCGCGGGCGACGCCGACCTCGGCGTGGTCTGGAACGGCGAGGCCTTCCTGGCGCAACAGGAGCTCGATACGATCGAGTACGTTTTGCCGACCGAGGGCGCCATCCTCTTTCAGGATGGTTTTGCCGTGCCGACCGGGGCGCCGCACGCCGACGCCGCCTACGCGTGGATGAACTATCTGCTCCAGGGCGACGTGGCCTGGCTGCTGCTCAAAGACTATCCGTACACCGTGCCCAATCGCGCAGCGCTCGACTACGCCCAGGCCAACCAGCCCGAGGTGTATGCGCTCTACGCGAACTCGGCCATCACCAATGCCTCACCCGAAGATCTCCAGAACACCCATCGGGTCGAGGACGTCGGTGACGCGCTCCAGCTCTACGATCGCGTCTGGACCGAGATCAAGGGCGGCAACTGAGATTGAGGCGGAAAGGGATGAGGTGCCGGGTGCGCGGGGCATCGCCTCGGGCACCGGCACCTCGTCTCTTTCTACATCACCGCGTAAACGGGAACATGAACCGCAACGTTGCGAGGATTCTCAGGACTGCATAAAACATGTTAGTCGCCTCCCATGGCGTATTCGGCTTCGACCGGCTGCTGGAGCGCGGTCGGCGCCTCGCCGGCGGGCAACGTGGCCCGCACAGCCAAAAGTGAACCGGCCAGGATCAGGCCGGCCGATGCCAGCCCGAGCAGGGACAGCATCTCGCCCAGGTAGATGGCCGCAAACACGGCCGCCCACAGAGGTTCAATTACATAGATGAACGCGACGGTCACCGGCCGCAGATGGCGCTGCAGCTTGAGCGTGACCGCGTAGGGGATGACGGTGGTCACTACCGCGACGTAGGCCAGCACCCCGAGATCGATCGGCTGTAGCCGGCTCAACGTCGTCGCCCAATCAGCGAAGAGCAGGCCCTCGACAACCGACAAGGCGGCGCCGGTCAACAACACCACCGCCAGCAGCCCACGGGTGTCGACGCCCGGCTTCGTCGTCTCGCGATCCGTCTGGAAGATGTTCCAGGCATAGACACCGGCCGCCAGCAACGCGACGAGGTCGCCGATGTTCAGGCCGGCCCAGCCCCCTTCAAAGATCAGGCCAGCCGCCCCGATCACCGAAAGCACACCCGCCAACCAGGTCAGCGGGTGCAGGCGCTGGCCCAGGACGATGCGTGCGATCAACGCGCCCAGCACGCCGCTGAGGGCCCCGAGAAAGGTGGTGTTCGTCGCCGACGTGAAGCGCAACGCCTGCAAACCGGCGACGAAGGCCAGGTTGGAAATCACGCCCAGCACGATCCCGGAGGCCACTGTCTGCATCGAGAGCCGGCGCGCGCGCCATAGCAGCGCAATTGCCACGGGCAGGGTGAGCAGTTCGGCCAGGGTCATGAAGATCCAGGGGTCGAGCCGCGTCAGGGCGCCCTTGGCCACCGGGTAGTACGTGGCATAGAGCAACGTATTCACAAAGAATGCAATCACCGTTACTTTCCGCATACCGTTCCACTTTCAGATCAAGCCCGATTGGGCCCGGCCAACGTCGGCGGGACCCCGGCCCATAGGGCCAGCCGTCAGCCAACGCAGGCAATTGACAGGGAAGGACAGGGCGGCGACGCCAGCATCCGCTGGGTCGAGCGACGGGGAGGCCAATCCGCGGGCCGCGCAGGGCCAGACGGCCGTTGCGCGACGCCCAGTCGCGGCGCGACTGACACAGTCGCGGCACAACCGGCGGGGACACGCACACCGATAAGCCGGGGCCCATCTCGCTGTGGAGATGAGTCGGTTTACGGCGCGGTCAGATTGTCAGGGAAACGATGACAAGGTTCGGCAACGCTTGTCCATTCGATCCGTTGTAACCGGTCCATTAGGCTCCGTCGCTACGGCCGGCACGTTTGACTGTGCCAACTGCGGCCGCGCGTGTCTTCGCTGCTTGTTAGGGCCCTTGACGTGATCTCCTTTTCAGGTTGCCTTTTGAGACTGCGTGAGGCCCCGGATCGGAAGGCAAGACCACCGACCCCGCCTCAAGACCAGTGCGCGTTGGGGATTTGCGCACTGCTGGCGCTGACGCCGGAACATTCGGTAAGGGCCACCTCCCGTGATGCCGTACGCCAACGATGTAACAGAGATAGCCTATCACACCGCCTCAAGGCGAGTCAAGCGAAGGGGGCAAAAACGCATGAATTCTCGGAGATTTTGACGCGATGGGCCGGGAGAGAGCCAGGGTCGTGGCCCGCGTTGGCCCGGCGTCATGCGTCATCTGCAAGTGTCACTTGACGTCGCCCCAACCTTGCCCCTACAATCCACTAAGAACTTCAATCGACTTTCTGCGGGGGAGAGTGCGGGCGGTTTCGGCCGCCGCCACCGACGGGGCAAACAGCGGGCTGTCGCGAAGTCCGCTGCGAATCTCTCAGGTCAACGGACCCCGCAGTCCGATCACCTCTGAAAAGACGGGCCACCTTCGAGGCTCGCACCGACGGGGCAAAGGCGCCGACCGCGCCTGAATCTCTCAGGTCGAACACACAGGGGACGCGCGCAGCTATCTGCGCGCGTCCTTTTTTATTGCCATGGAGGCCTGCAACATGAACGTCCCGAGTGAACTCAAGTATGCCAAGAGCGACGAATGGGTGCGGGTGGAGGGCGAGAGCGCCACGGTGGGCATCTCGGACTACGCCCAGGATGCGCTGTCGGACATCGTGTACGTCGACCTGCCGCCGGTGGGCGCGACCTTTGCGGCCGGCCAGCCGTTCGGCTCGGTCGAGTCGGTCAAGGCCCAGTCGGACGTATACCTGCCCGTCGCGGGCGTGGTCACGGCCGTCAACGACACGCTCGGCCAGACGCCTGAGCTGGTCAACAGCGAGCCCTTCGGCGGCGGCTGGCTGGTGAAGATCAAGATCACGGACCCGGCCGCTCTGGCAGGGCTGATGGACGCCGCGGCGTACGAGGCGTTCTGCGCGGGTCGCGCGCACTGATCCGAGCGGCGATGGGCGACCCCCGTCGGGCGGCCACAAGGGCCGCCCCAACGGGCCGCCCCAACGGGCCGCCCCAACACCTGGACGACCACAATGGCTTATTACCCACATACCAACCACGAACGAGACGAGATGCTGGCTGCAATCGGCGTGGCCGATATGGACGCGCTGTTCGCGGACATCCCGGCCAGGCTGCGCAACCCGCAGTTGAAGCTGCCGGGGGCGCTCTCAGAGATGGAGACGCTCGCCGAGCTGCGCGATCTGGCTGAGAACAACCACCACGCCGGGAAGAGCGCGCTGTTCCTGGGAGCGGGGGCGTACAACCACTACACGCCCGCGATCGTGGACGCGCTGATCCAGCGTGGCGAGTTCCTGACGGCCTATACGCCCTACCAGCCGGAGGTGTCGCAGGGCACGCTCCAGGCGGTGTTCGAGTATCAGAGCATGGTGGTGGCGCTGACGGGGATGGAGGTGGCGAACGCCAGCCACTACGACGGCGCGACGGCGCTGGCCGAGGCCGTGATCATGGCCAACGAGCACTTCCGCGGGGCGCGGCGCAAGGTGGTGCTGAGCCCGACGATCCACCCGCACGCGCGCGGGGTGGTGCGGACGTACACGCAGGGGCTGGGGGTCGAGATCGTAGGGGAGGCGTACCCGCGTTATGCCGATCCGGCGGCGTTGGCCGAGCTGGTGGACGACGGGACCATGATCCTGGCGGTCCAATACCCGAACTTCCTGGGCCAGATCGACGACCTCTCGGCGCTGGCGGCAGCCGTGCACGCGCGCGGGGCGCTGCTGGCCGTGATGGCGGATCCGCTGTCGCTGGGGCTGCTCACGCCGCCCGGGGCGCTGGGGGCCGACATCGTATGCGGTGAGGGGCAGGCGCTGGGGCTGCCGCTCTCGTTCGGCGGCCCCTACCTGGGGTACTTCGCAACGCGCAAGTCGCTGGTGCGCAAGATGGCCGGACGGGTGGTGGGCGAGACCAAAGACCGCAACGGCCAGCGCGGGTTTGTGCTGACGCTGGCGACGCGCGAGCAGCACATCCGACGCGAGCGGGCCTCATCCAACATCTGCACCAATCAGGGGCTGATGGCGCTGGCGGCCACGATCTACCTGGCGACGCTGGGCAAGAACGGGCTGCGGCAGGTGGCCGAGCTGTGCTGGCACAAAAGCCACTACGCGGCCAAGCGGATCGGGACGCTCTCGGGCTATCGGATCGTGGCGCCACGGCCGTATCTGAAAGAGTTTGTGGTGGCGTGCCCGCGGCCGGTAGCCGAGATCAACGACTACCTGCTCTACCAGCGCAACATCATCGGCGGGTACGACCTGGGGCAGGACTACCCGACGCTGCAGGGGCACATGCTGGTGTGCGTGACCGAGACCAACACCCGCGAGCAGATCGACGATCTGGTCGGCGCGCTGAGCGAACTCAATTGATGATTGCTGAGTGCTGATTGGCTTTCACTGATCGCTGACCACAATCAGCAATCGGCAATCAAAACAGGTGACAAGATGCTTGAACCACTTATCTATGATCTCTCGCGCCCCGGGCGCCAGGGGCTGACGCTGCCGGTGGTGGACGTCGAGACGACGCCGCTGCCGGAGGGGTTGGTGCGGACGGAGCTGGATCTGCCGGAAGTGGACCAGATGACGGTGGTGCGGCACTTCACGCGGCTCTCGAAGCTGAACATGGGGATCGACACGAACATGTATCCGCTCGGGTCGTGCACGATGAAGTACAACCCGCGGATCAACGAAGTCACGGCGCGGCTGCCGGGGCTGGCGAGCGCGCACCCGATGCAGGATCCGGAGACGGCGCAGGGCAGCCTGGCGCTGATGCACACGCTGCAGGAGTGGCTGGCCGAGATCGGGGGCTTCGCGGGCGTGAGCCTGCAACCGGCGGCGGGCGCGCAAGGCGAGCTGACGGGCGTGCTGATGATGCGGGCGTATCACCTGGCCCGCGGCGACCTGAATCGGACGAAGGTGCTGATCCCGAACTCGGCGCACGGCACAAACCCGGCGACGGCCAACATGGCCGGGCTGGATGTGGTGGAGATCCCGTCGGACGCGCGCGGAAACGTCGACCTGGCGGCGCTCAAGGCGCTGTGCGACGACACGATCGTGGGGTTGATGATCACGAACCCGAACACGCTCGGGCTGTTCGAGGAGCATGTCGAGGAAGTGGTGGCGGCGGTGCACGGCTGCGGCGGGTTGGTGTACGGCGACGGCGCCAACATGAACGCGATCGTGGGCAAGGTGCGACCGGGCGACCTGGGCTTCGACGTGCTGCACTACAACCTGCACAAGACCTTCTCGACCCCGCACGGCGGCGGCGGGCCGGGCTCGGGGCCGGTGGGCGTCTCGGCCCGGCTCAAGGACTTCCTGCCCGGGCCGGTGGTGGTGCGGGTAGAGGGCGGGTTGGAGAACCAGCCCGCGCACTACGCGCTGGAGACGCCGAGCAAGTCGATCGGGCGGATGAAGTCGTTCTGGGGCAACTTCGGGGTACTGGTGCGGGCGTACACCTACATCCGCACGAACGGGGCCGAGGGTTTGCGCGGGAACAGCGAGTATGCGGTGCTGAACGCGAACTACCTGAAGCACAAGCTGGAGGACGTGTACCACCTGGCGTATGACCGGGTGTGCAAGCACGAATTCGTGGTGGAGGGGGTGTGGGCGGATGCGCCCGGGGTGCATGCGCTGGACATCTCGAAGCGGCTGGTTGATTACGGGTTCCACGCGCCGACCAACTACTTCCCGCTGATCGTGCATGAAGCGTTGATGATCGAGCCGACGGAGACCGAGAGCCGGGAGACGTTGGACATATTCATCGACGCGCTGCGCAAGATCGCCGAGGAAGCGCATACGCAGCCGGAGCTGCTGCAGGGTGCGCCGCACACGGCGCCGATCTCGCGCCTGGACGAGGTGGCGGCGGCCAAGCAGCTGGTGTTATGCTGCCGGCCGACGCCGATGACGGCCTGAGCCTCTGACCGCAGAAAAACTACAAAGGACGAAGGTGGACGCCGGTGGGGCGTGCCTTCGTCCTTTGTGGTTGGACGGGATGGGGGGGCCCGGCACGGCGTGATGCTGACCGGACCCGCGCCGGGGCGACGCATGCGTAGCCCCAACCACGGCGACGACCGCGACGACGGCAGCGCAGGCTGCCCTGGCTGCGGGGGCGGCGCTTGGTACCACGGCTA
>JAEURK010000260.1 GCA_016789175.1 Anaerolineales bacterium
TCGGCGCGAACGGGCGAGCGCGCGCGCTGGAGCACTTCACCACCGAGCGCATGCTGGCCCGGGTGCGCGAGGTGTATACCCTGGCGCTGAACGCCAACCGTAGGGAGCGATCGTGACTCAGGCAATCACAAACCTGCCGGCCCTGCTGCGCGACATGTCGCCCAGCCTTCAGGCCGAGCCTTACGCCTTCTGCACGACCACGTCAGCGCGCTCGTTGGCGATCTGGCCGGTTGCGGTCGGATTGTTTCGCGAGTCCGAGGGCGTGACGATTATTCTGCCGACAGCGGACGCCGACGCGGCCGGTCTGGCCTATGACGGCGCCTGGGCCTGCATCACCCTGACGGTCCATTCATCGCTCTCCGCCGTCGGTTTCCTGGCGGCTATCAGCGCGCGCCTGGCGGAGGCCGGTCTGAGCCTGAACCCGGTCGCCGGGTATTACCATGACCATCTTTTCGTCCCCTGGGAGAGGCGCCAAGACGCCCTGACTGTGTTGGCGGCCCTTCGCGCGGGTCAGGGTTGAAGGCAGGGCCGGCCACCGACCCGCACGGATGGCGTGGGCAGGCACGATCCGCATCCGACTGCGCGCTCGTGCCTGCTAGTCTGACCATTCTCACCTCTCGTTTTTTCGCTGTGGTATGCTCGCCGCATGCGCCTGGTCAAATACAGTGAAGGGGTGCTGGAGGCCTGCTGGCTTCTGGCCCTGATCCTGGCCCCGCTCTTCTTCGACACGTATAGCGCCCGCGTTTTCGAGCCCGACAAGATCGCGCTGGTGCGTTCGTTGGCCCTGGTGACGCTCGCGGCCTGGGTGGCGCGGCTGGCGGCGGGCGCCACCCCGCGACCCGCGGCGGCGCCGGATTGGCGCCGGCTGGCCGCCATCCCGCTGGCGGTGCCGGTGGCCTTGTTTGCGCTCGTGTACCTGATCGCGACGGTCTTTTCGCTCGCGCCCGAGATCTCGTTCTTCGGGTCCTATCAGCGCATGCAGGGCACGTTTACGACGTTCTCGTATCTCGTGCTGGCGCTTTCGGTCGCCGCGCATCTGCGCACGCGGGCCCAGGTCGAGCGAATCGTCACGACCGTGATCGTGACCGGCCTGCCGATCGCGCTCTACGGATTATTGCAGCGCAATGATCTGGATCCTCTGCCCTGGGGCGGTGAGACCGTCGAGCGAGTCACCGGCCACATGGGCAATGCGATCTTCCTGGCCGCCTATCTGATCATGTCGGCGCTGCTGGCCCTCGGCCGCCTGACCCTGGGGTTCCGCGGCTTGCTCACGCAGGCGACCGATGCGGTCGCCAACGTCGTCCGCACCGCGGCCTACGTCTTCATCTTCGTGATCGATTGCGCCGCGATCTGGTTCACGCAGAGCCGCGGCCCGCAACTGGGCTTTGCCCTCGGGCTGTTCTTCTTCTTCATCCTGGTCGCCCTTCACTACCGGGCGCGCTGGCTGGCGCTCTCGGCCGTCGGGCTCGGGCTGACCGGCCTGGTCTTCCTCGGCACCCTGAACGTCGAGTCCGGTCCGCTGGCCCCGCTCTGCCAGACCCGCGGCATCGACCGGTTGTGTCGGATGGCCGCCGAGATCGAAGACAAGTCGGGCACCGGGCGCGTGCGGGTCCTGATCTGGACCGGGGTGACGCAGCTGATCGCGCCGCACGAGCCGCTCGAGAACCCGATCACGGGCGCCGATCCGTGGAACGCGATCCGGCCGCTGATCGGGTACGGACCCGAGACCCTGCACGTCGCCTACAACCGCTTCTACCCGCCTGAACTGGGCACGCTCGAATCGCGCAACGCGTCGCCCGATCGCTCGCACAACGAGACCTTCGACGCTCTGGCGACCACGGGCGTGATCGGCCTGATCGCGTACCTGGTCTTGTTCACCGGCGTTTTCTACTATGCCCTGACCTGGCTGGGGTTGATCAACGGGTCGGGATGGACGCGGCTGTTTCTGGGCTTGTGGCTGGGAGGCGGCTTGATCGTCTCGATCGTTTTCGTGTCGTTGTTCGGTTGGCCGCTGTTCGGCATCGGCCTTCCGTTCGGATTGCTTCTCGGCCTGACCGCCTTCCTGACGGTGTGGGCGTTGCGGCCAGGTTCAGAGCGCACAGCCAGCCTCGAAAGCTGGCGCGCGATCATCATGATCGCATTCTTCAGCGCCATCGCCGCGCACTTCTTCGAGATCCACCTCGGCATCGCCATTGTCTCGACCCGCACGCATTTCTGGATCTTCGTGGCGTCGCTGTGGGTGCTGGGCTGGATGTGGCCGCGCCTGCAACTCAGCGACGAGCCGGCGGCCCGTGCGGCGCAAGCCCCAACCAGCGCCGCAGCCCGAGCCGCCGAAGCGACCACCCGCCGGCGCCGGCGCGCCGAGAGTGAGGGCGCAGCCCGGGGCGGCGCGACGCCGCTGCCGCTCGATCTCATCGTCCCGGCGGCCGGGGTCCTGCTCGTGATCCTGGCGACCCTGGCCTTCGGTTTCGTCGTCAATCCGGGGCGCGCCGCCGACGCCGCGACCATCCTGTCGAACTCGTTGACAGCCATCGAAAACGGCGCCAAGCCCAGCGGCGGCGTGTTGCTGTTGTTCGTGTTCACCTGGGCCATCGGCACGACGTTGACGGTGCTCGAGGAGAGCCGCGGCCGCGCTCAGGTCGCCCTGGCTGCGGTGCTGCCGACCACGGCCGGGCTGGTGGCCATCGGAGCGGCGTTTGTTCTGCTGATCTTCGCCAACCAGCATCAGGCGCTGGCCAACACGCGCTTCGCCACGGTCGAGGAGCTGCTGGCTTCGGGCGATGTCGTCTCCGGTCTTTTGATCACGTTTTACGGGGTCGTCCTGGTCCTCGGCGCGCTATGGGCCACCGGGCTCGGCCTCGGCCAGGCGGCCGGGCGACGGGTCCCGGGCTGGGCCTGGCTGATCGGCGCCGGCGCGTTCGTGCTGGCGCTGGTGGGCAGCGTCGGCCTCAACCTGCGTGTCATTCAGGCCGACATCACCTACAAGACCGCGCAACAAATCGAGACCGACGGCTACCCGGACGTCGCAGCCCAACTCTACGAGCAGGTGATCGCCCTCGCGCCCTCGCAGGACTACTATTATCTATTCCTGGGGCGCGCCTATCTGAGCTCGACCTCGCTGGTCGCGGCCGATCAGCGCGAAGCCCTGTTTGAAACGGCACAGACCCAGCTGCTCGACGCGCAGGCGATCAACCCGTACAACACCGATCACACGGCCAACCTGGCCCGCCTGCATCGCGAATGGGCGCGCACCAGTGCCACGGTCGATGACCAGCAAGCGCACAGTCGAACCTCGAGCGATTACTACGACCGCGCGACCCGGCTGAGCCCCAACAATGCCGGTCTGTGGAACGAGTGGTCGTTGGTGAGCTATCAGCTGCTGGCCGACACGGGTGCCGCCCAAGCCCAGCTCGACCGTTCACTCGCGATCGACCCGACCTTTGATCAAACCTATCTGTACATCGGGGATTTCCGCAGCTGGCAGGCCGGGTTGGCGACCGACGCCGCCGCCAAATCGACGTTCTTCCAGCAGGCCATCACGGCCTACACCACCGGGTTAGAACGCAACCAGGGCCAGGGCACGGCGGCTTTGCAGATGCGTCTGGGGATGGCGGTCGCGCTGGTCAACGTTCAGCGCATCGACGAGGCCATCGCCCAATATGAGATCGTAGCCCAGGCCAACCTCGGCGCGAATCAATGGCAGCTGTTGCGCGCGCTTTCAGCCCTGTACGCGCAGAAGGGCGACAACAGCCGCGCCATCGACTACGCCCAACAGGCGCTGGCGCTCGCGCCTGACGCCAACAAAGCCGAGGTCCAGGCCTTGATCAACGGGTTGACCACGCCGACCCCGTAAGCGCCTCGCCAGGACAGCCCCGCCAGACGGTGTGACACCCACAACCGCCGCGGGTCCGGTCTGGCCGGATCCGCGGCGGTTGTGCGCCCGGCGCGATCCGATCGATCAGGCAAACCGATCCAGACAGGCGCGCACATCGGCGCGATAGCCCAGCCCAAACAAGTTAAGGTGGTTCAGCAGGTGGTAGAGATTGTAGATCGCGAAGCGATCACGCCAGCCGAGTGCGAGCGGCCGCACGCTCTGGTAGGCCGCGTAAAACGCCTCCGGCTGGCTGCCAAACAACGTGGTCAGCGCGAGGTCGGCCTCGGCCCAACCATAGTGGGCGGCCGGATCGATGACACAGAGCGCCCCGCCCGGTCCGGCGATGACGTTGCCGGACCACAAATCGCCGTGCACGATGCTGGGCGGCTGAACCGGGACCAGGCCCCGTAGACGGCGACAGAGCCCTTCCCCGACGCGCACATCGCGCTCTGTGAGCAGCCCGGCTTCGCGGGCCCGGCGCAGTTGAACCCCCAAGCGCTGCTCGACAAAGAAACGGTGGCCGTCCTCTGTGGCGGGGTTGGGCTGCAGCGCTGATCCCAGATAGTTATCGGGCACACCGCCGAACGCCTGACCCACACAGGCGTGCAGTCGGGCCAGCGCCACGCCAAGATCGGCGGCAGCGGTAGCCGCCCTCGGCTCAGGCGCGAGATGTTCGAGGATCAGGAAGTCCGGTCCCCACGCCAACGGCTCCGGCGTCCGCGGACCGTCGGGCGCTGAGCGCAACAGGCGCAGACCTTCGGCCTCCCGGGCAAAAAGGTCCGGCGGCGCCTCCGCGTTGAGCTTGAGCACGGCCCGCGCGCGGCTCTGCGATTCGATCAGGACGACCTGATTGATGCTGCCGCCAGCCAGCGTCGTGGATACCCAGGGCGCT
>JAEURK010000275.1 GCA_016789175.1 Anaerolineales bacterium
CCAGTTGCTATAACAAAGAACGGGTGTCACGGGTCTGGGCACAGCCCAGACCCGTGACACCCGTTCTTTGTGTTCTTCGCCCGCCTCCCCCACCCAAACAATCACCACCTCGTTCACCATGCGCTGTGATGACGCCTCACCACACCTGCCCGTAAGGTGAGTGTGTGGTCGCGGTTCAGCAGCCACCAAGAGCATGGAGAGCAACGTGAATCCTTTTACCTCGAACCTCATTCGTTGGGCGGGTCTGGCCGCTGTGGCGGCCGGGATCACATTCGCGGCCATTCAGCCGACCCATCCGCCTGACGTTCTTGCATCGGTCACCACGGACGTCTGGGCCATCCTTACCCCGGTGAAGACGGTCATGGCCTTCCTTTTCCTGGTCGGCATCACGGGGCTTTACGCCCGGCAGGCGAAAGAGGCCGGGTGGCTCGGTCTGGCCGGCTATCTGGTGCTGAGCGTCTCCTGGGCGCTCAATCTGGCCTTCATCTTTTCCGAGGCCTTTGTGCTGCCGGTATTGGCGACCACGGCGCCGGAGTTCGTAGATGGCTACCTGGGCGTCGCCGCCGGGAGGTCCAGCGAGGTTTACCTTGGTTCCCTCCCGATGCTGTTTGGTTTGGTCGGGATCCTCTACATGCTCGGCGGCCTGCTGTTTGGCATCGCGACCTTCCGCGCCGGAATCCTGCCGCGCTGGGCGGCCGTACTGCTGGCCGCGGCGGCCGCTTTGACCCCCGCCGCTGCGTTGCTTCCGCATGAGATCCAGCGCTGGGCGGCCATTCCCGTGGGCCTGGCTCTGGCCTGGTTGGGCTATGCCCTCTGGGCTGACCGGCGCGAGCCGACCGTACCGGCCACTTCGGGCGGCGCCGGCGCTACGGTCCGCCAGGCCAGCGCGAAGTGAGGCGCACAGCACGCAATGCCGACTTCAACAAGCGGCCACCTGGGCTGCTTGTTGAAGGGTACCCAGGCCAATCCACACAGGCGAGGACGACAACGCCCCACAAAGACAGTTACGTTCGAATTGAGCCGTGAGCCCATTCGACAGCGGGCCACAGGGGTCCTGAAGGTGACATGAACACGAAAAGCAACCCATCATCCGTTTCAATCGCCTGGTTCGTGCCTGCCGGCCTGATCGTCTTCAGCGCCCTGCCGCTGCTCTTCGGCGCCCTCCGTCTCAACGAACTGATCACCGGCGCCGCGATCACGCCGGCCAACGCGCGCTTCTTTGCTTCGCCGCTGCCGGTTGTCGTGCACATCGTCAGCTCGGCGGTCTTTGCGATGCTCGGCGCGTTCCAGTTTGTGACCGGCGATCGCCGGCGCTGGCTGGGCTGGCACCGCGCCGCCGGGTGGGTTTCAGTGATCTCGGGCCTGCTGGTCGGGCTGACCGGGCTGTGGATGACGCTGTTCTATGCCCGCGCAGCCAACTCGGGCGATCTCCTGTTTGCCCTCCGGCTCGTGTTTGGGTCGGGCATGATCGTGTCCATCGGCCTGGGCCTCACGACGATCCGGCGCCGAGACGTCCTCGGGCACCGGGCGTGGATGATACGCGCCTACGCGATCGGCCTTGGCGCCGCCACACAGGTGCTGACCGGAATCGCCGAGAGCCTGCTCGTCAGCCAACGGGATGCGCTCAGCAACGCGCTCTTCATGGGCACAGCCTGGGTGATCAACCTGGCGGTCGCCGAGTGGGCGATCCGCCGGCAAACTGCCCACCGGGCCCACGCGGGTTCGGCCGTGCCGGCGCCGTCGAAGTAGACGCCGGGCTGAAAGGCACCATGAACGCACCACCTGTTGTCAACCCGGAAGGATCCAGGCCCAGTCGGTACGCGATCCGCGTCTTTGGTCACCTGGAGCAACGCTGGGCGGCTTGGTTCGACGGCTTGACCCTGACACACGAAGACGACGGGGTCACGTTGCTCGAAGGCCCCCTCGCCGACCAGACCGCGCTGCATGGGGTGTTTCACAAACTTCGAGATCTGGGTTTGCCGATTGTCTCAGTTCAATGGATCGACACGAAGGATTAGGAGCAAGACCATGAAAGCAATGCTGCGCCACACGTATGGTTCGCCCGATGTGCTGGGGATGGCCCACATCGACACCCCGACCCCGCGGGCAGACGAAGTGCTCATCCAGGTCAGGGCCGCATCGGTCAATGCCGCCGACTGGCGGATGCTGCGGGCGGATCCCTTCCTGGCCCGTTTGGATGTGGGTCTGCTGACGCCGCGCAACAAGATCCTGGGTTTCGACGTGGCCGGTCGGGTCGATGCCGTCGGCGAAGCGGTCTCGCGGTTCAAACCCGGCGACGCCGTGTTCGGAAATCTGTTTGAGCTGCGCGGCGGCGCTTTTGCCGAATACGTGGCGGCGCCCGAGCGGCTGCTGGTCCACAAGCCGTCCAACCTGTCGTTTGAGCAGGCGGCGGCTGTGCCGATGGCCGGGGTCACGGCGCTGCGGGGCCTGCGCCGCTATGGGCAACTGGAGCCCGGCCGCCGGGTGCTGATCAACGGGGCCTCAGGCGGTGTCGGCACTTTTGCGGTGCAACTCGCCAAAGCTTTCGGGGCCGAGGTCACGGCGGTGGTCAGCCGGCGGAATATCGATCAGGCGCGCGCGCTGGGCGCCGACCAGGTCGTGGATTACACAAGCACCGATTTCACGCAAAGCGGGGAGCGCTATGACCTGATCCTGGCCGTCAACGGCTACCAGCCGATTGCGGCCTATCAGCGCGCGTTGCGCCCTGGCGGGCACTATGTGATGGCCGGCGGCTCGTCAGCGCAGCTCCTTCAAGCGCTGCTGCTGGGGCCCTGGCTGTCGCGCAAGGGAGATACCACGATAGCCGTCCTGGAGACGAAACCGGGCCGCGATGATCTGGAGTTCCTGAAGGAACGGCTCGAGGCCGGCACCGTCGTTCCGGTTGTGGATCGAACCTATTCGCTCTGCCAGTTGCCGGACGCGATCCGCTATCTTGAAGCGGGCCATGCCCGCGGCAAGGTCGTCGTCTCGGTTAGCGCGGACGGCCTCGAGTCTGCCGACCCCGTGAGCGAAGGCGTTCAGGGGCGCGTCGCCCTGGGCCGCTGACCCTGTGGCGGCAGCTCGCGGGGGACTCCCTCTCGCCTGGAAGGAAGGTAACGCATGAATCCCGTCGCTCCCTTGCTCGTCAGCGGTATTCTGATGGGGCTCGGCGCAACACTTGCCTTTGACCTGTGGGCCCTGTTCCTCAAACGGACCTTCCAGGTGACCCCATCCAACATCTGTCTGGTCGGGCGCTGGCTCCGCTACATGCCCGGCGGAACCCTGACGCACGCCAACATCGGGGCCGCGCAGCCGAAGCGCCTGGAGTGCGTTGTCGGTTGGATCGCCCACTATCTGATCGGCGCCGGCTTCGGCCTGGCGTTCGTGGCCGTGGCCGGCTTCAGCTGGCTCCAGCATCCGACACCCCTCCCGGCCCTTGCGTATGGAGTCGCCACGGTCCTGGCGCCGTTCCTCATCATGCAGCCGGCAATGGGCCTGGGTGTCGCGGCTTCCAGATCGCCGCGTCCCTGGCAAGCCAGGCTGCGCAGCGTGCTGAACCACATGGCGTTTGGAGGTGGGCTCTATCTGTCTGCGCTTCTGCTCGACGCGGCGGCGAGAGGGTCTTGTGCGTACGCCGACGGGCTTTGCACTCTGCTCGCCTAATCGCCCGCAAACACAGCGACGTCAAGCGGCAAACGCCCCACCGGCCGATGTTCTCCGGCCAGGGTGAGGGCGGCGTATCTCTGGCAGAGCGCGTTGTCAAACCCATAGATCAATCTGGGGATCGGGGCCAACTGCCGTGCGGCATACGGGTTTCCGAACAACACCACCGCGCTCAATTTGTGCGCGATCGCATCGATCAAGGCCAGCAGCCGATTGGTCAGATCCGAAGAGCCCATGTACGACACCGATCGGTTATAGGCGACCAGGACCACGCTGTGGAAGGGGATGGTCGCGTTCAAGACGTGCTCCATCTCGGCTTTGCTCGGGAACTCATCGATCTTGATAAAACGCGACGCCGTGAACTTTGCTTTCAGCAGGTCCACGGCCGGGTCGAGCGCGTGACGTTCGTGGTAGAGCGCGCCCGACTCGGGGTGGATGAACGGATTTCCCTGCTCGATGATGAACAGGTGCTGTCCGGTCACCTCGATGGCCGCGTGGTCCACCTGGTGCAGCTCAACAGCGATCGCGCGTCTGGCCATCTCATCGGCGGTGTCGAAGTCCTTTTGCGTGACGGTCATCTGGGATGGCTGACGCAGCGTTCGGTTTTGGGCCGCGATCACGTGAGTTACGGCGGCATCGATCTGCTGCTCCGAGACGCACCCGTCCCGAAACGCCTTGAGCATGTATTCGTACGCGGCGCGGGCCCCGATCCGGTAGTTCGTCATGACCATGTCGTTACCGGCGGCCATCGCCAGACGATGACACTCCTCGAGCCCGAACCGATTGGTGACGCCGACCATCGAAAACGAGTCGGTCATGATCAGTCCGTCAAAGCCGATCCGACGCAGCAGCCCGATCAACGCGGGCGACAGCGACGCCGGGTACCGGCAATCGACCTTGGGGACCATGATGTGCCCGACCATCACGGCCGAAAGGTCGGCCTCGTGCATGGCCCGGATATACGGTCGGAGCTCTCTTTGCAGGAGGCTTTCTTCATCGCCGCTCAGATAGACCATACCCAGGTGGGAATCGACGGGCGACTCGCCGAAACCCGGGTAGTGCTTGGCCGTGACGACCATGCCCTGGTCTTGATACCCTTTGACCGCCGCCGTCGCCATGCGGGCGACGTGTTCCGCATCGCCGCCGAAGGTGCGGGGCCCCAGACAGCTCGACCGCGGGTTCAGGGCGATATCGAACAACGGACCAAAGACCGTGTTGTAGCCGGCAGCCCTGGCTTCAACCGCGGTCAACTTCGCAAATTCATACGCGAGGGCCTCGGAGCCGGCACTGCCGATCGCCAGCGGGGGCGGCAGCTGGATCGCGCCACGGGCGTAGCCGAATTCCATGTCTTCACAAACCAGGACCGGATAATCGGCGAGCGCCTGATAGGACCTGATCTCGTCGAGCTCATCGCCGTCAAGATCGGTATCGAAGCGACGAAAGCGAGCCGTCGCATGGATGCCGCCCAGCGCCCTGTCCTTGATCAACCCATGAATGAAGTCCCTGTCGTTCTTGTTGATCGGCGGACGGGCCAGCAGCATCTGCCCGATCTTCTGTTCCACCGACAGGTCGCTCAGATTGAGGGGTTTCATTGCGTGATCTCCAGATGTCCTTTCACATCGGCAAAGTCACATTTCAGGAAGCCACAGCGAGAACCGCATCGAGATGGGCGGCTTCGCCGCCCGTCTCGCGCCGGCTCCTCCGAGTGTGACCTTTGTCAAACTACAAATCAGCCCTTGATCGCCCCGGCCGTCAGTCCCGACACCAGATACCGCTGCAGCGCGGTGAAAAAGATCACCACCGGGGTCGAGATCAAGACGCCGGCGGCCATCGTCAGCCCCCAGAGCACATCGAGATCGGTGCGATAGTCCTGGATGCCCAGGGCCAGTGTTCGCGTCGATTGATTGGTCAGAACCGATGAGAACAGCACTTCGTTCCATCCCTGGTTGAAGGCCAGGATCGCGACAGTCGCGATCCCCGGCAGCGCCATTGGAAAGACGATCTGCCAGAGCGTCTGCAGGCGACTGGCCCCATCCACCTCAGCGGACTCCTCGAGGTCGCGCGGCAGGCTGTCCGTGAAGCCGCGCATCAGCCACAAGGTGAACGGCAAGACAAAAGCCGTGTAGGTGAGGATCAGGAGCAGGATGTTCCCCCAGTACACGTCCTGGCCGATGAACTTGAGCCCCAGGATGTCGCGAAAGAGCGGCGTGCGCTGAAGCGACGAAAAGATCAGAAAATACGGCAGCAGGAACAACACGTGCGGGAATGCCTGCGCCGCCAGGACGCCGACGCCAAAGGGGTTGCGCCCGGGGAAGCGGTACCGGCTGAAGGCATAACCGGCCAGCGTCGCGCACAGCACCGAGAGCAGCATGGCCGCGGTGGAGACCAGGATGCTGTTGCCGAAGAACTGGCCCAGCGGCGCTTGATCCCACACCCTCACATAGTTGCTCCACTCGATCACAGACGGGAACCAGGTGGCCTGGCGGATCTCGGACTCGCTCTTGAGCGAGGAGATGACCAGCCAATACACCGGGAAGAGGACGACCCCGAGAAACAGACCAAGCCCAAGGTATTTGAAGACCCGCACGGCCAGCCGGTCGCCGGCCGCCAGCGCCAGCCGGATCACCAGCCCGATGAGCCCGATCCCGGTTGTGACGGCCAGGATCTTGAGCAGGTGCTCACCCAGCAGTGCGGCCAGACCGAGGATCAGCACCAGCGTGAGGCCGAGACTCGCAATGCTGCGCAGCCGGCCGCGGCGTGGCAGGGCCTGAGCTGTTTCGTCGATTTCCTGCGGGCGCGTCCAGGCCAGATAAACGATGACAAATCCCAGGGCCAGGAGCGTCATGAGCACGGATTGGGCCGCGCCATACGAGAAGTTGAGGTTCGTGAACGACTCTCTGAGGATGTCGACCGAGAGCAGCGCCGCCGGCGGAGGCACCTGATAGTAGCCCCCGCCCAACATGACGAACGGGATCAAGTAGTTGTTGTACGCCCAGAGCACGGTCAACAGGATGATGATGGTGCCGATCCCGCGGATATAGGGCACCGTGATGTACCGGAACCGCTGCCAGCTGCTGGCCCCGTCCAGCTCAGCGGCTTCATACAGGTCGCCCGGGATGGTTTGGAGCGCAGCCAGAAAGGTCAGAAAGAACAGCGGGAAGCGCGTCCAGACGGCGCCGATGACGATCGCCCAGAACGAGTTGGCGCCCACCAGCCAGAACAGTGGCTCGCGGATCAGCCCCAGCTGCGACAGCACCGAGTTGACGATCCCGTCGCTCAGCAGCATGAACCGAAACGTGGTGAGCGAGACGACGGCGGGCAGGATGAAGGGGATGAGCATGATCCCCCGGAAGAGCGTCTGCCCCGGGAATTTGCTGTTGCCCACAAGCGCTGCGCCCAAACCGAGAACAACGCTCAACAGCAGGGTGAGGGCCACAAACGACACCGTGACCTGCAGCGAGCGCATGAAATCCAGATCCATGCTCTCCAGCGAGCGCACGTAATTGTCGGCTGCGACAAAGGGCACGTCCCAGATCGGCAGGCTGAGCGTCGACTTGTTGTAGCTGCGAAAACTGATCAGGACGCCCCAGGCCATCGGGATGAACAGGACGACGACCATCGCTATGACGGCCGGGGTCAGCATGCCGTAGGCGAAGTGATGACGCTGCCAGGCCTGCCGCAGCCCGCCGAAGAATCCTGCGCGGGAATGGGAGTGACGATTCGGCTTGGGCACTGTTGTTGAGGCCATGTGAGAGCTTCCCTTTGGCGGCATAACGGTGAGAGACGCGTCTACCCAGAGCTCACCGGGGCGGGGTTGGCGGTCAGGCCCGCCCCGCCCCTGCGGCGTCACACGGCCTAATCCACGGGCTCAGGCCAGGGGTTGCTATACCCCGGAGGCGGTGGATTCCGGTCCAGCGCCTCCTGCGCCTGCGCGTTCAGGTCGTCCATGAGCTGCTTGACGGTCGTCTCGTCGTAGCTCTTGTCGATGACGGCGGCGTAGATCGAAGGCATGATCTTGCCGAGCAGCAGGGCTACCTCCGAGGTGGCCGGATGGAGCGTGTAAGGCTTGTTGAATTGGGCGAGGGGCAGCCAGTCTCCAGCGCCCAGCTCCTGGACGACCGGCAAGTCGTAGGCGCCCGTCACGACCGGTAGATGCCCCAGCAATTCGTAGTACTGCGCCTGCATGTCCGGCTCAAGCAGGAAGGCCAACCATTGCTTGGCGGCTTCGGGGTGCTTGGTCCACTTGAAGACCCCCATCCCGTTGATGGCGCTGAACATGCGCTGACAGCCCTGGTTGCCGATCAACGAAGGGATGTAGCCAACGTTCGGCTGCAGCGCGGCGATCTGTTCCGGCTTGCCGTACTGCCCCCAGGTGTTGCTGATCCAGGTCCAGCCAAGCTTTCCATCCCACCAGCGCGCGCCGACATCGGCGATCGCCCATTCGGAATTCTTGAGGTCGAACGTGCCGTCGACGGCCACCATGTCGGCGAAGAACTTGATCGCCTCGACGCTGTTCGGGTGGTTGAACGTCGCGGTCTTGCCGTCCTCCGAAATCATGTCGCTGCAGTTCTGCCACATCAAGGAGACGGCGTACTGCTCGACGCCCTGGCCGCGCATGCCCAGGACGGAGTCAAGCTCCGGATGGGCCTCCTTGATCATGAGCGCGCCGTCGCGCCACTCCGCCCAGGTGGTCGGCCCATCCGGGTAGCCGGCTTCACTCCACAGGTCCTTGCGATACGCCTGGCCGCGGAATTGCGCCATGTACGGGATCGCGTAGGTGCTGTTGTTGTAGGTGTTGCCGTCAAACGCCCCCGCAACGAAATCGGAGGTCGGGGGCAGGGTTTTGCCGAACTCATCCGTGAGGTCCAGCAAATTCTGGTAGTAATACGCAACATCGCCGCTGCCGAGCATGGTGACGTCGGGACCTTCGCCGGCCGCGATGGCCGTGGTCAGCTTCTTGGTCGCGTCGCCCCAGCTGACGGTTTCCGTGACAATGGCAATGCCGGTCGCCTCTTCGAATCGCTTGGCGGCGGTTTCGCTGAACTCCTTCTGGGCCGGGATATCGGCGCCCATAAACCACACCGTCAAGGTCACGTCTTCCGCCGCCGGTTGGGTGGCGGGTTCTACCGTGGGTTGAACCGTCGCCGCCGGCGTACAGGCCGTCGCGGCCGCCAGCAACAGGGTCAAAGCCCCTTGGATTCGGGTCTGTCGGGACATCGTTTCCTCCGTCAAACAAGCGCTGAAATCGGCTTCAATCGAATTTGGTCGGTCATGTGCGGTGCTTGTTCCGGCGCTCACCTCCTTGGCCCTCGCCCGGAAGGAAAACGTTTTCCTTACAGGGTCAAATAAAACGGCCGGGCATCCGCGCCCACCGCCGATCAGGCGGAGGCGGGGCCGGCCGTTGACTTGCGCACAACCAGGTCGACGGGGATCGTTCGTCGCAGCGGCGCTGCGCCCTCCCCGTCTGCGATCTGTTTCAGGAGCGCTTCAGTAGCCTGCTTGCCCAGCTCGGTCAGCTGCTGCCGAACCGTTGTGAGCGGTGGATTGGTGAGCGATGAGGCCCGCAGGTCATCGAAGCCGACCACCGAGATATCGTCAGGGACGGCCAGACCCGCTTCGGAAATCGCGCGCAGCGCTCCGATCGCCCAGGCATCACTGTAAGCAAAGACCGCCGTTGGACGGCCGGGCAACTCGAGCAACCCCCGCATGGCCTGATAGGCGCCAAGCGGCTGGGATGACGACAGGACCACCAGCGCCGGATCCAGGTCGAGGTCGCGGTTGCGCAGCGCGCGACAGTAGCCGGCCTGGCGATCGCCGCTGGTCTCCGGGTCATCATCGCGCCCAAGATAGGCGATCCGGCGATGCCCCAACTCGATCAGGTGCTCGACCGCGTCAAAGGCGCCCTGCTCGTGATCCGAGACGAGGTAGGGCGCATTCGCCGCGTGCGGGTGTTTGTTCAAGACAATGAACGGGAACCCCTCCTCGAGCAAGAGGTCCACGGGATCATCAACGCCGCCCGTGCCGACCATCAGGATCAGGCAATCCACCTCGTGCGATCGGCAGATGTTGATCAGGCGATCGCGTTGATTTCCCACGGTGAGGTAGAGAACCAGGTTATAGCCGCTTCCCTCAGAAGCCGTAGCAGCGCCGCGGATGATCTCGAAATAGTATTCGCTCGAGCGACTGGAGAGCGGCGTATTGGTGTACAACACGAGACCGATTTTCTCGGTGCGGTTGCTGCGCAGCGTGCGCGCGGCCCGGCTCGGATAGTAGTTGAGCTCGTGGGCGACCTGAAGGATCCGCGCTCGGGTCGTCTCCGAGACGCTGCCATACCCATTGAGGGCCTTGGAGACTGTGGAGACGGAAAGCCCGAGATGCTTGGCGATGCCGCGGATGTCGATGGTCATAAGGATGCAATAGAAAACGTTTTCCTTATGATATTCGCACTTCCCTGCCCTGTCAAGTGCGAACTGTGCCCGGGCCAAGACGAACACCCGTGAGTTGCTCACAGACCGCCAGGAACGCGTCCTGGAACGCAGGCTGATTGGTCGCGGGGTGATCACGCGCGACGCGCTTGTGAAAGAGGTAACGGCCGCTGACCCGCGCGTCGGAGTCACGGCTCACCGCCAGCCAGACCTGGGTCTCGACCCCCTGGTCGAGATCATCCGGAGCGCCCCGGCCGCCCATCTTGGTGGGGACCCAGCCGGGGTCGACGGCATTAACGGAGACGTCCGGCCAATGGCGGGCGATGGCCTTCGCCAGCAGCACCACATACAGCTTCGAATCGGCGTAGCGGATTCTGCCCTTCCCGGCGGTGATCGGGCTCAGGGAGGCATCGCCTTGCAGGTGCATGCCCGAGCTGATGTAGATCAGGCGCTGCGGCTTCTGGATCAGACACGTCAGTACATAGGGAGCCAGCGTATTGACCGCGAAAAGGTCCGGGCCAGAGGCCTGGTAAACGCCGGCGTTGTGGATCACGGCGTCAAAGCGACCCAACGCGTTCACCTCGGCCGCCAACTGCTGCGTCTCCTCCAGGCGGGACAAATCGCCGATCAACACAGCCTCAGCGTCCGGCACAGCGTCAATCGCGACCTGGGCCCTGCCGGCGTTACGCGCATGCAAGACGACCCGGTGCCCCTGTTTGGTCAGGGACCGTGCTGCCAGCAGTCCCAATCCATCTGCCGACCCCGTGATGAAGATCCGCGCCATGGCAATCGGTCGTCTACAGCGAGGCCACAGCCGGGATGATCGTTTTCCCAAACGCCTCGAGCGACGTCAGGTTGGACACATCCGGCATGTTGAAGATCACGTGGGAGAAGCCCATCTGCGCGAGCGCCTTGATTCGGCCGATGACGCTCTCCGGTGTGTCTCCCCCCGAAAGGTTCACCGTGCCGAGTGAGGTCTTCTCGATCGACGCTTCGTCGCGCCCCAAAGCCTCACAATGTGCTTTGAGGGTATCGAGCGCCTTCTGCATGTTCTCGGCCCCGACCCAATCGCCGATGTTGCAGGCATCGGCATATTGCGCGACCATGCGCAGGGTCTTGTTCGGGCCCGTCCCACCGATCATGATGCGCGGATGCGGCCTGGAGAGCGGGCGAGGATTGTTCGTGATGGCCGGCGCCGAGAAACGCCGGCCCGCATAAGAAACCTCATCGCCCGCCCAAAGCGCCTTCGCCAGCTTCAGGTTGTCCTCCAGAAGTTCGAAGCGCTCCGCCGTCGAGGGATAGGGGATCCCGAAGCCCTTGGCTTCCTCTTCATACCACGCCGCCCCGATGCCCAGATACGCGCGGCCGCCCGAGAGGATATCCAGCGTGTTGACCATCTTCAACAGGACGGAGGGATGGCGATACACCACGCCCGTGACCAGGGTGCCGAGGTAAGGCTTCTCCGTCAGGCCCGCGATGTACCCAAGCGTGGTGTAGCTCTCCAGCATCGGGTCGGTGTAGGCTTCGCCGAACAACCCCTTGATTTGATAGTAATGATCCATCACCCAGAGGCTATCGAAACCCGCCGCCTCGGCCGTGGTGACGATTTGCTTCAAGCTGGGCCGGATGGCCGCAGTGCCACCCGGATATTTGAACGAAGGGATTTGCAGTCCGATGCGCATCGCTGATCTCCTTGTCGAAAGGGCTGCCGATCATGCTGTTCTGCGAAGACCCGGAAGCCATCGCCAGGAGAAGCGTATCACCTCGAGTCGACTCCAAGTCAAGATCCAGTTTCGCGCACGTACGGGCAACCCAATGCTCCGGAGTCCGGGCAAGAAATGGATGGTGCGAGCGCCGCGGCGCTCGCACCATCCATTTCTTGCCCAAACCGGCTCAAAGGCTCGACGCTTCCAGATCCGGCTCGACCCGCGCGGCGTGCGGCAGGCGCACGGCCTGCCGGATCACAAGCGGCCAGGCGAACAGGCTGGCCGCCGAAGTCAGGATGATCATGGCGCCCAGCGCGATTATGGTGTTGCCCCAGGGCAGCGAGATCAGGGTCATGCCGAGCGACCCCATCAGCAGGCTGACGCAACCGATAACCGACACCATCGAGCCGGTGTCTCCCGATTGCTGTTCGAGCATCAGATTGGTGGACGGCGGGCGCATGATGCTGCCGGCGATCGACGAAGGCAGGATGCACAGCGCAAAGACGTACGGCGCCAGGTTACCCAGCAGCACCACCAGCACCCCACTGCTCAAGGAGACCAGGAAGCTGGCTCGGATGATCGCCTCGGGGTGGAAGCGCCGCGAAAGGCGCATGTAGATCGCGGGTCCTGCAATCAGGCAAATCGCGTTCAGGCCGAAGTAATAGCTATAGTCCTGGCCGCTCAGGCCAAAGCCGTCCTGGTAGATATACGTCGATGCGCTGACGAAGGCCAGGCCCGATATGCCGCCCAACGAAAACAGCAGCATCAGCAGGGTGAAGCCGCGGTTCTGCACCACAGTGCCCAGGCGGGCATAGGTGGCCCAGAGCGCACCGGTGGTGCGCTGCTGCAGCGTCTCCTGCAGGAGCAGCGCGCAAACCAACGCGACCACGCCGATCGCGGTCAGGGCCCAAAACACGCCGCGCCAGGATGTGAAGTTGAGGAGCGCGGCCCCAAGCATCGGCGCCACG
>JAEURK010000309.1 GCA_016789175.1 Anaerolineales bacterium
GCCCCCAGTATCTGCTGCTGACCGAAGACGAATTGAGCCGGCCGGGTTTCGAAGGCGCGAAGTTCGTGTGTTCGCCGCCGCTCAGATCGGCTGAGCACCCGCCGGCGCTCTGGCGCCAGCTCGCCTCGGGTGCGCTCTCGACGGTGGGCACCGATCACTGCGCTTTCTTCTTTGACGGCCAGAAGACGCTCGGCCAAGAGTCGTTCACGGCGATCCCGAACGGCCTGCCCGGGATCGAGGCGCGTCTGGCCTTGTTGCACACGTTCGGCGTGCGCGAGGGGCGTCTGTCGCTCCAGCGTTGGGTGGAGGTCTGCTGCGCGGCGCCGGCGCAAACGTTCGGCCTTTATCCCCACAAGGGCACGTTGATGCCTGGCGCGGACGCCGACGTGGTCCTCTTCGATCCTGAGCGCGAGGTTGTGCTGGATCGCGCCATACTGCACGAGCGCACGGACTACACGCCGTATGGCGGTCTGCAGCTGTGCGGCTACCCGGTCCTGACCATGGCCCGGGGCGAGGTGATTGTCCGCGAAGGCGAGTTTCAGGGCGCGCCGGGCAGAGGACGCTTCCTGCCGCGCCCTTGAGGAGAGCGCTATGTTAATCCTGCCAGAGATCCTCATTGCGACACCCGGCGAAGCGCCGCTCCCAGGCTGGGGGGTGCGCGTGGTGGACGATCAAGTCACGACGGTCGCCAGCCACGCCGAACTGCGCCGCCTGTATCCGCAGGACGAGGTCTGGGAGGCGCCGGGTGAAGTGCTAACTCCGGGCTTTGTCAATGCGCATGCCCACCTGTACGGCGTGCTGGCCCATGGCCTGCCGCTCGACCGGGCGCCCTCGGGGTTCTGGCCGTTCCTCGAAGACTTCTGGTGGCCCCTGGTTGAGGATCGACTCGATCACGAGATGATCGGCGCCGCCACCGACTACGTCTGCGCCGAGATGCTGCGCAGTGGCGTGACGACCGTCTATGACTGTCTTGAAGCGCCTTACAGTCTCCCGGGCTGTCTCTTCGCGCAGGCCGAGGTCGTAAAGGCGCGCGGTATGCGCGCCATCCTGTCGTTCGAGGCCACCGAACGAGTCAGCGCCGCGAATGGACAACTCGGCCTACAGGAGAACGCGGAGTTCATCAAGGCCTCGCGGCGGAGCGGGGGGCTCGTTTCGGGCCTGATGTGCTTTCATACGACGTTCAGCTGTTCGGCGGAGTTCATCCGGCAGGCGCATGCGCTCGGCCAGGAGCTCGATGTGCTCGTGCACATGCACTGCTCGGAAGGCGTGCATGAACCCGAGTATGCGCTGGCGCATTTTGGGGTCCGCCCGCTTGAGTATTACGATCGCCTGGGCGTTGTCGGGCCACGGATGCTGGCATCGCAGTGCGTCCAACTGAGTGAGAACGAGATCGGCCTGATGGCCGCGCGCGGCGTCAAGATGACGCACATGCCGCTCTCGAACTGTGAGGTCGGCGCCGGGATCGCGCCCGTGCCCGAGTTGGCGGCCCGCGGTGTCACGATCGGCCTGGGCAGCGACGGGTACGTCAACGACTTCTATGAAGTCCTGCGCGGGGCGTTCTTGATCCACAAGGCGTACCGACAGGACCCGCGCGTGATGCCGGCGGCGCAGGTCTTCGCGATGGCGACCGAAGGCGGCGCGCAGTCGCTCGGTCTGGACAAGGTCGGGCGATTGGCCCCGGGCTGGCAGGCCGATCTGCAGCTGGTGTCGCTCGACCTGCCGACTCCGCCTGAACCCCACAACCTGTATGACCAGCTGGTCCTCTGGCGCAGCCACGCGCACGTCAACGCGGTGTGGGTTGCGGGGCAATTGCGCGTCAGGGACGGGGTGGTGCTGGGCGCCGACTTCGGCGCGCTGCGCGCCCGGACGCAAGCCGCAGCGCGACGTCTCTGGAGTCTTTGACGATGAATGATCAGGACCTGATTGCGTTTGTCCAGGCGCTGGTGCGCATCCCGAGTTTGAGCGGCGCGGAAGACGCCGTGGCGGCCCGGATCCTCACGGAGATGCGGACCCTGCGCTTTGACGAAGCCTGGCTGGACGTCAACGGCAGCGTCATCGGCGTGATCCGTGGGGCGCAGCCCGGCCCGACGCTTCTCCTCGATGGCCATTGCGACACGGTGGGGATCGCCGCGGGGTCTTCCTGGACGCGCGACCCCTTCGGTGGCGAAGTGGACGGCGGTTATCTGTACGGACGCGGCGCAGCCGACATGAAGGGCGCGCTGGCAGCCATGATCTACGCCGCCGCGCGAGTCGATCGGGCAACGCTGGCCGGTCAGGTGGCGGTGAGCGCGACCGTGCTCGAGGAAGTCATGGAGGGGGTCAGCCTGCGGACGGTCATGGAAGCCCTTCAGCCGGCCGGCGTGGTCATTGGTGAGGCCACTCAATTGAACCTCAATCGCGGCGGCCGCGGGCGGGCGGAGATCCAGCTCGAGACGCTTGGCCGGCCGGCACACTCATCGTCGCCGGAACTCGGTGTCAACGCCGTCACGGCCATGCGCCACGCGCTCCAGGCCATCGAGGATACGCCACTGCCGAGCGATCCGTTCCTGGGCCCGGCGCTTCTGGCGTTGACGGACATCGTTTCCGATCCCTATCCCGGATATTCGGTGATCCCAAGTCGCTGTCGCGTGACCTACGATCGTCGCCTGCTCCCTGGCGAGCGGGCTGAGGATGTGCTGGCGGCCCTCCGGGTGCCGACCGACCTCGCAGGCGCTGAATTGCGCGTGAGCCTGGCACAAGGCGAACATCGGGCTTATACCGGCGCCGTCCTCAGCGGCCCCAAGTTCTTCCCCGCCTGGGTCTTTGGAGAGACCCACCCTTTTGTTCAACGCGCTTTGACGGGCTTGCGTGCGGCCGGGCTTGACCCGCAGGTCCGGTCGTATCGCTTCTGCACGAATGGAGCTCACAGCGCCGGGAGTATGGGTGTTCCGACTGTGGGGTTCGGGCCGGCCGCCGAAGGTGACGCCCATGTCGTCGATGAGCGTCTGGCAATCGCGGAGTTGCTCGGCGCGGCGCGCGGGTATCGCGGGCTGGTTGAGTCGGTGTTGAGCCCGCTGGAGAGCGAGCCCTAGTGCTCCCATTCGCGCCGTTGCGAGCCGACACGCTGGATTGTTGGGTCGTTCCATCACCTTGAGGAGGGGGATCATGGAAATCCTGTCACAATCGATTTGTCAGACGCGCTTCTATGGCCCGGATGTCATACCTTTCGTGATGATCTCACGGCGGGGCGCGTTGACCGATCTCCAGTCCACCTATCATTTTGAATCGGTGACCGTGGTCGATGGTGAAGACGGACCCGCGCAGGTTACATTGCGGAGCGGGGTGTTCACGATTCGGCAGGAGCCGGTGGTGATCCCGCACCTGATTCTGGAGCCGCGCCGTATCGAATTGCGGGTCGCTGGGTGCTCGGCCTATGCCGACACCATCATGGACGATCTCGAGCTGTGGATCCGTCGGATGGGCGGTCTACATAGCGATGTTCCGATGTCGGATTTCGTTCTGGAAGAACACTCTACGTTGGTCGCACGTCTCGGCTTCGCCTCGGAACGGATGCTCAATCCGGCGTTTGTGACAGCCGTTCGGTCGTTTGAACCGGACGCATCCTTGAAGGCTGCGGCCGACACCCGGACGATCCTGGACCAGATCCGTTTCGCGGTTGAGCTCAAGGGCGTGGATTATTCCCTGGCTGAACACCTGATGCCCGTGCAGCCCCGTGTGCTGAGTATCAGCCCACGGCCGCCCCTGGATCCCGCCGGGCAGGTCTATGAGTGCCAGGCCCCGCTGTCGACGGACCGACACATCGCGTATTTGACCGAGCTCGAGGAAGCCCTTTCGAAGTAAACCGGCTGCGAGGAAAGTTTCTGGTCGAACTCCCAATCGGGGCCCTGCGGTTTGGCACGCTCTCAGCGTGGCATTCGGCTTTGAATCGTTTCGGCCGACCCTCGGTAGCCAAGGCGGGTGTCAGATCGGCCTTGGGGCCGCCGCTTCTCGTTCGGTTTGCGACCCACGCCCAGGAGATCACCTCAAGGGTCGGGCCGGGCGCCCGGCTCGCCCGGGTGCCGCCCGCCTGACCGCACCCACTACACCGTGGGTGGCGTGTTGCTGATTCTGCAACACGGTTCGCCTATGCTGCACGCATGGCGAAGCCCCTTCTACCTCGCGCGTTGCGCAGCGACCTCATCCTCGGGCAGAACCGCCGGCTTGGGCCAGCGCAGCGTGACCACGGAGCCGCGTCCTGGCCGTGCCTGGAACGACAGCGCGGCGCCGATGAGCTGCGCGCGTTCGACCATGCCGGCCAGGCCAAAGTGGCGCTGCGCGATGAGTGCGCCCAGGCTGGCCGTCAGATCTGCCGGGATGCCGACACCGTCGTCGTTCACCGTCAGACACAGAGCCTCTGGGTCCAGCCGGCCCACAATCTCGACCGACTCTGCGGCGGCGTGGCGGAGCGCGTTTTCGGTCGCCTGCTGGACGATGCGGTAGGCGTGCTGCTCGACCAGGGTCGAATAGCGCGCGGCACCCTCGAGCCGGACGCGCAGCTCGGGCGCGGGCCCGCTGCGCTCGGCGAGGTCGTCGGCCA
>JAEURK010000332.1 GCA_016789175.1 Anaerolineales bacterium
GGGCCGGGCTCGCTCACCGTAAGGCCAGCGCGCTTTGCCTGCTCGAATTCACGGACCGCGAGTTCACGCGCGGCTTTTCGTTTGGCGAGATCCTTTTCTGCCTTTCGGCGCAGCTTGTCGTCACCGCGAAGCTCATCGAGATAGCCCGAAGGGTCGTCGACCATCTGGGCAAAGATCACGGCGCGCGCGGCAGCCAGCGGGCGGCGTGCCCACCACAGGTGCAGGGTGCTCGGATGGCCGTGGCGGATCGATTTCTCGCGCGCGGCAGCGGCGTTGATGGCCTCGAGCGGCAGCGCGACTTCAATGAGCTTCTTGCTGGTGACGGTCATGAATGCCTCGGGTCCGAGCCGGGAGTCGTGATCAGTGATCTCGCCACTCTACACCGGCTCGAGATGTCGTTGGGAACAGCCTCGTTGCCTCAAGGCAACACGCCGGCGATGTCCGCTCAGGCTTCGGCAGTAGCCGGGTTAGCGATCTGCGGCACCTGGCCACGCCGGCGCAGTTCGTCGAAGTCGTAGTTGATGCTCGTCACGCCGAAGTCGGGCTCGCGCTTGAACGGCTCCCAGACGTAATGGACGTGGTGGTTGCCGCCCTCCAGGAACTCGACGATGGCCAGGATGTACTGCTCGGGCTTGTTGAGCGAGTACAGGATCTCGTTCTTGGTCACCGTGATGTGGTCCGCCGTCGCCACCCGGCCCTTGACTTCGATGAAGCGCAGGCGCCCGGTGTCCGGGTCTTTGCTCTCGATGTCGTAGCCGAGGTGGTCGAATTCGCGGTCCACCGGCGCGCAGCCCAGCGCCCGCTCGGCGGCCATGACGATCGCGCGCGCCCGGGCCGCCACGGCGTTCGTGTCGACCATCTGCGGCAGGTCCTTGCCCGTCATCGCCGCCAGCAGACCGAGCGGTACCACGACCAGCCCGCCCATGACGACCGGCGGCAGCATCGCGATCTGGCCCTCGCGGTCGAGCTCGGCCAGGCGCCGGCTCAGGCGGTTCTGCAGGTCGTCGGCGTTGCGCCGGGCGGTCTGCGAGTTGAGCTTGGCGTTGGGCTTGCCGGCCTGCTCCTGCAGCTTGAGATCCTCGGCGCGCCGATCCCAGTACGAGATCTCCTTGGTCAGCCGGTCCTTCACGGCTGCCTTGGTCTTGGCCACCCAGCCCAGCCGGCGCTCGCGCACCTCGCCGACGTGCTCAGGCACCACCGTGCCGATGGCGTGCTCGAGCGCCTGGGTCTCCAACTCGCGCGTGATCCAGGCGCATTCAGGCCGGTCGAGGATGACGTCCGCGGACGGTTCGTCGTCGGCCTTCCCGGCCGCGCGCAGCGGCCGGAAGTCGAGGTAGGGGGCGTAGTTCAGGTGCCGGGCGGTGCCATCGGCCGCGATCTCGACGTAGAGCATGCGCTTCGAGATCGTGCGCCGGTCGCCGTTCGCGAGCAGGCTGCCGTCCTGCACGGTGTGGTCGAGGGTGAAGATCACGCGCGGCTGGGTGCCTAGATCGGTCTCGTCGACCAGCACCGTGCCGCGGCGCAGCAGGTCGCGGTGGCGTTCGAGCGTCAGGTCGAGCGTGGCGTCGAGCAGCGGGTGCCCGGGGCAAACGAAGGTCGCCAGCGCCTGGCCAACCGGGTTGGTCAGGTTCTTCTCGAACGTGATGCGCTCGTAGCGCTGCAGCACGGTCTCGCCCAGGCCGATCAGGCGGTCGCGCTGGCGCACGGTGGCAGGCACGTGCGTGATCTCGTAGCGGCGGCTCTCGCGCTGGCGGATCGTGCCGCCCAGCTGCTTGAAGGCCTCGATGAAGAACGATTCGATGAAGTGCGGCTGAAGGCGGCGCGCCTCGGCCCGCTCCATGTCCTCGCGGACGCGCGCCACGCGGCTCGAGTCCATGCTGTCGGTCGCCAGCGCCTGATCCTCGATCAGGTCCTCCAGGTGCCCGCGATCGACGGCGCTGGCCACGGCCTTCGTCAGGCGTTCGCGCACCTCGGGCAACTCGCCGTAGCGGATGGCCTCGACCAGCAGGTCGCGTAGCGGCTTGCCCTCGAACTGGAGCTTGCCGAGCACGTCGAACACCTGGCCGCCGAGCGCGGTGCGGGCCTCTTCGATCTTCTCGAGCAGCGTCCGATAGACGTCGCCCTCGCGCGTCTCCTCAGCCACCAGGTTCCACAGGTGGCAGACCTCCTGCTGGCCGATGCGGTGGATGCGGCCGAAGCGCTGCTCGAGCCGGTTCGGGTTCCAGGGCAGGTCGTAGTTGACCATCAGGTGCGCGCGCTGCAAGTTGATGCCTTCACCGGCGGCGTCGGTGGCCAGCAGCACCTGCACGGTCGGGTCACCCAGGAAGGTCTCTTGCGTCTTGCGGCGCTCTTCGCGGCCGTGCCCGCCATGGATCGTCACGACGGCGTTCGGCCGGCCGAGCAGGGTGCCGATGCGCTGCTGGAGGTAGTTGAGCGTATCGCGGTGCTCGGTGAAGAGGACCAGCTTCTCGGGCGGCTTCTCGGTGCCGGCTTCCGACCTGGCCTGGTAGATGCTGCCGCCCGGCGAGAAGATCTCGTCGAGCAGGCGCGAGAGCTCGCGCCATTTGGTGTCGGTGCCGTCGCGGCGCACGGTCGCGGCCAGCGACTCGAGCCGTTGCAGGGTCTCGATCTCGGCCCGCAGCTCGTGGATCGTGCTGGCCGCGGTGGCCTGATCGAGGATCTCCTCCTCGGTCGCCTCGACCTCGTTCTCGGGCGCTTCTTCGAGGTCCTCGACGTCGTCAGCCGAGAGCGTCTGGCCGGCCGTGATCGCCGCCAGCTGGGCGCCGCGCTGGAGCACCTCGATCTCGCGCAGGCGCTTCTCGAGTCGATCGCGGCGGCGCTTGAGCGATTGGTAGATCGCCTCGGGCGAGGAGGCCAGGCGGCGCTGCAGGATCGTCAGCGCGAAGCCGACGGTGCCCTTGCGGCCGTCGTTGGCCAGGGCGTCGGCGCGGTTGAACTCCTGCCTCACGTACTCGGTCACGTCGTGGTACAGCCGGGCCTCGTCGTCCGAGAGCTTGAACGGCACGGTGTAGGCGATGCGCTCGGGGAAAAGCGGACGGCCGTCGAACTTGAGCAGGCTCTCTTTCACCATCCGGCGCATCAGGTCCGACACGTCGACCTGGTGCACGCCGTCGCGGAACTTGCCCTCGAAGCGGTCGCCGTCGAGCAGGGCCAGGAAGAGCTGGAAGTCTTCCTCCTTGCCGTTGTGCGGCGTGGCCGTCATCAGCAAGAAGTGTCGGGTGAGGCCGGAGAGCAGCTGGCCGAGGTTGTAGCGCTTCGTGTACTTGACCTCGCCGCCGAAAAAGGTGGCCGAGAGCTTGTGAGCTTCGTCGACCACGATCAGGTCGTAGCGACAATCCGGGGCCGCGAGCTTGGCTTGCACGTCGGCGTTGCGGGCGAGCTTGTCGAGGCGCGCGATGGCCAGGTCATTCTCGACGAACCAGTTGCCGCTGCGGGCCGACTCGAGCTTGTCGTTGGTCAGGATCTCGAAGGGCAGGTGGAAGCGGCGGTAGAGCTCGTCCTGCCACTGCTCGGCTAGGCTGCCGGGGCAGACGATCAGGCAGCGCTTGAGGTCGCCGCGCGCGATCAACTCCTTGATGAGCAGGCCGGCCATGATCGTCTTGCCGGCGCCGGGGTCGTCGGCCAGCAAGAAGCGCAGCGGCTGGCGCGGGAGCATGGCCTCGTAGACGGCCGTGATCTGGTGCGGCAGCGGATCCACCTGCGAGGTATGCACGGCCAGCACGGGGTCGAAGAGGTGCGCCAGGCGGATGCGCTGGGCCTCGGAGACCAGGCGGAAGAGCGCGCCGTCGCCGTCGAAGCTCCAGTGCCGGCCCTGCTCGACCAGCGTGAGCGTGGGCTCGTTGTCGCGCAAGAACAGCTGGTTGCCGACCTTGCCGGAAGCGTCTTTGTAGGTCAGTTCGATCGTGTCGGAGCCGTACCATTTCACGGCCACGACAGTGACCAGGCTGTCGGCGATAACGCCGCGGATCGAGCAATTGGGCTGGATATCTTCGAGTCTCATCGAGTCCCTTGTATACGCAACACTCGGGTTAGCTTCGGCAGGCAGGAATTGAGTTCCAGAAGCGCCCGACAGACGAAGCAACAAAATCGTTCAGGATATGTCAGAGGCGAACGAGACTTGGCAGAAAACCGCCTCTTGGAGTGTACCCGGCCCCAAAGAATGTGCAAATATCCTCACACCAGCGGATCTCCAGGGCAGTACCAAACACAGGACCATCTGCGAAAACATCCGATCTCGGCGATTACGGTCTGGTTGACCTTTCCACGCTCAATACGGTTATCTTGCATGTTACGATCCCCACATGCTCGTCCTGCATGCCGCCTGGGATCGCGCTCGCCCCGCCTTGTGGGTCTGGGGCGAGACGGATGAGCCGCGCAGCGCGGCGAGCCGCTGGCCGGCGCATCCTTTCGCGGCTTCCGCGGAACACATCGGACAGTGCTGGGCGGCGCTGGCACAAGTCGGGCAGGCGGACACCGGGAACCTGAACCTCCCGGCCGGTCGCGGTCCGAGCGGCAAGCTGGCGCCGGCGCCGTCCACGCCGCTGCTCAACCTCGCGTCCGTGGAGCCCAGCGAACTGCGAACCTGGCGTGTGCCCGTGCTCGCCGTCGGCGCAAAGGACATCCTCGGGCTCTTCGCCGATCCCATATCCCCGGACGCGCTCGAGAGCGACGACCTCGCTGCCTGGAGGCTGGCCGGCCGCTGGGCACTCGATCTCATGGCCGGCGGGCGCTACGTGCCCACCGCACACTACACGGGTCCCGACCCGGTCGCCGTCTGGCGCCCGTGGCTGAACAACCCCACGGACCAGGAACGCCTGGCCCGCCTCGCCGCCGCGTTGCCGCCCGCCGCGCGCGCCGCGACGGCCGTTCCGGCTGCCCGGAAAAGCACGTCGATCAGGATCACGGGCCTGCGCCGCGCGACGACGACCGACGACGCGACGCCCACGCCGCTTGATCCAGGACCCGAGGCCTTGCTCACCGATTTCGTCGACGCGATCGTGGATGCGACCCTGCGCAAGCGGTTGCCCGACATGCGCTTCTTCAAGAGCGCCACACGCCGTGCCACCCTGGGCAGTCGCTGGCTCTGGGCGCTTGGGGCGGCTCATCCAGAGTGGCGTTGCAGCGCCGGTGACGTCTATACGGTGCGCGACTGGGCCGTGCCGCGACGGCTCGATCAAAGCGGCGCGCATCTCAGTCTGCGTCTGGATCTGCCCGACGCCACCGACGACTGGACCTTGCACTATTTGTTGCAATCGCGAGACGACGCGAGCCTCGCCTGGCCGGCCACGGTGGTCTGGGATGCGCGCGCGGCGCGCCGTCAGGGTCTGCCGGAGGACGCGCAGGAAACGCTCCTGGCCGGGCTGGGTCTGGCCTCGCGCCTGTTCACGCCGATCGAGCCCAGTCTCGACACGGCGGCGCCGGCGCGGGCCGAGCTCTTCACCGACGAGGCACTGCGCTTCATCCAAGAAGGGGCGCCGGCGCTGCAACAGGCTGGCGTCGCCACCCGTATCCCGGCCTTCAACTCGACGCTCTCGCTCAAGGCGCGGGTCCGACCAACGTCCACGGCCACGCCCGCGCAAACCTCGGCCGGGCTCACGACGGCCGCGGTCCTGCACTTCGACTGGCAGGTCGCGCTCGGTGAGGAGACCCTGACCGCCGCCGAGTTCGCGCGCCTGGCGGAAGCCAAGACCGGTCTGGTGCAGGTGCGCGGCCAGTGGGTGCTCGTCAGCCCCGAGCAGCTCGCCCGGGCGCGCGCGTTCCTGACCCGTCAGGCGGGCGGGGCGTTGTCGCTGGGCGAGGCCTTGCCGATCCTGCTGGACGGCGCCGCGGCCGTCGGGTTGCCGGTCGCGGAGGTCAAGGCCGAGAGCTGGGTCAAGGAGTGGCTCCAGCATCTGAATGGCTCGGCCACCCTCGCGCCACTCGATCCGCCGCCTGGCCTCGCTGCCACGCTGCGGCCGTATCAACAACTCGGCTACAGCTGGCTGGACTTCCTGCGTCGCTGTGGCCTGGGCGCCTGCCTCGCCGACGACATGGGTCTCGGCAAGACCGTGCAAACCCTGGCCCTGCTCCTCAAGCTCAAACACGAGGGCCGCTCTGGCCCGCATCTGATCGTCTGCCCGACGAGCGTGGTGGCGAACTGGGCGCGCGAGGCCCAGCGTTTCGCGCCCGATCTCAACGTCCTCGTGCATCACGGGTCGGACCGCGAACGCCAGGACCTCGAGGGCCAGGTCAAGGACCACGATCTGGTCCTGACCTCGTATGCGCTCCTGGTGCGCGATGCCGAGGCTCTCGGCGCCGTCGCCTGGGACAGCCTGATCCTGGATGAGGCCCAGAACATCAAGAACGCCGGCACCCGCCAGGCGCAGGCCGCGCGCACGCTACGCGCGAACCAACGCATCGCGCTCACGGGCACGCCGATCGAGAACCGCCTCAGCGAACTGTGGAGCCTGTTTCAGTTTCTGCAGCCCGGCTACCTGGGCAGCGCGGACGGCTTTCAACGCACGTTCGCGCGGCCGATCGAACGCGACCATGCGCCCGAGGCCCAGGACCGGCTGCGGCGTCTGATCGCGCCGTTCATCCTGCGCCGGCTCAAGACCGATCCGAAGGTCATCGACGATCTGCCGCCCAAGCAACAGATGAAGGTCTACTGTCCGCTGACGCGCGAGCAGGCCACGCTCTATCAGGCCGTGGTCGCGGACTCGCTGCGCCAGATCGAGGCCAGCGACGGCATCCAGCGGCGCGGCGTGATCCTGGCCGCCATGCTGCGCCTCAAGCAGGTCTGCAATCATCCCGCGCACTATCTCGCGGACGGCAGCAGCCTGCCGGAGCGCTCGGGTAAGTTAGAGCGCCTGATCGACATGCTGGAGGAAGTGCAGGCCGCCGGCGAGCGCGCCCTGGTCTTCTCGCAGTTTAGCGAGATGGGGACGCTGCTCCAGGCGCATCTGCGTCTGCGGCTCGGCGCGGACGTGTTGTTCCTGCATGGCGGCACGCCAGCCGCGCAGCGCGCTCGTCTGGTCGATCGCTTTCAGGATCCGCGGCCGGGTCCCCTGGCGTTCGTGCTCTCGCTCAAGGCCGGCGGCACCGGCCTCAACCTGACGGCCGCCAGCCATGTCTTCCACTTCGATCGCTGGTGGAACCCGGCGGTCGAGAACCAGGCCACGGATCGCGCCTTTCGGATCGGCCAGACCCGGCGCGTCCAGGTGCACACCTTCATCTGCGCCGGGACGGTGGAGGACCAGATCGACGCCCTGATCGAGAGCAAGCTGGGCCTGGCCCAGTCCATCGTCGGCGCCAGCGAGAGCTGGATCACGGAATTGAGTACGGCGCAGCTGCGCGAGTTGATGGCTCTGCGCAGCGACGCGGTGGCGGAGGATTAGCGATGTGGGGTAGCTGGAAACGACGTCGCCCGTTGCGGCGCCCCTGGGGCGGGATCGAATCTGTCACCGGCCGCGGCCAGGCCTTCGGCCAGACCTGGTGGGGCCGGAGCTGGTTCGAGGCGCTGGAGGCCCTGATCGATCCGGGTCGGCTGGCGCGCGGCCGCTCGTATGCGCGTAGCGGACAGGTCGCGGATCTGGAGATCGCCCCGGGTCGCGTGACGGCGCACGTGCA
>JAEURK010000358.1 GCA_016789175.1 Anaerolineales bacterium
CGGCCGGGCCGGCCTGGGGGGTAGCGCGGGCCCCACCCCCCCAACGGCTGCGCATGGTAAATCGGGCCACCGGGGGGGGGCTCGGGGGGTGGGGGCGCCCCCCCCCCCCCCGGCCCACCCCGTCTTTCCCCTTATCATTGAGCCATGATGACCTTCAAATGCACCAGCTGCGGGCGACCACAGCCGCTCACCTTCACGGGCTTCCTGTGCCCCACCTGCACCGGCTTGCTGGGCCTGGCGCAGCCGCCCGTCTTTGACGCCGGCCGAATCGATCTGAGCCTACCCGGAATCTGGCGCTATCGCCCCACGCTCGGGCTTCCCGACGACGCGCCGGTGGTCACATTGGGGGAAGGCAACACGCCCCTGATCCCGCTCGCGCTTAACGGCCGCACGATTCATTTCAAGCATGAGGGGCTGAACCCGACCGGCGCGTTCAAGGATCGCGGCATGGCCGTGGTCTTCAGCTGGCTGCGGCTGCTGGGCGTGACCGAGGCGATCGAGGACTCGTCCGGCAACGCCGGCGCGTCCTTCGCAGCCTATGCCGCCTGCTCCGGTGTGAAAGCCCGCGTGTTCGTCCCGGCAGGAGCAGCCGGCGCAAAGCGCCGTCAGATCGAAGCCTATGGGGCCGATCTGGTCGCGATCGACGGGCCGCGCTCGAAGGCGGCCGAGGCCGCCCGTGCCGCGGCCCTTGCCGGCGCCGTGTACGCCAGCCACGTGTTCAACCCGCTCGGGCTGCTCGGCAATGCGACCTGCGCGTACGAAATCGTGGCGCAGCTTGGGCGCGCGCCCGAGGCCGTCATCCTGCCGGTCGGGCACGGCACGCTTCTACTGGGCCTCTCGCTCGGGTTCCAGGCGCTCAAGGCCGCGGGCGTCATCCCGGCCGTCCCGCGACTGATCGGGGTCCAGGCCATGGCCTGCGCGCCGCTGTGGGCCGTGGCGAAGCATGGGCGCCAGGGGCTCGATTGGGTGACCGAGGGCGAGACGATTGCCGAAGGGATCCGCGTCGTGCAGCCGTTGCGCGGCGACGCCGTGCTCGCCGCGATCACGGCCAGCGGCGGGAGCCTGTATGCCATCGATGACGACCAGATCCGCACGGGCCACGGTGAATTGGCCCGGCGCGGCCTGTTCGTCGAGCTGACCAGCGCCGCGGTCTGGCCCGTGCTCGCCGAGACCTCGGGCGACGTGGTCGCAATCCTCACCGGCCACGGATTGAAGAGCGTTTAGCGAGAGGCGAGCGGCGAACGCTCTTCGCCCTTCACTCCTCTCTCCTCGCCCCCCGCCTGACTCACCTCAGGTTCTCGAACACCCCGGCCGCGCCCATGCCGCCGCCGATACACATCGTCACCAGGCCGTAGCGCGCCTTGCGCCGGGCCAGCTCGTTCATCAATGAAATCGTCAGCTTCGCGCCCGAGCACCCGAGCGGATGCCCGAGCGCGATCGCACCGCCATTGACGTTGACGCGCGCCGGGTCCAGCTCAAGAACCCGCATCACGGCCAGCGCCTGGGCCGCGAAGGCCTCGTTGAGCTCGATCAGGTCGATGTCGGCGAGCGTCAGCCCGGCCAGCCTGAGCGCCTTGGGCACCGCCACGATCGGGCCGATGCCCATCACCTGCGGCGGCACGCCGCCGACCGCGAACGACACAAAACGCGCCAGCGGCGTGAGACCCAGCGCTTCGGCCCGCGCCCGGCTCATCACGACCACGGCCGCCGCGCCGTCGTTCATCGGCGACGCGTTGCCGGCCGTCACCGTGCCGTCGGCGGCGAAGACCGGCTTGAGCCCGGCCAGGGCCGCGGCCGTCGTCTCACGGCGGGGCGACTCGTCGACGGCGAATATCGAGTGCGCGACACGCGCGGCGCCGTCGGCGAACTCCGTGACCGCCACCTCCACCGGCACGATCTCGCCAACGAAGCGCCCGGCGTCGATCGCGGCCAGCGCCTTCTGGTGCGAGGCAAGCGCAAAAGCGTCCTGGTCCTCTCGGCTGACCCGATACGCGCGCGCGACCTGTTCGGCGGTCAGGCCCATCGGCATATACACCTCGGGGCTGACGGCAACCAGCGCCGGGTTGGGCGAGAACACGTTGCCGGCCATCCCGACGCTGCTCATCGACTCGACCCCGCCGGCCACCAGGGCCTCGGCCTGCCCGGTCATGATCTGCTGCGCAGCCAGGGCGATCGACTGCAGCCCCGACGCGCAGAACCGGTTGATGGTCTGTCCCGGCACCTCGACCGGCAGCCCGGCCCGCAACGCCGCCACCCGTCCGATGTTCATGCCCTGCGCGGCCTCGGGCATCGCGCAGCCCAGGATCACGTCCTCGATCAGGGCCGGATCCAACCCCGTGGCCCGCTCGACCGCGGCCGCAATCGCGACAGCCGCCAGATCATCCGGCCGCGTCGCGCGCAAGGCCCCCTTGGCAGCTCTCCCGACCGGCGTCCGCGCACCCGAGACAATCACTGCATCCATGTCAACTCCGTTGGCTGGGAAGGATTGCTGAGTCAGGGTGGGCCTCGGGGCGGGGCGACGCCCGGACCCGAGGCCCACCCCGACTCAGCGGCCTTCACTCAATTCCTCAGCGGCTTGCCGTTCTTGAGCATGTAGCTGATCCGGTCCTGGGTCTTGGGCTCGGTCAGGAGCGAGAGGAAGGCCTCGCGCTCGAGATCAAGGAGGTAATCCTCGGTGACCCAGGTCGGCTGCGTGAGATCGCCGCCCGCCAGCACGTGCGCAAGCTTGCGCGCGATCAGGGCATCGTGGCTGCTGATGAACTTCCCCCAGCGCAATTGCTCGATCGCCATCAGCATCGCGGCCTTGCCGCGCGCGCCGGCCGCGTACACGCTCGGCGCGTGCCGGTCCGGCGGCACGTAGCCCGAGTCGGCCAGGTCGAGCGCGACCCGCTTGGCGTGGCCGACCAGGTCCTCGTCGTTGGCCACGATCAGGTCGTGCACGCCCACGAAGCCGAGCGCGCGCGCCTGTGCCGCGCTCTCGCTGACTTTGGCGTAGCCGATGGTCTCGAAGACCTTCTGCAGGAACGGCAGCGGATCGACGCGCGGGTCGGCGGCCAACGGTGGCGAGACGACGCGACGCAGGAGTTCCTTGCAGCCGCCCAGGGCCGGGATCAGGCCGACGCCGGCTTCGACCAGGCCCATGTAGGTCTCGGCCGAGGCCACTATCCGCGCGCCCGTGAAAGCCAGCTCGACGCCGCCGCCCAGCACGCGCTGGCGCGGCGCGGTGACCACCGGCTTGGGCGCGCAGCGCAGATCGAGCACCCACTGCTGCAGGTCGCGAGCGGCCGCCTCGAGCGCCGCCGGGTCGCCGGCCGCGAGCACGAACATGCCGATGTTGGCGCCCAGCGAGAAGTCCTTGCCCTGGTTGGCGATCACCAGCGCGCGCCATTCGTCGCGGGCCAGCCATTCGAGCGCGGCCCGTCCGATGTCGACCGTGAAGGTGTCGAGCGTGTTGCCCTTGGAGTGGAACTCGAAGCCGAGCACGCCGTCGCCGAGGTCGAGCAGGCTGGCCGAGGCGTTGCGCTTGAGCTCGCGGCGGGCGCCGTCCTCGGCGCGCAGCGAGACCGTCAGTCGCGGGCGCTCGACCGGCACGAAGGCGCGTTTCTCGGGATGATAGACCTCGCGCCCGCCCTGGCCGGCGCGATAGAACCCGGTCGCGCCGCTCGCGGCCAGCGCCGTCACCCACTCGGGCACGCCGATCTCACGCGCCTGCATGAGCGCGATGCCCGGCGCGAGGCCGATCACGTCCCAGATCTCGAACGGGCCGAGCTCACTGCCAAAGCCATGTCGCATGGCCTGGTCGACGGCGTAGGGCGTGTCCGCGATCTCGGGGATGCGGCGCGCGGCGTACGCCAGGATCGGGAGCGTGGTCTCGATGACGTAAGCGCCGCCGCGGTCGTCGGCCCATTTCGGGTCGCTGAAGATCTCGCGCAGCCGTTCGGCGAGCGGCAGGTCCTTCGTGGCGCCGATCACGTCGAAGCGCGGCTTGGTCGGCGGTTTGTGTTCGAGCGTGGCCAGATCCAGGACGTGGAAGGATTTGTTCCCGGCCTCGTCCTTGACGGCCTTATAGAAGCCTTGCCCGGTCTTGTTGCCCAGCCACTTGCGCGCCAGCAGCTGCTGCACCGGCGCCGGCATCTGAAACAGTTCGCGGCTGTCATCATCGGGGGCCAGCTCGAACAGGTTGGCGTTGACGTGCGCCATCACGTCCAGGCCGACCAGATCGGCCAGCCGGAACGTGCCGGTCTTGGGGTTGCCCAGCACCGGCCCGCTGAGCACATCGGCTTCCTCGACCGTGTAGCCGTTGTCGATGGCCGCGATGCTGCGGTACTGGCCGACGAAGGCGCCGATGCGGTTGGCGATGAAGTTGGGCGTGTCCTTGCAGCGCACGACCACTTTGCCCAGCCGCGCGCCGGCGAAGTCCTCGAACGCGTCCACCATGGCCGGGTCGGTGTCACCCGTGGGGATGACCTCGAGCAGTTTGAGATAGCGCGGCGGATTGAAGAAGTGCGTGCCAAAGAACGCGCGCCGAAACTCAACGCCGCGCTCGGCCGCGATGGACCCGATCGGGATGCCCGAGGTGTTGGTCGTGACGATCGCGCCCGGCCGGCGCAACGGCTCGAGCCTGGCCATCAGCGCCTGTTTGGGTTCCAGGCGCTCGATGATGACCTCGATGATCCAGTCCGCTTCGCGCCCGGCTCGTTCGAGGTCGTCTTCGGTGTTTCCCAATGTCACACGCGCCGCCGCTTCGGGACCGCTCAACGCAGCGGGCCGGGCCTTCACCTGCCGCTCCCACAGCCCTCTGACGACGGCGTTGCGGTCCGGGCCGTCCGTGGGCACATCCAACAGCGTCACGCTCAAGCCCACGTTCGCGCAATGCGCCGCGATCCCGCCGCCCATGGTGCCCGCGCCGATGACCAGGACCCGTTGAATGTGCATGGAACTCCTTGAAATGCTGATTGTTGATTTCTGATTGCTGATTGGCAGCCAATCAGCAATCAGAAATCAACAATCAGCAATCACACAAACGCCTGCATCCCCGTGATCTCGCGTCCGACCACCAGGGTGTTGATCTCGTGCGTGCCCTCGTAGGAGTAAACGGCCTCCATGTCGGCGAAGTGGCGGGCGACGTGGCGGTCGATGAGGATGCCGTTACCACCGAGGGTCTCACGCGCCAGGGCGACCACGCGCCGGGCTTTCGAGGCGTTGAACATCTTGACCAATGCGGCCTGGCCGTCGGTCATCTGGCCGGCGGCGCCCAGCGTGCTCAACCGCCAGGCCAGCAGTTTCATGGCCTCGAGCTCGGACAACATTTCGACCAGCTTGGCCTGGATCAGCTGGAAGCCCGCGATCGGCCGGCCGAACTGCACGCGGCTCTTGGCGTAGGCCAGTGCGAATTCGTAGGCGGCCTGGGCGTGACCGATCGCGGACCAGGCGACTCCGGCCCGCGTGGTCGCCAGCACGCGCGCCACATCCTTGAACGACCGGCAGCGCTCGAGCTTGTTGCCGAGCGGCACCCGACAATCTTTCAAAACGATGTCGGCGTTGGGCAGCGCGCGCAGCGCCAGCTTGTGTTCGATCTTGGTGGCCTGGAAACCCGGCGCGCCCTGCTCCACCACAAACGCGCCGATCTGGCCGGTCTGATCGTCTTGAGCGTAGACGATGATGATGTCGGCGAAGGTTGCGCCGCCGATCCAGCGTTTGGCGCCGTTGAGCACATAGTGATCGCCGTCGCGCCGGGCCGTGGTGGTGATGTGTGCGGCATCGGAGCCGATCTGGGGTTCGGTCAGGCCGAAGGAGCCGATCAACTCGAGCGTCGCCATCGACGGCAGCCAGCGCTGACGCTGCGCCTCGGATCCCAGCTGGTAGATCGACTGCATGGCCAGCCCTGTGGTGACGCCGAAGAGCGTGGCCATCGAACCATCGCCGCGGGTCAGTTCGTATTGCAGCACGCCCGCGATCAGGGGCGAGAGACCCGGACAGCCATAACCCTGGATGGTGCCGCCGCCGATCTCCAGCGACGCGATCTTCTTGAAGAGGTGCAGCGGCGTCTCATCGCGTTCCCAGTACGCGCCGATGTAGGGCACGATCTCGGCGTCGACGAACGTGCGCACGCGATGGCGTAGCACGCGCTCCTCCGGCGTGAGCAGCCCGTCGAGGTCAAAGTAATCGTGGGCCGCCTCCAGCACGCGCGCCGGCGAGACCCCGGCTCCGAGCGTCGACGCATCCGGCGCCGCCTCCGAAGGAGCTTCCATGGGCATTGTCGTGTGTGGACGTTTGAATTTCAGCATCCTGGCCTCTTCATGAATGGCAGCTCCACACGGTCACGGCCCGACGTCATCCCGGACCGTGCTCGCAATCCATCAGGCGTTTATCCTCTTCGCTCTTCCCTCTTCCCTCCTCCCTCCTCCCTCTTCCCTCTTCCCTCCTCCTCCCTCACACCCGCCCCACGGCCAGCCAGGCGGCGAGCAGGTCTTCCACCGCACGGGTGGCCAGGCCGACAGCGCGTTTCTTTCCGCCGGGCATTTGACGGGCTAGCGCCAGGGCCGCGATGCCATGCAGGGCCGACCACAAGATCGTGACGGCATCGTCCAGGTCGACGGCCATGACGCCCCGGGCGTCGGCCCAGGCCGCCAGCGATTCGCGCGCCTCAGCCAACGCCAGGGCGCCGGCCTCGCGGTAAGCGCTTGCTTCTACAGCTACACCGGTGAGGCCGTGCATGGCCTCGTAAAGGTCTCGCTCGCCCCAGGCGAAGTTGCAGTAAGCGCGCGCGAGCTCGACAGCGGCCGTCTCGGGATCAGCGGCGCGTTCACGGGCGCCGCGCAGGCGCCCGGCCAGGGCCTGATACCCGACGCGGGCCAGCTCGGCCACCAGCGCCGCCTTGTTTTCGAAGTGGGTGTAGAGCACCGGCAGGCTGTATTCCACACGCTCGGCCAGCCGCCGCATGGTGACCGCTTCCCAACCATCGGCTGCCGCGATGGCGCGCGCCGCCGCGAGGATGGCCTGGCGGGTTTGTAGCTTTTCGCGATCCCGGCGGGTCGAAGGGGCCAAGTCACCTAACATTGTTCCGAAAATATATCAGCGTTAGGTATTTGGTGTCAAGAGGTCTTGTTTTGGCTCACGGGGCAGGCGCCCATCAACCGATTGCCAGAGGCCCTGCCTAATCCCCTGCCCGGCGGCGATGCAGACCGCGGGTGCGCGTGACCGGCACCACAAACAGGATGCCTGTATCCGGCTGGTCGAGCGGGCCCGTCACGGCCTCCGTGGCGGCGATCAGGCCCTCGACGTCGAAGCCATCCGGCACGACCGTAAAGAGCGTGCGGCTGGGATCTTCGCGCGGCCGGAGCAATTGCGCGAGCGACGGGATCAGCGGCAGATCCCCACCCAGACCGTGCTCGGCAACGTGCTGGCCCAAGCCGGAGCTGTCGATCGACGTGACGCCCGAGACGCCGGCGCCCAGCCACGCCTCCAACACACCCGGGATCTGGTCACTCGAATCCAACACCAGGACGATCAACTCAGGCATGAGCGTTCTCCTCAGGTGGGGGTTGGGGCTCGCGGAAGGCCCAACGCAGGAGCGGCGGGGTCGCGATCGTGGTCGCCAGGACCATCAGCACGACCCCGGTGAAGGCTGCCGGCGTCAACAAGCCATTGGCGACCCCGACCGAAGCCACGATCAGGCCGACTTCGCCGCGCGAGATCATGCCCAGGCCAACCCGCCAGGCCGAGCGGGCCGGCAGACCGCCAAACCGGGCGCCGAGGCCGGCCCCCAACAGCTTGGTGGCGAACGCCACAGCGATGAGCCAGGCGGTCAGGCCGTAATCCTCGGCCGACAACGCCCGCGCATCGGCCTGCAGCCCGATGCCGACCAGGAAAACCGGCACGAAGAAGGCATAGGCCAACACGTGCATGCCGCGCTCGATCTTGCCCTTGAGCGAGCTGCGCGCCAGGGCGATCCCGGCGATGAAGGCGCCGGTGATCGCGGCCACGCCACCAACGAACTCAGAGGCCCAGGCGAAGGTCAACACCATCACCACCACCAAGGACAAGACGGGCTGGCTGATCGCCCACTGGCGCTCCTCGACCCAGTCCACGGCCCGCGGCAACAGCCACGTCCCCAGGGCGAACGCACCGACCAGGAACAACCCCATGCGGCCAAGCGTCCAGGCGAGGCCGCCCAGGCCGCCCACTCCCCCGGTCACAAGGGCCGTAAAGGCCGAGAGCACCGCGATTGCCAGGACATCGTCGACGACCGCGGCTCCGAGCAGCGTCAGGCCCTCGGGGCTGCGCAACCGACGCAGCTCAATCAAGGTCTGAGCCGAGATGCTGACCGAGGTGGCCGCCATGACGATCCCCAGGAACAGGGCGGCCTCCAGGTCATAGCCGAACGGGATCAGGGCCAGCGAGCCCAGGATCAGCGGTGCGGCAACGCCGAGCACGCCGGCCCAGATCGAAGGGCGCCCGGCCTTGCGCAGGTCGTCGACCTGCACCTCGAGGCCGGCCGTGAACATCAGAAAGATCACGCCCAGTTCACCCAATTCGATCAGGGTCGTGTCCACATGAGCTGCGGCGAAATAGGGTTGCGTGAAGACGCCGAGGACGGAAGGCCCTAAGACCAGGCCGACCAGCAGTTCCCCGAGCACGACCGGCTGGCGCAAGACGCCGCTCAACCAGCCGCCTAATTTGGCGGCGGTGATGATCAGAGCCAGTGCCGCGAGCAGTGGGAGGATCATGTCATAGTCTGAGGAGCGCCAGCGGGCACCAGGGAGCGTTGGAGTCGGCCGGGTCTATAATAAACCTCTTGCTGGTTGAGGCGGTACGGAATGCATTTTACATTGTACGCGCCAACCCTCCTGATCTCCGCGTGCTCACTGATCGCCGTCGCGCTGTATGCCCTCCGCCGTCGAGATGTTGCGGGGAGTCCCACCTATGGCGGCGTGTTGCTGGTGGCGGGCGGCTGGGCCTTGCTGGAGGCCTTCGAAACCGTGGTAGACGGGGTCGCGGCCAAGCTGTGGCTGCATGGTGCGACCTGGCTCTGCCTGATGAGCGTGAACGTCCTGAATCTCCGGTTCCTGGTGATCTATCTTCGACCCGGACAGGCTCGGCCGGCGTGGCTGGGCCTGACCTGGCTCGTGCCGGCGGCGGCGATCCTGACGCTAGCGACCAACGCCTGGCACGGCCTGTTTTTCACGGGCTTTACCCTGGTGGATCCACCCGGTGTCCTGACCTTGATCCCCGGCCCGGGATTGCTGATCGCGGTTGCTTACAGCATCGGCCTCGGGGTGGTCAACGCCGGCTGGCTGGCTCGCCGAACCCTCCAGGGCGATCGCGCTGAGCAGCCGCGGCTGGCGCTGCTCCTGGCGGCGATGGTTGCGCCGGCCCCCTGGATCCTCGCGTACTGGTTGCGCTGGACCAGCGTCGATTTCACGCCCGCCTCGTTCGTCGTCGTGGCCGCTCTGGTCGCGGTCGCGATCTATCGGTATCGGCTGTTCGATTTGATGCCGATTGCCCGGGAGCTCCTCCTGCGGAACCTGACCGAGGGGGTCCTGGTCCTGGATGGCGGCCAACGCGTCGTGACGGCCAACCCGGCCTGGGAGCGCCTGTTTGGTGGGCCAGGGCCGACGCCCGGTCAGCCCGCCGCCGAGGCCTTGCGCGCCTTCCCGGCCCTGCTGGACGCCCTGCCCCATCCGGCCCAGTCGATCGCGCTCCAGGTTGACGCCGATCCCCCCAGGCTCATCGAAGCCCAACCCTCGCAGGTGTGCGACGCGCACGGTGTCCCGCTGGGCATCCTGGTCGTGGCGCGGGATATCACGCAGCGTGCGTCAGCGGCGACAGTCATCGCCGAGAAGGAGAAATCCCTGGCGCTGGCTTCAGCCCGGCAACGCTTTGAGCGCGAGCTCAAGGCCGCTCTGGCGCAGGTGCTGCGCTACGTGCGCGGGCAGATCGTGGTGGCCTCGGACCTGATCGCTCGCGGCGAGATCGCCCCGGCCAGCGCGCTTCTGGCCCGCCTGGATGCGATCGTCAGCGATACCGACCACGACGTCCTCTCAAGGTTCGCAGACAGCGATGGCGCCGCGCCGCAGGAGGATTTTTACCTGGCCCTCCGCCAATACGTGCGCGAGTTCGGCCAGGTCTCGGATGTGTATGTGGCCCTCAGCCTGCCCGAGCACACCACCAGCATCTCCCTTCTTCCCGTGGTGCAGGCCCAGATGATGCGGATCATCCAGGAAGCGCTCAACAACATCCGCGACCATTCGCAGGCGCGGACGGCGCAGGTGATCTTCGCTCGGGACGGTGACGAGGTACAGGTCACCATCGCCGATGACGGACGGGGGTTCGATCCTCAGAACGTTGCGCCGGGTGGGTTGACGGGGATCCACGAGCGGGCGGCGGCGATCGGGGGGCGGGCCCAGATCGAATCTGTGCCCGGCCAGGGGGCGACGGTGCGGGTTCGGGTGCCGACGACGATGCCTCAAGCCGGTCATGGGCCATTGACCGGGTTGCGGGTCGTTCTGGCGGATCAGGAGGTCGTCCTGCTTGAGGCGCTCAGCCATTTGCTGGCAGCACACGGGGTGGATGTGGTCGGCCAGGCGCGCGACGGGCGCAGCTTGATCAGCCTGGTGGACGCCGGTCGACCGGATCTGGCGATTTTCGATCTGCACCTGCCGGAGGTCTCCAGCGCCGAGGCCGCAGCGCAGATCAAGGCCCAGCACCCGGAGGTGCGCTGCGTGATCCTGACCGCCTCTCTGGATCAGGCCGAGGTGACCCGGGTGCTGCAGAGCGGCGTAGCCGGCTTCCTACAGAAGACCCAATCCACCGCCGAGCTGCTGGAATCGCTGCTGCGATTGCAGCACGGCGAACGCGTGTTCGCCCCGGAGGTCGCTCGCCGGCTCTCGGATATGGCCGTCAACGGCGGCGGCGAGGACCTCAGCGACCGCCTGTCAGCCCAACAGGCCGACATTCTGCGGATGGTGGCCGAGGGCCTGACCTACAAAGAGGTCGGCGCCCGGATGCACATCACGGAGCGGACGGTCCGCTACCATATGGAACAGATCCTGGACGCTCTCGGTTTGGCTTCGCGCTCCAAAGCCATTGCCTTTGCCTACCGGGTCGGTCTGGCGCGCGATCGGCGCCTGGCCCCCCGACCCGGGTCGGCCGGGCCATCCAGCGCGGCCTGACCAACCCGGATTCGACGTGTCCTCGCTTAAAACCAGATTCTAACAATTTGACAACACGTTAGAAAAGCGACAGTCCGGCCACTGGCGTTGGACTGTCGCTTTTTCTGTCGCTACCGACAGTGCCAAATGCCCCGCTTCTTGCAAGAATGCTGAGCGTGGGTGACCCGCGGGTCGCCCACCGAAGCGGCATGTCATGACAGTCAAAACTGTGATTTTGGGCGATGGACCGGACCTTGAAGGCGCGCAGGCCCAGCTGGGCAGTGCCTTACCGCTCAGCGTCGTCCATGTCAGCCCGGGCCCTGACCTGCTCGGGCGACTTCTGGAGATCCGCCCCGATCTGGTGCTGTTCGACACCCGCCTGACCGAGCTACACGCCGTCATCGCCTTGATGGACGCCCACCCGGCGGCCCTGGTGATCGGCTTCAACCCGGCCGATCAAACGGCCACCGTGCTGTCCGGCGAGACCTATCCGGTCACGTCGACTCGTGAACTCGGCAACCTGTTGGCGCTGGCCTATGCGACTCTGCGCGATTCACAAACGGAGAACGAGATCTCAACCACCCAGCTCGATACCGATCAATGCCGACCCGATGCGACCAAGCATCCGTAACAGGAGAATAACTGTGAAACTACCTTCTCGCCTCTACCGAACCCTCTCCGCAACCGTCGCGACCGCTCTGGTGGCCGCCCTCGTCGGGCCCGTGACACCGGCCATTGCCGCCAGCCAAACCATCGGCGGGGTCGGCAGTGAAGGCAATCTTCGAATCCTCGTGGAAGACAGTGGCCAAATGGGCGTCGAGCGCTACGCTTCCGGCTCCTGGGTCTCGCAGATCTACAACGCATCCCCAGGCAGCAAGGGCTCAGCGCTGCACATCAACGGTGCGCTCTTTCCTCTGGGCTACTTCATGTACGACTCAGAGTGGAACGTGATCGGCACACCCGGCACGCCGGTCTCGAACGCCACAGTCGGCAACACCATCACGACGGTGTGGACGGCCGGGAGCACGACCATCACTCAAACGACGCAATACACGAACGGCAACCCGTTCTATCGCTTGCAGTGGCAGATCACCAACACTTCAGGGGCATCTCTGAGCGACCTGCGTTTCTTCCATGGTGAAGACACCTACCTGTTGGGCGGCGACAATGGCTCCGGCTTCTGGGACGGCGCCAACAACATCATCGGCGTTTACAAGACCGACGGCGGCGGCGTTCAACAGCGCATGTCGCTGCAGGGCGTCACGACGCCCACGTACCGTCAGTCAGAGAACTTTGGGGAGGTCCTGATCGCGGGCGGTGCTGGGCGCCTGACCAACGTCATCAATGAGGATGTCGCCACCGACAACGGTTACGCCCTGGAATGGGACAACGGCAGCCTCGCCGCCGGTGCAACCTGGACGATCACGGCCTACGAGAGCTTCGTCAGCGGCGCGGTCGGCGCGCTGAACGTCTCGGCCCCGATTTCAACCGACTGCGCGCCGGGGGCCACGTGCGATCTCGTTTACACGGTCTCGAACCCGACCGGTGCCAGCGTGAATGCAGCCCTGTCGGTGGCCGGTGACCCTGCCGGCTGGACCCCCACCATCATCTCCCCGGCCTCTCCCGTGGACATCGCAGGCGGCGCCTCGCAGCCCGTGACGGTTCGTCTGACCATCCCGGGCGGCGTCCCGAACGGCACGGCCGGTAGCTTCACTCTGACGGCCAACGACGGCGCGACCGACACGTCGGCTACCGCGGCCGTGAACATCGTCGCGGCTGCTTCGGCAGACGCCGACCTGACCAACCTGGCCTTGAGCGCCGGCACTCTGACGCCGTCCTTTGCGGCCGCAACAACCAGCTACACCGCCACCGTTGCCAACGGCGTGACCAGCCTGACCGTGACGCCGACGGCCTCGGACGCCAACGCGACCATCACGGTCAACGGCACGACCGTGGCCTCCGGCGCGGCATCGGGCGCGATCGCGCTCAGCGTCGGCGCCAACACCATCACCACCGTGGTCACGGCTGAAGACGGCACGACCACCAAGACCTACACGGTCACGCTCACACGCGCGGCGCAATCGACGAACGCCGACCTGACCAGCCTGGTGCTCAACACCGCCAGCCTGACCCCGTCGTTCGACCCGGCCACGACCAGCTACACGGCCACCGTGCCCTACGCCACGACCAGCCAGACCGTGACACCCACGGCCTCGGATGCCAATGCGACCATCACGGTCAACGGCACGACCGTGGCCTCTGGCGCAACCTCGGGCGCGATCGCACTGAGCGTCGGCGCCAACACCATCACCACCGTGGTCACGGCTGAAGACGGCACGACCACCAAGACCTACACGGTCACCGTTACGCGCGAGGCGCCGAGCGCCTCCAGCGACGCCGATCTGACCAGCCTGGTGCTCAACACCGCCAGCCTGACCCCGTCGTTCGACCCGGCCACGCTCACCTACACGGCCACCGTGCCCTACGCCACGACCAGCCAGACCGTGACGCCGACGGCCTCGGATGCCAATGCGACCATCACGGTCAACGGCACGACCGTGGCCTCCGGCGCAACCTCGGGCGCGATAGCGCTCAGCGTCGGTGCCAACGTCATCACAACCGTGGTCACGGCCGAAGACACCGTCACGACCAAGACCTACACGGTCACGATCACGCGCGAGCCCTCGGCCAACGCCGATCTGACCGACCTGGTATTGAGCGCGGGCACGCTGACGCCGGCCTTCGACACCGGCACGATCTCCTACACCGCCAGCGTCCCGCACGCGACGACCAGCCTGGTCATCACGCCGACCGTCTCGGACACGAACGCCACGATCGAAGTCAACGGCGCGCCGGTGACGTCGGGCACGCCCTCGGGCGCGATAACGCTTAACGTCGGCGCAAACAGCATCACGACAGTCGTGACAGCTCAGGACGGCTCGACCACGAAGACGTACACCGTCATCGTGACACGCGCCGGGTCGAGCGACGCCGATCTCGGCAGCCTGGTGACGAGCGAAGGGACCCTGTCTCCGGCGTTCGACAGCGGCACGACGGCCTACACCATGACGGTGGGCTGGGGCGTCCACAACCTGACGCTGACACCCACGTCCTCTGACGCCAATGCCACCATCACGGTCAATGGCGTGACCGTGACCTCCGGCAACGCCTCGAGTGCGCTGACCATCAACCAGGGCGAGACGATCCTGACCGTTGAAGTGACGGCTGAGGATGGAGTCACCGTGAAGACGTACACCATCACCGTGACCCGACCGTATGTTCAGATCCTGAGCTTCATCGCTCGGAACGGTACCCTGCCGTAGCCCAAAAGCGCAGGCGGCGCGTTCGGCGCCGCCTGCATTTGTTTCGGTGAATTGAAAAGGGAGGCCCGGCCGGTTGGCCGGGCCTCCCTTCAATTGCGTATACGACCCGCTCACACAGCCGGATCAACTCTCAAAGCGTGCGCTTCCAGCCGGCCCTCCGCGATGAACAGGCCGACCATGCCCTCCGCCGGCAGACCCGCCAGCAGATCCGGATGATCGAACCAGAGCCGGTCGTTGAGCGCGGCCGAGATCGCTGTCCCGGCGACGCGCACCGACATCCGGAAGCGCTCGCCGGGCGGCTGGGCGCCCTCGGCCTCGTCAAGGACGTGCCGTGCGCCGTCGTGAACGTGCACCAGACGCACGGTGTCGCCTTCGAGCTCGAACGCAACATAGCGGCGCAGCCCCGTGGCACGCACCACCAGGCCCCCACAGCGGCCCTGCAGCGCCAGGTCGGCGGAGACGATCAGGTCGTCCCAGCCGGGCCCACCCTGAAGCGCGACGCCGCGCCCGCTCGTTTGGCGCAGCACCAGCGGCGCCTCGGGCGTGGCCTCGAGGGCGTCGACGCCGTCGATCCAGGCCCTTAGCCAGAGCGCCCCGCCGGCCGTGCCCCGGATCAGACTGGCGCGTGGTGCGCCCTCCCACCACACACGATCGACCAGCAGACGCGCGTCAACCGCGCTCTTGGCCCGCAGACCGACCGCCTCGACCGGCTGCCCGTCGAGCTCGGGCAGCGCCCAACTCAAGCGTGAGCCCGCGCCGGGCAACACCACCATCTCCGGCCCGCTCAGTTCCTGCAGCTCCCCTTGGGCGTCATACACGCGGATCAAGGGGCTGGCCAGCACGTGCGTGGCGTTCCCGTCCGGCGCGAGGACGTCGATCCGCAGCATCTGGCCCGCGTAGAGGGCCGGGCAGCTTTGAAGCTGATACCCGATGTTGAGCGCGTCGGGCGGCGCGAACACCGGTGTGGTCACGGCCACGGGAACGCCGGCGGGGAGGTCGATCGCGAGCGCCCGCGCGCCATTACGACCGGCGCCGGCCAGGTTGCTCAGGCGCGCCGTCGCCGGCTCGGCCGTGAAACCCTGCCGACTGCCGGGCATCTCGAAATGAAATGGCGCGCCGCCTTTGACCCGGCTCGGCGGCAGGCCCCGCAGCCGCTGGGCGTGATCGACGATCTCGGTCGACAGCCGCACCGCGTCCGTGATCGAGCGCCGGCCGTCGGCGCTGGAGATGTAGGCCCGGTCCGCCACCGGCTCACGCCAGGTGTTCGCGATACCTTCCAGACCACCGCGCAGACCGAGCAGGCAGGCGACGTTTCCGGCATTGCAATCGGTGTCCCACCCGGCCGTGCAGGCCACGGTCAACCCGCGATCAAAGTCGCCGTCGGCATACAGCAGGCTGAGCAGGACGACTCCGTGGTTGGGCAGGATGTGCACGCCCGGATACCGCTCGGGGCCGTAGGCCGCCTCCAGCGCGGCGCGCGCGGCGTACCAGTCGGAGTGCTGCGCGTGCCAGTTGCGAACATCGTCGGCCAGGCGGCGGATGGCGCTGTCGGCCGGGATCTCGGCCAGGCCGATCTCGAGCAGGCGGTTGACGTCGCGCTCCTGGAAGGCGGCCGCCAGCATCGCGGCCAGCACCATCGACGCGTGCACGGCGGCGCCGTCATGGCTGACGCAGGCCGCGGCCCGCGCGAGGCTGGCCGCCAGCCCGGGGTCGCCGGGCGCGACCAGGCCCCAGCCGTCGATGAAGATCTGGGCCCCGATCTGCTCGGCGGTCACCGCGCCGTTGCGCGCGATGCTGCCGCTCTCGGGCGGGCGCAGCCCGGCCCGCAGGTTTTCGTAGGCCGTGTGCTCGGTCGACACGCCCACCCCGCCCCACCAGAACGTCGAGCGCCCCGGCACGACGTCGTTGAGCCAGCGAGCCGCCACCAACCCGGACACACGCTCGACGAGCGCAGGCCCGGTCAGATCCGCCGGCAATGGGCCGAGGTCCTCGAGCGCGCGCAGGAACAACCACGTGCCCGAGATGTCATCATCGGTGACCACCAACGGCAGCCCGCGCCGCTCGTGGACGTAGCTGCGGATCTCACCGAGCTCCTTGAGGATCTGCTCATGCGGCCAGCACTCGAACGGTCGGCCGCAATACACGCCGATCAGTTTGCCGAGCACGGCAGCGTACACACGTTCACGGTAATCACTGGTTAGCGGTGACAGGGTGAAGGGCGAGTGGGAGGTCATGCGGCGATTCTAGCGCACGCGCGTGGGTCGGGGGCGGCTCAGTATGTGATAATGCCGCATGCGCCGCCCCACCCTGGTTGCATTGTTCTCGCTGCTGGTGATCACGCCGTTGGCCGTCGCCACGGCGCAGTCGAGCGGTCCCGTGTACCTGCCCGTGATCGCGCGGGAGGCGACGCTGACGCCGACGGCCACGACCACGACCACGCCGACCGCGACGCCCACAACCACACCCACAGCGACCGCCACCCCGACCGGCTGTCAGCCCGCGCCCGAGGAGCAGGCCATCGCCGACCGGATGCTGGCCCATCCCGAGCAGGCCCGGCCGGCGCTGCGCTGCCACCCGATCCTCGAGCGGGTCGCCCGCGAGCGCGCACTCGACATGGCCGTGCGCGGCTACGAAAGCCACGTCAACCCGGACGGTTTCGGCCCCAACTACCTGGTCCGACAGGCCGGCTACCCGCTGTCGTCCACCTACTCGAGCTCATTGACGGCCAACAGCATCGAGGTCATGTACTTTGGCTACGGCTTCAGCCCGACGCCGAACCCCGACAACCCCTGGAACTGGTGGATGAACTCCTCGATCCACCGGACGATGCTGCTCGGTCTGACCAGCTTCTTCGTCGCCCAGGACGAATACGGCGTCGGCCACGTGTACGTGCCGGGCAGCAACTACGGGCACTACTGGATCGTGTTGACGGCCCGCCAGTGAGACGGGTCCTGTTCGCGCATCGAGACGCCTGTCAGCCAGGGCTAACGCATCTCAAGTGGCACGGTGGGAGTCTGGCCACGAATGTCGCAAATTGAGTGCGCACGAACGATCCCCATTTATGAGGATTCGTGTCCATTCGTGGCAAAGACACCGCTCCTCGCGAAAAAGGTGCAATCGCCCTGGCTTGTCAGCCTGGCGGCACCTGTGGCATGATCGCGCTATGCCTTCCTCAAGCACCGAACAACACAAAGCCATCGCCGCCCAGCGCGGGCCCATCCCGGTGGGCATCGTCACAGTCAGCGACACGCGCACCCCCGAAACCGACACCAACGGCCTGTATCTCAAGCCCGCGGTCGTCGCGGCCGGGCACGAGGTCGTCTTCTACGCCATCATCAAGGACGAACCCGCTCAGGTCGAGGCCGTGCTCGATCAGGCGGTCGAGGCCGGCGCGCGCGTGATCTTGTTCAACGGCGGCACCGGCATCGCGCCGCGCGACACGACCTTTGACGTGCTTAACCGCAAGTACGCCAAGCTCATGCCGGGCTTTGGCGAGTTGTTTAGGATGTTGAGTTATCAGGAAGTCGGCGCGGCCGCGATGCTGTCACGCGCCTCAGCCGGCACGTACCGCGGCCGGGTCGTGATCTCCACGCCCGGCTCGCCCAACGCCGTGCAGGTCGCCTGGGAGAAGCTGGTCGCGCCCGAGATCGCGCACCTGGCCTGGGAAGTTGCGCGCTGAAGGATCAATCGGATTGCTGTGAATCGAAACGGCGGCCCTCTGGGGCCGCCGTTTCGATTCACAGCTGTCGTTTTCGAAGGGCGCTGACCCGGCGCCGCACCGGGGGCAGACGCAACACGAACAGCCCGACCAGCACAGCGGCATACCACCAGGGGTCGATCACGCCGACCTTGACCAGCCAGATGTAATGAACTACGGCCAGCAGGCCGGCGGCATAGGCGGCGCGATGCAAGCGCTTCCAGTTGCGGCGCAGACGACGCTGCATGGCATCGGTCGAGGTCGCTGCCAGCGGCAGCATGATCGCCAGTGCCGCCAGCCCTGCCAATGCATAAGGCCTCATCAACACCGCATCGGCGAGCAAGGCCGCATTGAAGCCGTAATCGATCGCGACGAAGATAGACAGGTGCAGCGCCGCGTACACGAACGCGTAGATCCCGAGCCAGCGCCGTAACGGGTTGAGCACCGCCAGGCCCGTGACGGTGACAACCGGCGTGACGGCCAGCGCGAGCAACAGAAAGACCAGGGCCGCCAGCCCCGTCCGCAGCGTGACGTCACGGATCAGGTCCGGGCTCAGCCGACCCAGCGCGGTGTCGAGCGCAAACAGGCCGAGCGGGATCAGCGCGCCCAGGTGCACCAGCGCTCCCAACCAGCGTTTGGGCGTGGAGCGGCGCGGCCCGGCCACGGCCGACCGCCCTGCGGTGGACGGCGCGTTCATCAGTAATTGGCCGCCAGATCCAGGCCCGCGTACAGGTCAGCGACGTCGGTCTCATAGCCGTTGAACTTGAGCGTCGCGCGCCGGCTGATCTCGCCGATCCGGCGCTCGCTGGCCTGTGACCAGCGCGGATGGTCAACCTCGGGGTTGACGTTGGAGTAGAAGCCGTACTCGCTCGGCCCGACCGTGTTCCACAGCGTCGCCGGCTGCTCGGCCGTCAGCTCGATCTTGACGATCGACTTGATGCTCTTGAACCCGTACTTCCAGGGCACGACCAGCCGGATCGGGGCGCCGCTCTGCGGGAGCAGGTCGCGGCCGTAGAGCCCGGTGGCGACCGTCGTCAGCGGGTGCATGGCCTCATCCAGCCGCAGGCCTTCGGTGTACGGCCACGGGTAGAGCGGATTGCTCAGCCCCGGCATCTCCTCCGGGCGCGACACGGTCGTGAACTTCACGAAGCGCGCGTCCGAAGTCGGCTCGACCTGGTTGAGGATCTCGGATAGCGAGAACCCGTTCCAGGGGATCACCATGCTCCAGGCTTCGACGCAGCGGAGCCGGAAAATGCGCTCCTCACTGGTGAAAGCCTGGCGGATGTCCTCCAGGCCGAAGGTCTTGGGCTTGTTAACCAGACCACTCACCTCGACCGTCCACGGATCGGTGGTGAAGCCGGCCGCCAGCCCGGCGACACCGGCCTTGTCGGTCGTGAACTCGTAGTAGTTGTTGTAGTTGACGATGTCTTCAAAGCGATTGACGGCATCGCCCAACTCGTCGGTCTGGCCGTCCGCGGCCGGGGTCGGGCCGACGAGCGTCGGCGCTGCCGGGGGCGCGCAGGCGACAAGGCCGGCGCCGCCCGCCGCCGCCAGCGCCAACTTGAGGAAGGCGCGTCGGCTGGGCCGGGCGAGGTAGACGTGCTCGGGCGTGATCTCTGAGGAACGGATCTTCATAACGGCACCTTTGTTTATTCGACGGTCTCGGCCAGAAGGGCCCGGATCGCCGTTTCGGTTTCAGCATAAGCGCCCTCGCCGATATGCGAGTAGCGCAGTTGGCCCTGCCTGTCGATCAGGTAGAGCGTCGGCCAGTAACGGCTGCGATAGGCGATGAAGTTGTCGCCCGGATTGTCCTGAACGACCGGGTAATCGATCTCGAGATCCTCAACGGCCTGTCGCAGATTGTCCAGATCGGCCTCATACGCGAACTCGGGGTAGTGGTTGCCGATCACCACCAGGCCCTCGGAGGCGTAGCGCGCGTGCCAGTCTCGAACGCTTGGCAGTGTGTTGCGGCAGTTGACGCAACCAAAAGTCCACATCTCGAGCAGGACGACGCTTCCGCGCAGGTCGGCCAGGCGCAGCGGCTGATCGGTGTTTAGCCAGACCTCGCCGGTCAACTCCGGCGCCGGCCCGAGCACCGGGAATTCTATCGTCTCATCGCCGCCGTCCGGTGTGGCTGGGCCAATCCGCGCCGCCTCGACCGAAGCGCAGGCGGAAAGCACCAGGCAGGCCAGGAGCGGAAGCACGCGGTGCCGAAGCAGGAGCATGTTTGAAGCATCGTTGACCTGCCTTACAGACCGCTGTCCCGATCCTTACAAAGGCCTTAACGCACCCGAGGGTTCGTAAGGGCTGTACAATCTTCGTCTGCCATTCTGTGGCCATGTTGCAACCAGGGCACCCCACAACCAGTGGGGTCGATCACCGCAGCGAGGATGTCATACGCATGTCCGAAGGCAAGATCCTGATTGTTGAGGACGAGCCCAGCCTGCGCGAGGTGATCGCGCTTTACCTGCGGCGCGCCAATTTCGAGGTGGTCAGCGTGGCGGACGGCCAGGCGGCGCTGGAGGCCCTGCAGGCCGGGCCGGTCAGCCTGGTCGTGCTCGACTTGATGATTCCCAAGGTCGACGGCTATCAGGTGACCGAGTGGCTGCGTCGCCGCGGCGACACGCCCATCATCATGGTCACCGCGCGCCGGGCCGAGAGCGATCGCATCGCTGGGCTCGAGATGGGCGCCGACGATTACGTGATCAAGCCCTTCAGCCCGCAGGAACTGACCAGCCGGGTGCGCGCCGTCCTGCGGCGGACGCGAGCGACGCCGGCCCCAGCCGCGAGTGTCGAATCCGCGGTCCTGGAGTATCCGGGTCTGCGCATCGAACCCGCCACCCGGGTGGTATCGGTCGACGGCAGCGAGCGCAGCCTGACCGCCAAGGAGTTCGACCTGCTGCTGCACCTGGCCCGCCACCCGCGCCAGGTGTTCTCACGAGATCAGTTGCTCGATCGGGTCTGGGGCGTGAGCGAGTACGTCGACCCCAGCACCGTCACCGTGCACGTTCGGCGCCTGCGCGAGAAAATCGAGGCCGATCCTTCCCAGCCCCGTTTCATCCAGACGGTCTGGGGGGTCGGCTACAAATTCGAGGCCCCGGCATGACCGTCCTTCCCCGCTCGCTGAATCGCAGTCGCTCGCTCACAACCCGTTTTCTGGCAGGTGTGCTTGGCACGGTCGTGCTCGGCCTGGGCCTGTTCTGGCTATCGATGCATCCGCCGATGGGTGACCTGGCGCTGATGACGGCCTTTCTGGCGATCACGGCGCTGTTCTCGGCCGTCGCTGGCTACGCGGCCTATCGCTTCGGATGGCTGCAACAGGCACCCGGCCTGCGATGGGCGATCTTTGGTACCTGCGCGCTTTCCAGCCTGCTGACCTTCGGCAACGTCTGGCTGACAGCCCGTTTGATGTTCGCCAGCGAGCACGACCTGCAACTGGCCACCGTGTTGCTCGTCTTCGCCGGCGGCATCGCAATGGCCCTGGGATACTTCTTCGCCGAGGCGATCACCGAGCGCATCGCCGGTCTCAACGACGCTACCCGTGAGTTGGCGCAGGGCAAACTCGACACGCGGGTAACCGTAGCGGGCCGCGACGAGGTCGCCACCCTGGCCCGGACCTTCAATGACATGGCTGCCCAATTGCAGGCCGCCGACCGCAAACAACGCGAGCTCGACCAGCTTCGCCGCGACCTGATCGCCTGGATCAGCCACGATCTGCAGACCCCGCTGGCGTCAGTGCGCGTGATCGTCGAGGCCCTGGCCGATGGCATGGTGGAGGATTCGGAGACCACTCGACGCTATCTGCGGACAGCCCAACGCGACGTGGAGGCGCTCTCAAGTCTGATCGACGACCTGTTCCAGATGGCACAGCTCGACGCCGGCGGCCTGATGCTCGATCTCACCCCGACCGATGTCGGCGATCTGGTGTCCGATACGCTCGAGTCGTTTACGCCCCTGGCAGGGACCCGCGGCATAACCCTGGTCGGGGCCAGCGACGATGCCGGGGTCGTCCCGCTCGATCCGCGCCGGATCGGGCGCGTGCTCGCCAATCTGATCGGGAACGCCCTGGCGCATACCCCGGCCGGTGGAACCGTCACGATCAAAGCCCGTCGCGCGGGCCGGACCGTTGAGATCGCGGTCAGCGACACCGGAGCCGGGATCGCGGCCCACGATCTGCCGCACATCTTCGACAGCTTCTATCGGGGCGAGCCGGCGCGCACCCGCCTGGCTGGCGGCGCGGGCCTCGGCCTGGCGATCGCGCGCGGGCTGGTGGAGGCGCATGGCGGGCGCATCGAAGTGACCAGCGCCGAGGGCGTCGGTACCACCTTCACGCTCCGCATCCCGGCGCCCTAAGCTTGTGCTCGCTCAGCCGGACGCTGATCGAGTCGCTTGGCGAGCGCGGCCAGGATCCGAAACGACGTCAGCCCGGCCACGGCGACGAAGGCGCCCCAATACGCAAGGCGCACGACGATCAAACCGGTGTCGCTGCCACTGAACAATCCGTGGACCAGCGTCAGGCCGAAGACCGCGAAGTTGAGAGAATGGATCAGACGCCAGGCGCGCTGACCGATGAAACGCCGGACGTAAAAGCTGAGCGTGACCGGTGTCAGCAGCCACAGGGCCAGCTGGCCGAGCCCCACCCATAACGGGCGGTAAGCGCCACTCGCGAACGGCACCATCAGTTGGACCAGGGTATACCCGATATAGCGATCGCCGAGCAGCACGACCGCGTGCAGGCCGCCGACAAGCAGGCCCAGCAACGCCGTGTGCTCATGCAGAGCAACGTAGGTGGGGCCACCCGGCCAGGCGCGCGCGATCTTGTTCGTGATCGCCAGGCCCAGCAACATCGACGTCGTGATCAGACCGAAACTGACAAAGCTGGCCGCTCGCGACAGATACCAGTAGATCTTGGGTGAATCGCCTGCCACGGAGGCCCACAGGTCGAGCGCAGTTTCGGGCCGGACCACCAGGACGGCCACGGCAACCAGCACGCCGGCGATGATCCCGCCGACGATCACGGCAAACGGTGCCACGGCCAGCGCCGCCGACTCGAGCGTCAGCAGCCAGGCGCTGCGGGAATGCCCGCCTGGGCGCTGCGCCCCGAAGGTTTTCGACGGCGTCATCGCGTCATCCGAAACCAGAGGATGTCGGGCGTAGCCACCAGGCGACCATCCTCGAGCACGAGCAGTGCTTTGTACTCCGGACGCTCGACCAGCCAGTTCGCGGCACCCGCGCTCCCCAACATGAACAACGTCTTGGCCGCGGTCTCGGCCTGGCGCAACGTCGGGGCGATCACGGTCGCGCTAAGCACATCGGTGATCGCCGGTGCGCCGGTGCGCGGATCGATCAGGTGATGGCGCCACTGGCCGTCTACCAGCCAGCGTCGATAATCTCGCCCCGAGGTCGCAACGCCGCCACCCATGAGGCCGAGCTGGCCGAGGTCGGCACCCTGCAGTTGCGGATCGGCAATCGCGACGGTCCAGGCCGCGCCGTCGGCGCGCGGACCGCTCACAGCGATGTCGCCGCCGGCATCCACCAAAGCCGGACCGACGGCGCTCAAACGGCGGGCTGCTTCCTCGGCCGCCCATCCCTTGGCGACACCGCCGAAGTCCAGGCGAACCCCGGGTTCGAGCGTCAGAGTCTGGCGCTTCGAGTCGACGTGCACGGCTTCACTCAAAGTGAGACGAACCGGCTGCGCGTTGATCGCCGTCGCACCAGGAGCGCCCCTCTCGCGCAGCCCCTCGAACGACAGGGTGTACCCGGAACTTTCGAGCGCGTCCAGCACCAGCGGTGTGACCAGGCCCGCGCTCTCCTGTTCGGCGACGAGCGCCGCCTCGAACACATCGCGAATGGCAGCACTGACCACGACGGGCGCGCCATGGATGGCATTGAGCTTCATCAACTCGCTGTCGGCTCGAAAACGGCTCAGGCTCGACTCCCAGGACTCGAACCAGGCCGGCACCTGAGCGATCAGGTCGGCGGCAGTAACGGATTCCGAGTCGACCAGGGCCAGCATCTGGCAGCCCATCGCACGAAAGGAAAGGTGAAGCATGGCGATTACCTCGAAGTGCGCGTGCGTGGTTCGGTAAACGCTCCGCCAAAGCCCGGCGGCGGTCGCCTTTGCCCCGGCTGGATGACGACCTGGGTCGGCTCGGCCGTGGCGGTAGCGATCGGGGTCATTGTAGTCGTGGCGGTGGGATCGAGCGCGCCGTTCGACTCGGCCATAGCCGACGGGTTTGGTGTCGGCATGCCGACCCGTGTCACCGCGCCGGATGCGAGCTCGGGCAGGCCAGTCGCCGTCTCGGAAGGCGTCGTCTCAGCCTCCACCAGGCTGATTAAGGCCCAACCGCCGACAAGAGCCGCGATCGAGGCGGTCGTTACGGCGGCCTTGAGGGTCAAAATCCCGGCGGCCCGGCGTTCCCGTGCAGATGAATGGGTCATCGTCCTTATCCTGATCGTTCGCCACAGCTCAGCCGGCCGAACCATACGGAACGAAACGGATGCGGCGCACCCGGTTTTCCGCCTGAATCCTGGCCGGTCGCGCCATAGCGATCGATCTGCGAACCGATCCGATTGATGCGTTATTGGGTCAGTTTGGCCGTGTACGGTTCAGATCGGGTTCAGAATGGACTAAGGGGTGTCTAAGGAGACGGGCGCCGAGTCCGGCGCCGTCAGAAAACTGTAAGGCCTGGTCAAGCTTAGCGTAAGTCGCGGCTCGTAAGCTGACGACACATCAATCAAGGAGACCTTACATGAAGAACCCGATTGCCCTTCAGACTCTGGCGGCCTTTGCCATCGTGGTTGCGGCCTGCGCACCGGCCGTCAACAGCTCGGCCACCCAGGCGGCGATGGAGTCGATGCATGCGGAGGAGACCAAGACCGCCATGGAAGCCATGGACACGATGCATGCCGAGGAGACCAAGACCGCCATGGAGGCCATGGACACGATGCATGCGGAGGAGACCAAGACCGCCATGGAGGCCATGGAGACAATGCATGCGGAGGAGACCAAGACCGCCATGGAGGCCATGGGCGCGATGATGACGATGAGCACCGGGACCTTCGTCGCCCTGCAACACCAGGGCGGCGGCACTGCCGCGATCGTCGGCTCCGAAGCCGATGGCTACCACCTCGAACTCACGGGCTTTATGGTCGACGACGGCCCCGATCTGCACGTCGTCCTGACGTCACAGACCGCGGTCGACAAGATGGCCACCGCCCTGCCCGATGCCGTTGATCTTGGCCTGCTGACCGCCACGGAGGGCGACTTCACCTTCGAGATCCCGGCCGGCACCGACCTCAGCCAGGTCGCAGCTGTCGTGATCTGGTGCGAGGACTTCAGCGTGCCGTTCACGTTCGCAGCCTTGCAGACGCCGTAACGAGCGAAAACAGAAAGGCGCGAAGCGGAATGCGTCGTGGGCTCGACCCACGGCGCATTTCGCCTCGCGGCCGATGACCTGCCAGCCTCGCTGTAACCAGCTACAATTCGGGCCGTGAACACTCCGCGACCCTCGTTCTGGAGGATCTGGTGGCTGGCCAGTCGCCCGCGCACGTTGCCGGCCGCCGCCGCGCCCGTCATCGCCGGCAGCGCCCTCGCCTACTACGCCAATAGCTTTCAGCTCGGTCCTGCCCTCGCGGCGCTTGTGGGCGCGCTGTTCATCCAGATCGGGACCAACTTCGCCAACGACGTTTTCGATTTCAAGAAGGGCGCCGACACAGCCGAACGGATCGGCCCGACGCGAGCGACCAGTGCCGGTTGGGTTACGCCCACGCAGATGCTGCTGGCGACCGTCGTGGCCTTCGGCCTCGCGACTGTGTGCGGTCTGTACCTCACCTGGGTCGGCGGTTGGCCGATCGTGGTCATCGGTCTGGCGTCGATCGCCGCCGGTCTGGCGTATACCGGTGGCCCCTTCCCGCTCGGTTACAACGGCCTGGGCGACGTCTTCGTGTTCATCTTTTTCGGGTTGGTTGCGGTCGGCGGCACGTACTACGTGCAGGCGGGTCCGCCGACGCCGCTGGTGTGGTGGGTGGCTGTGGGCCTGGGGCTGCTGTGTGTGAACATCATCGTCGTCAACAACCTGCGCGACGTGGAGACTGATCGCAAGGCCGGCAAACGCACCCTGGCGGTGCGCCTCGGGCCGACCGCGGCACGGTGGCAATACGCGGCCTGCCAGGTCGGCGCCTTTGCGGCCGCCACCGGTGCCTGGCTCACTCAGGCTGGTCCGGCCTGGTTGCTGGTGACACTGGCCGCTGTGCCGTTGGCAGTGCGTTGGGCTCGGGTCGTCTGGCGGGAGAACGGCCGCGCCCTCAACCCGGCGCTCGCGGCCTCGGGCCAGATCGAGTTGATCTATGCCCTGCTGGCCTCGGCCGGCCTGATCGTGGCACGTTGGCTGTAGGCGTGTCCCGCGCTTGATCCAAAAGAGGCCTGAGCCGATTCTCGGCTCAGGCCTCTTTTGGATTGGTCGTGGATGTCGACCGGGGGCGCTTACTTCTGCGCTTCGGGCGAATTGGGGCTGATCTTCTTCAATCGCGCCATCAGGCGGGCGCGGGCCTTGCTGTCGCGCTCTGTCTGCAGACGGACCTTCAGGGCCTTGACCTTCGCCCGCTTGTTGCGGCGCTTGCGGATCTCGCGATCGCGTTCAACCATCGGCATGGTGCGTGCTCCTTAACGAATTAGTGGCAATCAGTATAGCATGGCCGGGCGGCGCTAAGGTGCCTGGGTCGGCTCGGCCGTGGCGAGGGGCGCCGCCGGGCGATCGGTGGCGTCGGGTGTGGGCGTCGGGGTGCCCCCCAGCCGGCAGATATCGCTGCTGGTCTCGAAGCTCCCCTGCACCGTCGGGTTCTCGGGATCGAACTCCAACGCGCGCACCAGATACGTCCGGGCCTCGTCGCAGCGCTGGAAATACGCCAAAAGGTTGCCGTACGTGTAGTAGAACTCGAGCGTGACGGGATCTTCGAGCGGCAGCCCGGTCACCGAATAGGCCACCACGTCGCCGCTCTCCAGGGTCTCGGTGTACACACCGCCTTCGATCGCCAGCTCCATCGAGGTCAGTGCCCCCTCATAGTTCTTGCGCTGCATGTATAGCAGCGCCAAGCGACCGTGGATCACCGGGTTCTCCGGCTGAAGCGCCAGGGCGTCATCCAAATACTGTTGGGCTGTGCCGAGCTGGTCGATTTGCAGATACGTGCGCGCCAGGTCAAGATAAGGCGTGACGTTCTTTGCGTCGATCGCAACAGCCCGGTTGAGCGCCGCGATCGCCTCGCCAAAGTACTGGCTGGCCGCCTCCTTGTTGTCGTTGATCGCGGCGCGCACGCCCAGTGTCCGGTAGTTGAGACCGATCTGACGATACAGGAAGATCACTTGCGGGTTGAGCAGCAGGCCGCGCTCGTAGTGCGGGATCGCCTGGTCGTACAGGCCCTGGGCCTCGTTGGATTTGCCCAGAGCATAGTGCGCCTCGATCAACTGTGGATCCAGGCTGACCGCCAGCTTGGCTTCCTCAAAGCCCTGTTCGTAGCGCTGTTGTGAGTTGAGCACCAGCGAGTAGTAAGCGTGGGCCGGCGCATAGTTTTGGTCAAGCGCGATCGCCTGCGAGGCCTCCTGTCCGGCCTCATCAAGCTGATCGGCCCGCCAGAGCGCCCAGGCCTTGATGGCGTGGGCCTTGACGCTCTTGACATCGATCAAGACAGCTCGGTTGGCGCTCTCGAGCGCCCCCACCTCGTCTTCGGCGAACATCTGCGCCCGCGCCTTGCCGACCCACAGGTCGACGCTGTCCGGTGTCACCTGCAATGCCAGATCGTAAGCGATGACCGAATCCTGGAACTTCCCGGCCGCAAACCAGGCCTGCGCTTCCTCGATGTACGAGCGCGCGCTGCGGGTCGGCGTGCTCGTCGGCGCGAACGGCGCCAGGATCTGGCCGGCATCCACTTCGGATTTGTACCAGATCAACCCCCCGGCCACCACGGCCAAAGCCAGGATCGCGAGCCGGATCGGCGTGATCAAGCTCTCGCGTTTTCGAAGTGGAACACCTCTGGTCTTCAACCGCATCTTGCTTCTCTCGACTTTCGCCCCCAGCGCTGTTATATCGCGCTCACATTAATCTGGTCAAGGCGCCGGGGTAGGCGCAGCCGCCACAACCCTTCTATCCTACGCCCTCCCGCCAAGGGGCACCCACCCCTCAGCCGACGATTCCCCAACGCCCATTAACTTGGGCACATTTGTGATCGTCCCGACACAAAACCCGCGAGGTCGATGGGCTATAATGCCGAAGGAGAAGCCTGCTTGACAGAAAATCAAACAACAGGGAGAGGGATCCTTGGAACCCATGTCGCGTGAACCCTCAGACGCTCCAGTGGACCCCGATGGATCCGGGCCGTCCACCTCGCGCCTGGCGCTTATCTTCTCCGGCGTGTTACTTATCGTCCTCGTGATCGCAGGTTGGGTCGGTTACCAGAGCGGCCAACAACTGCAGGTGTCACAGGCTCAGGCCACACTGAGCGCCGGCCTCGACACACAGTGGCTGCTGGCCGAACAGGACATCGCCGCCGGCCGCGATCGATTCGCCCTTCAACGCATTGAGTACATCGTCTCGGTCAATCCCGCCTATCCAGGGGCGACCGAACGACTGGCGCTCTTGCGCGCCAGCCTGGAGATCACGCAACCGGCCGCGACGATCACACCCACGCGTCGACCGTCCTCCGAAGACCCGGCCGCGATCCTGGCCGACATGCAACGATACGCCGACGAGCAGAATTGGGATGCCGTGATCGACGAGGCCGCCCACCTGCGGACGCTCAATCGCGACTATGAGCCGCGCGCTGTCGATCAGTTGCTGTTTCAAGCCCTGCGCAACCGCGGCGTTGCGCGGATCAAGGGCGACGAGGTCGAGCTCGGCATCGCCGACATCGACTACGCCGCGCTCTTCGCGCCCCTCGACCAGGAAGCGCTCAGCTACCGGGAGTACGGTCGGATGTATCTGGCCGGCATCGGGAATTACGGCCTGAATTGGGCACGCTCGGTCAGCGCCCTCTCAGAGCTCTACGCCATCGGCCCGTATTACAAAGACGCCAATCGCCTGCTGTACAACGCCCGGGTGGCTTACGCGCGTGAGCTCGAGAGCTATGGCGACAACTGCGCCGCTGCCGAACAGTACCGCCTGGCCGCCGAGATGGATGCCGGCGGGGACGGTTACCTGCAACCTACCCCGCAGGCCGCGGTGGCGACGGCCGACGTCAACTGTCTGTTGACGCCCTACCCGCCGCTCGTGACCGAGGATCCGAATAGCACGCCCGATCCAAACGCGACGATTGATCCAAACGCGACGCCTGACCCTGACGCGACGCCCGACCCAGGCACCCAGCCGACCCCGACCGAAGGCGAGACTGCGACGCCTGCGCCGTGAGGGCGCATCGTTTATGATAGGCTCCGGCCTTGGCGCAATCCGCCCGGCCTGAGGAGGAAAGAGATGACGTCAACTCGCCCCAACCCGCCTTCCACCGGCGTGCCCTTCGGCGCGATCGTCGGGATCATCGTGCTGGCCCTGATCGGCCTCGCCATGTTGGCCTACGCCCTTACGACGGTTTTTGCGGCTCCGTCGGCAACCACGCCGACAGCCCTGGCCGCCAATCAGGCGACGGCGACCGCTGCGATCGTTATTCCCACGACGACGCCCGAGCCGCCGACGGCCGCGCCCACGGCGACCGCGCCCGCTGCGACCGACACGGCGGCGCCCTCGCCCACCCTTGAGGGCGGCGTCACTGCCACCCTGCCCAGCGGCGGCTCGGCTGAAGGCGACCTGTATGTCCTGGTCGTCGCGGCCAATGTGCGCGCAGCGCCCAGCAGCGAAGCGGCCCTGCTGGGCACGATCGACGGCGGCAGCAGCGCCAAAGTGGTCGGGCGCAACGAGGCCGGCGATTGGCTGGCTGTCGATTTCAACGGCCAGGTTGGCTGGGTATCGACCGAAGTCGCCAGCTACCTCGGCGATGACTCAGCGCTGCCGGTGCTAACCCCGGGCGCTGGCGCGCCGACGGCCGGCGCCGCTACCGCGGCCCCCGGCGCTGCGACAGCTACCCCGGCCGCAGGCGGCGGCAACGCGGCCACGGCAAACTCCGGCGGGGCCAACGTCCGCAGCGGCCCTGGCACGAATTACCCGATCATCGGCGGTCTCGACGCCGGCGAATCCGCGACCGTAAAGGGTCGAAACGCCGGGAACGATTGGCTCGCCATCGATCTGAACGGCACGACCGGCTGGGTCTATACCCAGGTCGTGAGCTACTCGGGCACGATCGCCAGCCTGCCGATCGTCACGGCACCACCGGCTCCGTCCGGCTCCGCGCCGACAACGGCACCCGGGGCCACGGCCGTGCCGACCTCGGCCGCGCCCGCGCCGACATCGCCGCCGGCCAACACCGGCCCGATCACAACCGGTTCAGGCTCGCGGGGGATCACCGGCCGGCTTGAGATCGACGGTGGCCGGTTGTCGTACGGGCTCAACGAACGCATCTGGTTCTTTGAAGAGATCAAGAACACCACCGGCAACAATATCCAATATGGTGTCTTCGGCGTCGAGGCCCAGAACGTCGCGACCGGCGCCAAGATTTTCCAGACGAGCTGGTCGGCGCTGAGCGCCCCACTGCAGATCGACGCGGGCTGCACCGGCCCGACCGATCGGTGCGGGGGCCGCTGGCGCGACGGTATGAACATCGGTACCGCCGGCACCTATCAGCTTCATCTGGCGATCTGCTATAACGTCACGATCCCGGAGTGCAATCAGGCCGGCGCGCAGTGGGAATACCTGACGGGCGCTATCCTGATCACGGTTCAATAAGCGAGACAGATATGTCGCAGAAACCGCGCAATCGCAACTTCTCCTCAGCCTTGATCGGGATCTGGATGGCGGCTTCCCTCGTGATCGGCGTGGCCGCTTTTGCGCTGCTTTACTGGTTGATCGGTGTCCGTCAGGCGGCGCCCGCCGCGACCGTGGCGCCAGCGCCACCAACCGTGGTCGCCCTCACGGACGCGCCGGTCGCGACCAACGCCCCCGCAACAGTCGCGCCCACCGTCGGGCCGGAGGAGCCGTCGAGCACGTCGCCCTGCAACTTCCCGCCCTTGCCGGCTTCGGGATTTGGGTACGGCATTCAGGCCCACTCGCTCGTCCCAGGCGTCGATCCGGCGCCGGGCATGAACATCATCCGCAATCAGCTCAACCTGTACTGGTCCAAGATCCAGGTGCGCTGGCAAGACGTCGAGCCCGAGCAGGGCAGCTACAACTGGGTCCAGATCGACAACGCCATGGACGCGGCCTGCAAGAACAGCGTGCGCGTCATGTTGTCAGTGGTCGCGTCGCCGGCCTGGGCCCAGGCCAATCCGCTGGATCCGGCGCTCGGCGAGGCCCCGCCGGACGATACGGGCATGTACGTTGGGTTCTTGGCTCAGCTCATCGACCGCTACCCCGGCCAGATCGGCGCGATCGAGATCTGGAACGAGGCCAACCTCGAACGTGAATGGAACGTGGCCGGCGGCGTCAGCCCGCGGGCTTTCGCCGAATTCGTACAGGCTTCGGCCGCCGCGATCAAGGCCAGAGACGCCTCGATCTTCGTGATCTCGGGTGCGCCGGCGCCTACCGGCGCCAACTGCTTCGACGTCTTCTGCAACGGCACCGGCACGCGCCGGATCGTCATGGACGACGCACAGTTCCTGACGCTCTTCCTGCAGGCCGGCGGCGCCGCCCAAAACGTCGACTGCATCGGCGTGCATTCCAACGGCACCAATCTGCCCCCGACCTCCGACGGCGCCCATCCACCCGCGGCCGACGGGTATACCTTCCGCGGCCCCTGGAATTCGCCGCACTATTCCTGGGCGATGAAGAGCCAGGTGGAGACCTACGCCAAAATCTTGAGCCAGGCCGGCTCGACGTTGCCGCAGTGCATGACCGAGTTCGGGTACGCGTCTCCGATCGACGGCAAATACCCGCCCGGCTACGACTTCGCGGCTGACGTCAGCGAGGATCTGCAGGCCGAGTACCTGGTCGAAGCCTACAACTACATGCGGGACTCTGGCTACGTGAAGATGGCCTTCCTGTTCAACCTCGACTACGCCCCCCTCGGCGGCGAGCCGGATCAGGACGACAACACGATCTTTTCGATCATCGGCAAGGGCGGCTTTCAGCGCCCGGCCTTTTCGGCGATCGGCGGGATGGACAAGCCCTGATCGAGGACCTTGAATGACGAACCGAAAAGGGGCGGCCCGAGATGGGCCGCCCCTTTTCGGTTGGACCGACTCACCTCACCCGGGCTTCGCCAGAACACCGAGCAGATGGACGCCCCAACTCGCCGGGAGTAGCGCCTCGACCCGACAGGCCACCGCGTAGGCGATGTCGCCAAAGGCCAGATAGGTCGGGTCGCGAATCACGTCCATTGACTCGAGGCGCAGGCCGGATCGCGCCGCCAGGTCCACGATCTCGGCGACGGTGTTGGCGCGATAGTGCACCCGAAACGTGTCGTCGGCGGCGCGCGCATACAACGCCGGAACGATCCGACGCTGCAGATCCGGCCAGATCTGGCTGACCCGATTGGCCCGGATGAGCGGATGGAATCGGTTCGGGGTGAGAAAGATCAAGCGGCCGCCCGGGCGGAGCACGCGAGCGATCTCGGTCAGGGTCCGCGCCGGCTCGGCCAGATGCTCGAAGACCCACACCGCCAGGGCCAGATCGAACTGATCGTCGACCAGCGGCAGTCGATCGCCCCAGGCCTGGGCCGCCGGGATCGGCGCGCGGCGCTCTCGCAAAGACGCCAGATCAGGATCGACCCCGACCGCCAGCGCGACATCGGCCCAGATCAATTCAAGGACACCGCCCCGCCCCGCGCCAATGTCGAGCACGCGCGCTGAAGGGAACGCAGCCGCGCGCACCCGCGCTTCCAGGCGCGCGCCGCTGGTGGCCCAACCCGGTTGCTCCTGGGCATAGCGCCTTCGATAGCGCTCCTGGCGGTCGAGGGGAAGCATCTCGGTGGCTTTTCCTTCAGGCCCACGCGCCAGCGGTCAGGCCGCGGCTTGGGCTGGCCGGCGTCTTGCATCTGGGTCTAAAGACCTAGTGCGAAACTGGCTTGAGAATGACATGATGCCCCCCACTTCACGCAAGCACGGTTCGCCCAGCGTTAATGAAAGCAGGAAACACTGGGGCCGTCTTAATCGGGGGTTTATCAATCGTTAACACCTTTTCAGTAGGCTGAGGTGTAAGGAGACTTTATGGAACTCGAAATGTGCCCCTATTGTGAGTCTCGGGGGCTTGTGCTGACCATCCGGAACATCCCGGGCGGCATCGAGGTGAATGGACGCTGCACGCAGTGCCACTACAGCTACGACAGCGACTACACCTCGCGTGAAACGCCGGATGACCTGGTGGCTGAGTACAGCCTACCCGAGGAGGTCGGCGCCTCTGATTGAGCGCCGTCCTTCCCCCTCGACACACGCAAACCGCCGGCCCTGCCGGCGGTTTTTTGTTTGGGCCTGGGCGCGTGCGTCAGGCCCGCACGCGTTTGCCGGTGGAGCCGGTTGTGCGACCGCCCTCACCCGCCTGAGCGCGATCGGCCGCGATCTCAACCAGCAACTCCTCGGCGCTGGCCCGGATCTTCTCGCCCGTTCCACCCAACATCTGGGCGATCTCGGCCGCCCGTTCCTCGGTCGACAACGACCGCACCTGGGTCGACGTGCGCCCGCTCGTGATGAGCTTTTCGACCTTGAAGTGCTGGTCGGCGTAACCCGCCAGTTGCGGCAAGTGCGTGATGCACAACACCTGATGTCCGCCTCCGGCCGCGATCGCCCACAGCTTGCGCCCGACGACCGCGCCGACCCGGCCACCGATCCCTTGATCGATCTCGTCGAAGACGAGCGTGGGGGTCGGATCGGCCTGGGCCAGAACTCCCTTGAGCGCCAGCATAAGGCGCGCGGCCTCACCACCTGAGGCGATCTTGGCCAGGGGCTTCAGCCCTTCACCGGGGTTAGGCGCGATCAGAAACTCGATCCGATCCAGCCCGGTCAGGTCAAAGGCCACCCGACCGGCTTCGGTCGGGACACCGTCGTCGGCGGGTTGACGCTCCTGCGAGACGCTGAAACGCCCGCGCTCCATCTTCAGGTCGGCCAGCTCGCGCTCGATGCCGGCGCTGAGTTTCCGGGCGGCCTGCTTACGCCGCCCCGCCAGCTGTTCGCCCAGACGGCTGATCTCGGTCAGGGTTACGGTTTCACGCTCGACCAGTTCCGCGATCCGATCTGAGGCATTCGCCAGGCCGTCGCGCTCGGCCTGGGCCCGCTCGGCGAAAGCCAGGACATCCTCGATTCGTTCGCCGTATTTCCGTTGCAGGCGGCTGAGCGTCTCGAGCCGTTCCTCGATCGCGTTCAGACGTTTGGGATTGTGCGCCAGGCGTTCGCGATAGTGGCTGAGCGTCGCGCTCAGGTCGCGGGCCTGCTCGGCCAGGTTCGCCGCCGTCGCCTGGGGCTCGGTCAACGAGCCGTCGATCCGCGCCAGTGCCGCCAGCGAGCGGGCGGCTTTGCCCAACAGATCGGCGGCGCCATCGGATTCATCGTCACCGACCAGGGCCTGGATCGCGTCATCGGCCTGCGCCGTCAACTTTTCGGCGTTGCCCAGCCGGGCCCGCTCTTGCAACAACCCGGCCTCTTCGCCGGGCTTGAGCCGGGCCGCCCCGATCTCTTGAATTTGGAAGTCGAGCATATCGAGCCGGCGTTCACGCTCGCGCTCATTCTGGCGCAAGGTGCGCAGCTCCTGGCGCAGCCCATGGATACCGCGCACCAGCCCGGCCAGCTTCTCGCGCTCACCCTCCAGGCCGCCGAAACGATCCAGCATGTAGACGTGCTCGCGCGGACGCAGCAGAGAGAGATGCTCCCCCTGCCCATGCACGTCGACCAACAACTCGGCCAGCTCGCGCAGCACCGGCGCGCTCACCATCCGCCCGTTGACGCGCGCCGTGCTGCGGCCTTCGCGCCGCACTTCGCGGGCCAGGACGAGCACATCGCCCTCGACGTCCAACGACTCGCGCGCCAGGATCATCGTGATCGCGGTCTGGGTCGGGCCGGCCAGCGTGAAGGTCGCCTCGACCCGCGCAGCCTCGGCCCCGGCGCGCACGAGGGTCGGGTCGGCTCGACCACCCAATACCAGACCCAGCGCGTCGATGATGATCGACTTGCCGGCGCCGGTCTCGCCCGTAAACACGACGAAACCAGGCCCGAACGTCTGGTCCAGTTGATCGATGATCGCCAGGTCGTGGACGAGAAGGCGTTGCAGCATATTAGCGTCCGATCACGATCCCTTGCAGGCGGCCGAGCAATGCGCCCACACCAAGCACGAGGTACACGCCGCCCCAGATCAGGCCGAAGAAGCCGCCGAAGCCGGCGCCCTGGCCCGAGACCAGCCCGTAGAGGGCCACCAGCACGGGCAACGCCACGGCCGGCAAAGCGCCCAGGATGAACCCGGCGCCAGCCGCCCATCCCAGATAGCGCGCCCGGCGCTTGCGCACGGCCAGGCGCACGATCTCGGCCGCGCCAGCGCCGACGGCCGGCGCGATCAACAGGACGAAGAAGCCGAACCCGGTCGTCAGGCTGCCGAGCCCGCCGGCGATCGCCGCGACGACGACCGCGATCGGGTAGTCGTACCACTCGGCAGTGTCGAAGGCCTTCTGGTGCTGGCGGACACAATCGCGACAGCTGTAACCGACCGGCGTGCGCACCGCGCACTTCGGGCAGATGGGCTTGCCGCACTTGTAGCAACGCAATGACGCCGGGCCGACCGAATTGGGACAGCAGCGCGTCTCCGAAGTAGATTCAAGCGAAAGAGTCATCCCAGATCACCTACAAACGCGACCCACGGCCGTTCGCCAATCGCTCGACCAGTGTCGCAAAGAAATAGTGAGGCGCGCGCAACCGCAAAAACCGGGCCACGTTGGGCGAACGGGTCGCTCGCACGACGTCGCCGCGCGCCAGCAACGTTTCGCGCTGCCCGTCGACGCTCAGGCTGGCCGGATGTTCGAGATCCACGGCGGGTTCGATCTCGAGCGAGGCGCTCCCCGGCAATACGATGGTGCGCTCCATGCTCATGTGCGGCGCGATTGGCACGAGCAGGATGTTCTCGTTCTCCGGCGGTAGGATCGGGCCACCGGCCGCGAGCGCGTACGCCGTCGACCCGGTCGGCGTGGCGCAGATCAGACCGTCGGCCACGTACGTCGTCAGCGGATCGCCGTTGATGCGCGCCTGCAGCCGCGACATGCGCGCCTGCGCGCCGCGGCCGACCACGGCCTCGTTGAGCGATTCCTCCACGCTCAACACCGCGCCCGACCGCACGTGCTCGATCCGCAGCATCATGCGGGCCTCCGACCAACCCTCGCCGGCGACCACGCGTTCGAGGGCCGCGCGCCAGGCCTCCGGCTGAACCTCGGGCAGAAAACCGAGGCGGCCGAAGTTGATGCCCAACACCTGACCGCCGTGCGGGGCCGTCAACCGACCGGCGCGCAGCATCGTTCCATCACCGCCCAACGCTACAACGAGATCGTGAGCGCGCACTAAGTCGCGCACCGCCGGATCGTCGACCGAGAGGGTCGGAACCTGAGCGCCCGCCCACATCCGGATCTCGGCCGCCAGTTCGATCGCCCGCCGCACCAGCGGGTTGTAGAGCACCAAAAGCTGTTCAGCAGCGTAACCGGTCATATTCGTCCGTGTCTGCTTTCCGTGCGCCAACCCATCGGCGCCCCCACCGCAACATCGCCGCGCTCTCGCGGGCGGCATTATAACAATGCCTGATCGCAATCCTCGCGCAGGCCGCAGCCGCGGCAGCGCGCCGGATGGTCGTGCGAACGATCAAGGCCGTCGGCGTTGAGACCAGCCCGCATCTGAGCCAGGATCGCGCCCAACTCGCGCTCCAGGGCCGGTGTGTAGGGCACCCGCAGCAAACGATCGCGATACTGGATCAGCCCATAGGCGGGGCGCTGCCCATACGCCTCAGCCACCAACGCGCAGTAGGCCGCCAGCTGGTAGATGTGAGCGGGATGCGCGCCTTTGTTCGGGGCGGCGCCCGACTTCACTTCGACCGGCACCAGGCCGCCGTGCTCACGCACCAGATAATCCGGCCGACCCGTCAGGCCCAGTCGATGCGACACCAACGACGCCTCGACGCGGCCCCAGGCGCGCGTATCGCTGCTGATCACGTCCCCGGCCGGCAGCCCGGTCGTCGCGCGCAACCAACCCGAGAGCCGCCACAACACCAGGGCGACCAGCACCAGCCCCGCGATCGTCAACAGAGCGTCCATCACCCCGCCAGCCAACGCCAGGCCAGAAGCGCCCCGGCCAACGCCAGCACGGCCAGGGCCGCCCGGCGCAACCAGACCGCGGCCCACACGCGTCGGCCGTGCGCGACATGCGCCGCCTCGCCGGCCAAACGCTGTTCGACGTTGCCGGGCTCCAGACCCTCCACCCGCTGCAGCCACCAGGCGCGTGCACAAAACACAAACGTGCCGATCTCGGAGGCGCGGATGTAGGTCGAGCGCTCTGACCTCATGCCCCTTCGCTCGGCGCGGAGCGGCCTTCGCCGGTGATCCGGCGCAGCTCGTCCTGCAGACGCGCCTGACGGATGCTGAGGGTCAGGTCGCCGCGGGTGCGCTCGGTCACACCGCGCACCAGATCGGTCGTCCGTCGCAGCCCGCCCGTGATCGCATCGGGATAGTCCATCGTGACCAGGAGCAGGTAGATCTCGTCCATGGCCTCGAGCAGGCGCTCGGCCTCGTCACCGTGGTTATGGCGAATGATGTCGAGCACCCGGCGGCGGAGTTCGCCGGCCGCCTCGCCCAGGCCGTTGAGATAGGCCGCGTAGTCGACGCCCAGCGCCTCGGGCTCAGGCAGGACGTCGCCGGCAAACAGGGCGAAGACGATGCTGGCCTCGGCATATTCCTTGAGGGCGTCCTGCGTGTACCCGGCGTGATACAGATCCGGATACCCCGTCAGGTCGCTGCGGATGGCCTCGACGATCTCGCGGGCGGCCTCGATCTGCCGGCGCGCCTCATCGCGCTCATCGCGATGCGACGCCCGGATCGACAGCGAGCAGTGCCGGATCAAGGTGCGTGACCGCCCGACGGCCGAGTCGCGCGCCGCGTTCTTGGCCGCGAAATTGACCCGGATGCGCTCGGCGATGGCTTCCAGGTTCTTCATGCGCCCCCCTGACTTCCACCACGAAAGAGTTGATCGGCCAGGCCGGTCGGGATCGTGATCTCGCCGTACTGGGCCTCGAAGCGCGCCAGGTTGTCGGCCAGGGCGCGCATGAAAAGCTTGGCATTCAACGGCGTCATCAGAACGCGCGTCTGAACGCGCCCATGGGGCATGCTCGGCATCATGCGCGCGAAGTCGATGACGATCTCCGAAGGCGAGTGCACCACCACCGCCACATTGGCATAGACCGGCTCAAGGCCGGCCGGCAGCTCGATGTGCATTTGCCCCGGCGGGCGCGCCGGCGATTGCGGTTGGGGTTGGGGTTGCGGCTCCGTCATCGGCTTATCCTCCGCTCAAAACCAAGATGGCCCGACCTCAGGAACCAAAGCTCCATCAAGGTCGGGCCATCTTGAAGATCGATGAAGCGACCGCCTCGTGGTTGAAGCGGTCGCTGTGTGTCAGACGGCGCGACGATCAGAACGGGATGTCGTCGCTGTCCTCGGCCATCACGGCGTCGGGCTCGTGCATCGGACCCGTGCCGCCGGCGCCGCCGCCTTCGCCGCGGCTCGATAGGAACTTCACGGTCGAGCCCGTGATCTCAAAGGACGCGCGCGGGGCGCCGTCCTGGCCCGTCCAGATGCGCGGGCCGCCCGTCTTGGGATCGGCCTGCACGCGACCCTCGACGTATACCTTCGACCCCTTGCGCAGGTACTGGGCGCACGTCTCGGCCTGCTTGCCGAAGACCGACACGCGCCACCACACCGTGCGCTCCTGGGGCTGGCCATCCTGGCCCGTCCACTTTTCGGACGTGGCGACGCTGAAGGTCGTCACTGCCTGGCCGGAAGGCGTGTAGCGCTGCTCCGGGTCGCGGCCCAGGTTGCCAATAAGCGTGATCTTCTGATACATGGGGAAAGCTCCTTATCCCGCCGGTTACAACTGAGGGGGGAACAGGCCCGATTGCCTGTCATTAGGTTACCGGAAGGCTGAGATTAAGTATACACAAATTAGAACATTTGTCAACATTGCGAGCCTGTGCGAGGACCAGACGAGGACCGGCGCCCCGCCCTATACCCGCTCGAAAACCACCCCCCCGATGGTCACGACCGACGTCTCACCTGCGTCCGCCGGGCAGACGTCGTAGGCCACCCGCTCGCCCTCGACCGGGCCCATCGCCTTGAGCGCCAGGTAAGTCGGTGAAAGGCCGCAGATGTTGGTGCTGTTCCGGGTCCGCTGCAGAGCATTATAGAAGCCCTCGTCGTCGCCGTCGCAAAGCAGGTCGAGCACCTGGGCGTCGTCGCCCTGTAGCAGACGCTTGTCGTTGGCGGTCAGCGCGGCGCCCTCAAAGGCCGGCCCGACGTGCGAGAGGTCCCCCGACGACACGATCAACGTGCGCCGCCCGGCAGTCACCGTTTTGAGGGCCTCGACCAGACGCTTCAGGCGCGCATCGGTATAGGGCGACACGCCCTCGGCCATGTATTCGGAGAACGACCCGGTTAGGATCGGCACCACCGGCACCGGCGCACCGCCGCGCATATGGTGCAGCCAGACCGCCACCAGCTCGATCGAGTGCTCGCCCAGGTGCCGCAGTTCGCCCGCAAAGGCCTCCGGGCCAAGCGCCTCGGCCAACGCATCCACAGCTGCCGTGTCGGTCGGCAGGACGCCGTAGGGTGTGGCATAGCTTTGACGGGTCAGGGTCAGGCTGCCCGGGAGGGGCGAGAAGTGATCGGTGCCGAGGATAACGACCACTTCGGCGGCACGCGCCATCTCGGCCGCCCGCTTCCAGACTTTGGCGTACACGCTGCCGCCGCGTTGGTAGTCGATGTGCGGGCTCAGCAGGCCGGGCCAATCCGCCGGCGCCGGCTGGATCGGCCCGGCCTGCTCCAGATACAGGTCGAACATCTGGCGCAACACATCGGGCTCGGCCGGGTACGACGCGCCCGCCAGCGTCGGCGGACGGTGCGGGGCGTTGCGGTAATCGGTCAGGCGCTGGGCCTGCACGCCGGCGGCGTTGGCATTATCGAGCATGTAGGCCTCATCCAGCGCTTTGATCAACGAACCCAGCAGGCCCGGCGGCAACTCGAGCCCGTAGCGCATCGTCAGGATGGATTCGATCTGCAACGCATCCCAGCTGCCGTCAAACAGGCTGAGCGCCGGACCCAGCGCCTCCGGCACCAGCAGCACCTCATCGGTCAGCTGCTGCGGATCGCGTAACATGAAATACGCCTCGTTCTCGTGCATGACCGGGCGCACATCCACGGCCCGCAGCTTCGGGCGCCAGTTCGGGCTCTCGGATGAGGCCGCGCTGTGATCGGGTTCCATGATGACCTCAACAAAAGGCCAGACGGGTCGCTCCGAGGGTCATGGCCCCGCCCAGACCGCGGAGCACCCCGCTCTTCGCCTCCGTCCTGCCGGACGCAATCGACCAAACGTGGGCGTGAGTATACTGCATGTGATGTCCTCGGAAATCTCAGCGCGCATGCCGCGCCAACGCCTGCAACTTCCACAGGTGCTCTGGGCGTTGACGCTGACCGTGGCCGTCTGGATGACGCTGCAGGCGTTCGACGCCGCGCGTCGTTTCAGCGATCGCCCGTTCGACTTCGACGAGGCCGTGCACGCCCTGCCCGCCTACCAAATCGCGCTCGACCTGCGCGCACTCGATATCGGAGCCCTCTGGGCACACAGCCTGGAGCAGGACCGTCTGGCGGCCTATCCGTTTTTGCACTCATGGCTTCTGGCGCCGGCCCTGGTGTTCACGGGGGCCGACCCGGCTGCGGCCCGGCTGGCCAACACGGCCTTCGTCTGGCTGAGCCTGGGTCTGGTCGCCTGGACCACGCGCCCGCTGGCGTCGGCGGGCGCGAAAGGGGTCGCGCCGCCGTTGGCCGCTTTGTGCCTGGCCCTCAGCCTGCCGATCTGGACCTATGCCAACACGGTCCTGCTCGAAGGCGCCGGCCTGGTCGTCACGCTGGCCTGGCTGGGCGCGTACCTGCGCGCGCGACCGGGGGCCTGGCTCGGCTGGCCCTGGCTGACCGGCCTGCTGGCGGCGGCGGCCTTCTTCACCAAGTACTCGTTTGGGATCTTCGTGCTGGGCGGGATGCTGCTGAGCGAGGCACTGACCATGCTGGTCGAGCGCCGGCCGATGACGAACCGGTGGCTGGCCCTGTTCGGGCCGCCGGCGATGCTGATCGGCCTGTGGCTCATCCTGCCCGACAAGCTCGACCGATTGGCCGGCTACAGCGTGTCGCAGCATGCGAGCCTGGCCTTCTGGAGCTGGGAGAACTGGCTGTACGCGCCGATCAACGCCCTGCGCTTTTACGCGCCCGGCCCACTCACGGCTGGCCTGATGGCGGCCACGCTCGCGCTGGCGCCGATGCGGTGGCGGGAAGCCGGGCCACGCCAGGCGGCTGCAGCAGTGCTGGCCGGTCTGGCGGCGCTCACCTGGGTGCCGCAGAAGGACGCGCGCTTTTTGTACACGGTCGCGCCGCTGCTGATCCCACCGGCGGCGGCGCTGGCGGCCCATGCGCTGCAGGTGCTCGGCTCGCGCCGAACCCTGCGGTGGTGGATCGCGGCGGCGACGCTGGTCGAGCTCGGGTTGGGCCTGACTCGCCTCACCCGCTATGCCGAGACCCTGCAGACGGTCTACAACACGTCGCCTGACACGCGCGGCCTGTACCAGTTTGTGCTCGAGGGGTCGTTGGCCGCCGGTCGGCGGCCCCGGCTCTTGAACGCGTGGTACCAGGTGAACGCGCTCGCGGCGAGTTGGGCCTACTACGAACGGTTCGGGGGAACCCCGGCTGACGACGCCTACCAGCTGGCGACCCAGAGCCAGATCGACGTCGCCGACGAAACCAGCCGCGCCGCCCTCCTCGCCGATCTGCGCGCCGCTGGCATAGGCGTCCTGTACACGATCGACGGCAGCCCCGCCGGGACGGTCACCGGCTGGGCCGTGGTCGAGCCGGCCCTGGCCGCCGGCGACCTCACATCGCTGGCGCCGCCAGTGGCGCAATCGCCACCGTACACGCTCTACGTTTGGCCGCGCGAGGTCCAGGAACGACTGCTCGCCGGCGAGATCTCCTCGGCCGGCGAGCCCGTGACGTTCGTCGTTCGCCTCAACGCGTATCAGGTGCAGTGAGTGGGTGAGCGCGGCTGCCTGCACCCACTCAGTTCATCAGTCACCGTTCTCGATCGCCGTCTGGGTCAGGGCCAGGAACTCCTCAATCGATTTGGCCCTGAGATCCTCGCCGGAGCGTAGACGCACGGAAACGGCGCCGGCGGCCTGGTCTTTGTCGCCGACAACCAGCATGTACGGCACCTTCTGGACCTGCGCGTCGCGGATCTTGGCCTGCATCCGGGCGTTGCCTTCATCGACCTCGACCCGCAGACCCTTGGCGCGCAACTGCTCGGCCACCGAGCGGGCGTACTCGTTGTGCCGATCCGCAACCGGGATCAGCATGACCTGGACGGGCGCCAGCCAGACCGGGAAGTTGCCGGCATAGTGTTCGATCAACACACCCAGGAAGCGCTCCGTCGTGCCCGTGACGGCGCGATGCAGGAGCACGGGCGTGTGCGGCTGGCCATCCTCGCCGATGTACTCGCAGCCGAGCCGGGCCGGCTGGATGAAGTCCACCTGGATCGTCGAGAGCTGCCATTCACGGCCGAGCGCGTCCTGCGCCATGAAGTCGGCTTTCGGGCCGTAGAAGGCGGCCTCGCCCTCCACGGCGTAGTACTCGACGCCGTTCTTGTCGAGCGCCTGGCGCAACGCGGCCGTGGCGGCCGCCCATTTCTCGTCATCGGCCACGAACTTGCCCTGATCGCCCTTGAGCGACAGCCGGACGCGATAGTCCGTGAACTTATAGCGCGCCAGCACCTCGCGGATCAGCTTGAGGCAGAGCGAGAACTCGGCCTCGATCTGGTCGGGGCTGCAGAAGATGTGGCAGTCGTCCTGCGTCAGCGCGCGCACGCGCGTCAGGCCATGCAGCTCGCCCGTCTTCTCGTAGCGGTAGAGCGTGGCGAACTCGGCGAAGCGCAGCGGCAGCTCCTTGTAAGAGCGGATGCCCATCTCGTTGTAGAGCGTCATGTGGCTCGGGCAGTTCATGGGCTTGAGCCGGAACGTGACGTCCTCATCGACCATGGGCGGGAACATCGAGTCCTTGTAGTTGTCGTAGTGGCCCGAGCGCTTGTACAGGTCTTCCTTGACCAGGTTGCCCGTCCAGACGTGCTGATAGCCGTAGCGCGTCTGCGTCTCGCGGACGTAGCTCTCCATGAGGTGGCGCAGCATCTCGCCCTTGGGCGCGAAGAGCGGCAGGCCCGGGCCCGTGGCGTCGGCGAAGTAGAACAAGCCGAGGTCGCGGCCCAGCTTGCGATGATCGCGCTTCTTGGCTTCTTCGAGCCGCCACAGGTACTGCTCGAGCTCCTTGGGCGCCTTCCAGGCCGTCGCGTAGACGCGTTGCAGCATCGGCCGGTCGCTGTCGCCGCGCCAGTACGCGCCGGCCACGCTCATCAGCTTGAAGGCCTGGGCGTTGATCTGGCCGGTGTGCTCGACGTGCGGCCCGCGGCACAGGTCCGTGAATGTATCTTGCGTGTAGATCGAGATCACGGGTTTCTCGGCGACGACGTTGCCGTATTCGTCCGTGCCGCCCTGCTCGAGACCGTCGATCAGCTCGAGCTTGTAAGGCTGATTGGCGAAGATCGCGCGCGCCTCATCGGCGCTGACCTCGCGCCGCACGAACGGGAACTTGCCGTTCACGATCTGGCGCATGCGCTTCTCGAGGCCCTCAAAATCCTCAGGCGAAAGCGGCCGCGGCAGCTCGAAGTCATAGTAGAAGCCGTCGTCGATCGGCGGCCCGATCGCGACCTTGGCGTGCCCATCGAACAGTTCGGTGACGGCCTGAGCCATGATGTGTGCCAGCGAGTGACGGATGCGATAGATCTCCGTCTCGTTGTAGGGAGCAGCGGGTTGGACAGACATAAGCACCTCGAACATCCGCAATTGTTGCTGGCTGATTGTTGGTTGCTGAGTGAGGGCTCAATCAGCAACCAACACTCAGCCAGCAACAATCAGCAATTAAAAAGCTCCCGC
>JAEURK010000363.1 GCA_016789175.1 Anaerolineales bacterium
CGACCACTTAGGTCGCCCTGGCGCGTTTGTGTGAGCCGTGAGGGACTCGAACCCCCAACCAAGTGCTTAAAAGGCACCTGCTCTGCCATTGAGCTAACGGCCCGACTCTGTGATTTTAGCACGCCCCTTCGGGCGAACTCAAGCCGCTCAACAGGGCGTTGGGCCCCGGCGATCGATATTCGGCCATTTGCGGCCATTCCCGATATCGAAGGCGTGGGCACCGCCAACCTGCTTTACAATCCCGCCGACCTCCCATCACCCGAGACACCTCGATGAAACACCTGATCCTCAGCCCTCACCTCGACGACGCCGTGCTGTCACTGGGCGCCGCCCTGCATCACTGGTCGCAAGCCGGCGACGAAGTGCTCGTCGTCACGATCTGCGCCGGCAGCCCGGCGCTGCCGAGCTACTCGCGTTTTGCGCGCGAACTGCACACGCGGTGGGGCTACTCGGCCGAACAGGCCGTCGCGCGCCGGCGACGTGAAGACCGCGCCGCACTCAAGCAGGTTGGGGCGCAGGGCCGCTATTGGCAAGACCTCGACGCCATCTACCGCGCCGGCCCCGGCGGGCGCTGGCGCTACCCCAGCGTCGAGGCAATCTTTGGACCGCTTCACCCGCTCGAACAGGGACCGCATGACGACCTGGCGCGCCGCCTCAGCCGACTGGCCCGGCGCTGGCAGGCGGACGTCGTCTACGCGCCGCTCACGATCGGCGACCATGTCGACCACGTGCGCGTGCGCGTGGCGGCCGAGGCCGCCGGCCTGCCCCTGGCCTACTACGAGGACACGCCGTACGCCATGCGCGAGACCCGCACGGCAAACTGGCGCGGCCGCGCCGCCGGGCTCAGCCGCCGGCTCGCGCGCTGCACCCGCGAAGACCTGGCGGCCAAACGCGCCGGGATCGTGGCCTATACGTCGCAAATCAGCAGCCTTTGGCCCTCCGTCGAGGCCTTCGACCACGATCTGGCGACGTTTCACCGGCATGGCAGCCACCTCGGCGAGTGGATCTGGGCGCCCTGAAGCCTCGGCTCCTGCCGCCGTTGCGGCTGCGCCTCCTCGGAAGCGCGTTGGAACGCCGCATTCGTGCACAAAATTGAACAGAATCCAGACCTAGATCATTTGATCTAGTTCACCCTTTACAACCTTCCCTCACCGTGCTAGCATACCGATCGGAGGAGACAAGGCAAAAACGTCATTTTCCTAAAGGGAAAGCGGAATTCCGAGCAGTGTCGTCCCGCAGGGCTTCTGCGGGCGTTTTCGTTAACCGCCGGTCTCCAAAAACGCCATGGAAGAGCGAACCTTTCTGACCAGAGATGGCCTGAAGAAACTCGGCGAAGAACTTGAACGCCTGCGCACGGTCCGCCGCGCCGAAGTGGCGGAGCGACTGCATAACGCGCAAGATGATGGTGAGCTGATCGAGAACGCCGAATACGAAGACGCCAAGAACGAGCAGGCCTTCGTGGAAGGGCGTATCCTCCAACTCGAGACGATGCTCTCGAATGCGGCCATCATCGAAGAAGCCGGCCCGGATGGCGTCGTGGCCTTGGGCTGCACGGTGACGATCAAAGAAGCCGACTCGCGCCGCCATGAGGAATATCAACTGGTCGGCGCTGTCGAGGCCAATCCGCGCGAAGGCCGGATCTCGAACGAGTCGCCGCTGGGTCGCGCGCTGCTCGGCCGCAAGGTCGGCGATGAGGTCAAGGTGCAGGCGCCGGCCGGTGCGATTAAGTACAAGATCACCAAGATCCGACGCGAGTAGTTCGTTCGCGGGCCTCGGTTGTGCACGCTATCAAAGCCGCGCCTCACCGCGCGGTTTTGTTTTAAGGGGGATCCGCCTACACGACCGAGGCTGTGGGTGGGGCCGAGCGGTCGCGACCCAGGACGACCACCACGGTCGCCAGCAGGATCAGGGCGCCGCCGAGCAGCGTCAGGGCGCTCAAGGATTCGTTGAAGGCCCAGGCCGCGAGCAGGGTGGTGACGATCGGCTCGAGGGTCGAGACCAGGGCCGCGTTGGTGGCGCCGATGCGCGACACGCCCAACAGGAACAGGCTCACCGGCCCAAGCGTGGCCAGCACCACGATGCCGGCCATGGCGCCCCAGCCACCGGTCGTCGCGGGCAGCGTCACACCGCCGAACAGCATAAGCACTCCGGACATCGCCCCGGCCGAGGCGAAGATCACGGCCGAGGACATCCAGGGCGACACCGCCGCCAGTACCCGATCGCCGACGATGATGTAAACCGAGTAAATCGCGGCCGCGCCGAGCGCGAGCGCGACGCCACGCCACTCGCCCGTCACTGGCCCGGCCGTCAGCGCCACGCCGGCCAACGCCAGTGCCAGCGCCAGCACGCGCGGCCAGGTGAACCGATCCCGCAGGAAGAGCACCGATAGCACCGCCACCAGCACCGGGTAAAGGTACAACAGCAGCGCCACCAGCCCGGCCGAGGCGTATTGCAGGGCCGTGAGATAGCAGGTCGCCTGGCCGACATAGCCGATCGCGCCCATGCCGATCAGGGGCCACAGGGCGCGGGCCCGCGGGAGCCGCTCGCGGCGCGCGAAGCAGATCGCGAACATCACCACGGCGGCCGTGCCGAACCGCAGAAAGAGCAGACTGTTGGTGTTGACGCCGTCGGCGGCGGCCCAGCGGCCGAACAGGGCCAGCGTCGCGAATCCGATCGCTGACGCAACGACGGCTGCATAACCTTGAGGTCGAGACATGGCGCAAGGATAGCAGAGTGCGAAGGGCGGGAGCGAGGAGGGAGGAGAGAGGAGAGAACGCTGCCGCGCCCATCGCTTCTCCCTCCTCCCTCTTCTCTCCTCCCTCTCTCCTCCTCCCCCGGCTGCTATAATCGCCGTCTATGCGTGAGTACAGTGAACTTGAAAAGAATCGTATTGCTAAGCTCGAGCGCCTGAAGGCCGCTGGAGT
>JAEURK010000375.1 GCA_016789175.1 Anaerolineales bacterium
CCCGGGGCACCCCCCCCGCCGGCGCGGGCCGGGGTTTCCTTCAAACATTTCGGGGCCGGCCCCCCGGCGGGGTCTTTGCCAAAAAACTGGTGGGGTGGTGGGGGGCGGGCCCCCCCCCCACCCCCACACCCCTCCCTTTTATGCAAGTCTTCTCCCGACCGGGTTGAACCGATGCGAAACTCGTGGCAAAACGCGCGCTGTTTCGCCTTAGATGCGTTAGCCTGCAGGGCTATCGCGTCTTATTCGCGAAGGCCGGGTTCTTGGCCACGAATTTCACGAATTGATACGAATTCTCACGAAAGGATCGTTCGTGCCAATTCGTTTCAATTCGTGAAATTCGTGGCTTAAATCGCACCGTTTCACTTTAGATGCGTTAGCCCTGCGTTAGCCTGTGTGTGAGGCCCCTCTCTGCGCGGCGTGTGGTAGGCTGTAGATATGGGCCACGACGACGACCTGGATTGGTCGATTGAAGAGGACCCCGACACCGCGGCCGGCGCAATACCCGCTGACGGGCCAATCGGCTCCGCCACCGTTCCCCCCATCGTTCAATCCGGCGTCCCGGCGGGGTGCACCTGGCTGACGCGGCGCTCCACACTGGCATTGGTCGGCGTGATCATCGGAGCATTGGGCCTGGCCGCCGGCGCCACCTGGTGGCAGGGCCAGCTCCAGCGTTTGGCGTTCGAGACGCAGGTACGCGCGATCGACAGCGCCTACCGCGCCCGAGAGCGCGAGGTGTTCGACGACCTGATCGACAGTGCCACCCAGCAGGCCCCTGGTCTGTGGGTCTCGGGTCAGGCCCGACTGTATGTGCAGGGCGCGGCGGCACAGCCGCTGGCCTGGCCTGCCCTCACACAAACGGGCGACGCCAACGTGATCGAGCACCGGGCCCTCGGTCCGGACCAGGCTCTGACACGAGTCCTGCGCCGCTACGTCGATCCCGATGATCCAGCCGAGGGATCCTGGCAATTCGTCACGGTCGAAGCCTATACCCGCACCGTCGGCGGCCGTTGGCTACGCCTTCCTCTGCCCGAACTACCGGAACGCGCCGAAGAACGGGACCACCTCGAAGGCGCCGTGCGCTGGACCTACAGCGCCATCGACGACGAGGCTGTGGCGGCACTGGCCCCGCTCGTCTCCGACAACTTTGTACGACTGTGTCGGGCCGGCCTGCCGTGTCCGGCCGAGGGCCAACTCGCCGTCGATTTGGTGGCGATCGACGCTGATGAGCTCCAGCTTTTCTGGAGCATGAACACCTTCAAAGATGCTTCCGAGCTGTTGGCCGCATCCTGGGAAACCTCAGGACGCGGTGCCAACGCCGGTCATCTGGCACGGTTGTCGTTCGCGGAGACCGGTGTGCCGGTCGGCCCGACCGAACAGCGCGCGGTGGCGCGCGAAGTAACCATTCAGCTGCTGGGTCGCTGGCTGGAGATCCGCGGGCAGACGGACGGCCTCTTCCACGGGGCTGCGTTCTGGGGTGGGCTCGGCCTCTGGACAGCTCATCAAGTCGGCGTGGTCGAACGCCCGACCCGATCTGCCGCTGCCATAGGGCTCTACACGAACGAGCGTCTGTGGACCGCCGATCGCTCGAACGCCGCGGCCTTGAGGGAAGCGACGGCCGTGCTCGACGTCTTGCTCGAATCCACGCCTCGGGTGGACGCCACAGCGCTCTGGGCCGGGTTGGCCGACGCCGACACGCCCGAGGGTTGGCTCGACCAGGCGCTTGGCCGAACCGACTCGGCTGAGCGACTCGCCGCGATCAATCCGCCGATCGCCCTCGAGGTGGCCGCCACCGGGCCGCTCGACGGTGTGCTCATTTGCTTTGATGATCTGTTTACGGCCAGGTGGGCCGGCTGGCGGCGCGACACGCCCGCAGCGCTGGACGTCCTTGAGCCGCGCCAGGCCGCAGCGCTTGGAACCACGGCCAACCCACTCGCGCTTTCGCCAGATGGGACCCGCCTGCTCACCGGCGTCGGCAGTCGCGTGTTCGTCCTTGACACCGCCGCCGGACGGGCCTTGCGATTGCCTGACGCCGTCGACGCGACGTCAGGCCAGGTGCGCTGGCTCGGGAACGACGCAGTGCTGGCGGCGACCCGGCCGGGGACGGCGCCCGATCAGATCATTCAACTGAACGCCGAGCCGTTGACGACCACGCCGGTTGTCGGAACGTACAACCTGTTTCTCCTGAGCCGCAGCGGCCGCCAGGCGCTCAACTTGCTGATCACAGGTTCGACCAATTCGCTCCTGGAGATTGTCGACTTCGCCAATCACACGCGCGTTTCCACACCTTACAACCCACAGGCCATGGCGGCCCGCGAATACAGGGTGGATCGCTTCTGGCACCTGAGCACAGTGGACGCCAACGACACCATCGCCCTCGGGGGCGCTCAACTCGACCCGCCGCCGGGTCCCGAGCCGGGCCTGTTCTACTTCGCGGACCAGCCGGATGACGATCTGCGCGTCCAGGCCTTCGCAATCGACAGCGTGCATGCGCGGGCCGCGATCAGCTTCATCGACCGCATCGGGACGACGCGTGTCACGATTCTGTATCGGCTCGTCGGTATCCGCGCCTTTGAGGTCAGCCGTTTCTCCCAGGCCACGGCCGGGATCCCCCAGCTGGCCTTCTCGGCCGACGGCACGGTCTTGTTTCTGACCAACGGCGCTGGAGAGGCCAGTCAATCGGGCATCGATGCCTACTCATTCGAGAGTGCCACGAAGATCGGCTCAGCCCCGGCGAGTACGCCGATCACGCTCGAAGACGGCATCACGCATGAATTGCTTGTCGGCCAGGACGGGCTGTACCTGAATGCCGGCGATTACCTGGCGCCCTCTGTAGCGGGATACCACCTGGCGGTCTGGAACGGCACCGACCCGCCCCGATCTGTCGGCCCTGACGGCTGTTGGTTGACCGCAGCCCGGTTTCGCCCCTGACGGCACGCCACAGGGCGGCTTCCGCCTATTCGTTCGGGCACACCGCGGCGGCGCCTGTCACCGCCCCGGTTATAATCACCCAAATCCTGTCTCGGAGTGAATGAATGCCTAAGAAAGGCCGCGTTTTTTCGGGTGCCCGACCGACCGGGCGCCAGCATCTGGGGAACTATCTGGGAGCGATCAAGAACTATGTCGCGATGCAGGCGGATTACGACTGCGTCTACTGCATCGTCGATCTGCACGCCCTGACCACGCTCGAAGAGCGTGAGGACCTGCGCCAGAACACGGTCGACATGGCGCTCGACTGGCTGGCGGCCGGCATACGGCCGGAGGAGACCATCCTGTTCGTCCAAAGCCACGTGCCCGAGGTGACCGAACTGCACACGATCCTGAGCATGTTCACGCCGCTCGGCAAGCTGACCGATCTCCCGACTTTCAAAGAGAAAGTGGCACAGCAGCCGCACAACGTCAACTACGGCCTGGTCGGCTACCCGGTGCTGATGTCGGCCGACATCACGCTCTACAAGGCCGACGCCGTGCCGGTCGGCGTGGATCAGGCCAGTCACATCGAGTTCACGCGCGAGGTCGTGCGCACGTTCAACCATCGCACCGGACGCCCGGTGCTCGTTGAGCCGCAGATGAAGAACACCGAGTACCCCAAGGTGCTCGGCACCGATGGCGTCAACAAGATGGGCAAGAGCCTGAACAATCATATCGAGATCTCGGGCACGCCCGAGGAGACCCAGAAGCGGGTGATGACCATGGTCACCGACCCGCAGCGCCAGCGCCGCACCGACCCCGGCCGACCCGAGGTCTGCAACGTCTTCACGCTGCACAAGACCTTTACGCCCGGTGACGAAGTCGCCGCGATCGATACCGCCTGTCGCCAGGCCGGCATCGGCTGCGTCGACTGCAAGAAGAAGCTGGCCGCCAATATCAATGCGCACTTTGCGGACTTCCGCGAGCGCCGCGCTGCGTTGGCCAGCGACCCGAACCACATCCGCGATGTCCTCGCCGACGGGGCCGGCCGTGCGCGCGACATCGCCCGCGCCACAATGGCCGAGGTCCGCGACGCTGTCGGATTGCCCTAGACACCGGGCGATTGGGTGAATGGGGACCGGGTGATCGACGCTGACGCGCCAGCCCGAAGACCGCAATCGCCCAATCACCGAATTCTTTCATGTGGATTCAAGACGGCGCAGCGCATTGGCCGGAGCGACTGGCGGTGGTCGATACCGGCCGGGGCCCGGCCGGGCGTTTCACCTACCGTGATCTCGATGTTCGCGCCGAACGGCTGGCCGCCTGGCTGCACGACGTCGCCGGCGTACGCCGCGGGGATCGCGTCGGCGTGCTGGCGCTCAACAGCGTCGAGGTGCTCGACGCGCTGTTCGCCTGCGTTCGGTTGGGCGCCGTCTTCGTGCCCTTCAACTGGCGCAGCCCCTGGCGCGAACTGGCCGACCTGATCGCCCTGACCACGCCCACCGCCCTGCTGTACGCCCCGGCCTTCGCGCCCGTGGCTGCGGATCTGCAGCGGGCCGCAACCCCGATTGCGCATTGGTTCGTGTTCGATGATGCGACCCTCCCGGCCCCCGGTGCGCCGCGCCGCTGGGCCGGCCCGGCCTCGGAGGAAGATCCGGCCTGTCTGTTGTTCACAAGCGGCACGACCGGGTTGGCCAGGGCCGCCATGCTCTCGTACCGCATGATCAGCTGGAACGCGCTCAACGGCGCCATCCGTGAGCTGCGCCGCAACGACGTGGCCCTGACGGCCACCCCGCTCTTCCACACGGCCGGGTTATTGCTGTACACGCTGCCGTTGTTGATCATGGGCGGCACCGTCGTGCTGGTGCCCAAGTGGGCACCGGAGGCGGTGCTCGATCTGCTCCCCCGCGAAAAAGTCACGCTGCTCTTCGCGGTCCCGACCCAGTTTCAGCAACTGCTGACCGCCCCGAACATCAAGACCGCGGACCTGCGCGGCGTGCGGCTGACCAGCGGCGGTGCGCCCTTGCCAGTCTCGGTGATCGAGGAATTCGGGGCCGTGCACGGCGTTCCGCTCCGCCAGGGCTTCGGCATGACCGAGTACGGGCCGTTTGTGTTCATCACCGAGGCCGCCGACGCGGTGGCCAAGGCCGGCAGCATCGGCACGCCCAACGCCTGCGTCGAGGCCGCCATCCTCGATGACACCGGGCGCCCGGTGCCGGCCGACGGGGTCGGCGAACTGGCCCTGCGCGGCCGGGTGCTGTGCTCGGGCTACTTCAACACCGAGACCGCCGGGCAGGCGCCGCTCGAAGCCGACGGCTGGTTCCACACCGGCGACCTGGCCCGCGTTGATGCCGACGGCTTCTTTTGGATCGTCGACCGCAAGAAAGACATGTACCTGTCGGGCGGCGAAAGCGTGTACCCGGCCGAGGTCGAGCGCGTCCTGCAGGCCCATCCGGCCATGCATCAGTGCGCGGTGATCGGCGTGCCCGAGCCGACCTGGGGCGAGGTTGGCCATGCCTTCGTGGTGCTCAAGCCCGGCGCAGAGGCGACTTCGGCCGAGCTGATTGCGTTCTGCCGCGAACGGCTGGCAGCCTACAAAGCACCCAGGCACGTCAGCCTCGTGGAGGCCTTGCCGCTTTCGGCCGCCGGCAAGATCTTGAAGCGTGAGCTGCGCGTCAGCTACACGATTACGTAAGGGCAGCCACACGAGCCGTGCTCGATCGATAACTGTGAGCGCGGCCCTCAGCACACGCCGAGGAGACACCAATGCGCCTGGTCGTACAACGAGTCACTCACGGTTCGGTGACCGTCGGTGGGGAGACCCTCGGCGCGATCGGGCGCGGGTTGGTGGTGCTGGTCGGTGTGCGCCGCGGCGACGTCGGCGAGCAGGCCGACTGGCTGGCTGAGAAGACGGCACGACTGCGCATCTTCGAGGATGACGCCGGCAAACTCAACCGGTCGGTGCTCGACATCAACGGAGCGGTGTTGGCCGTGTCGCAGTTCACGCTCTACGGCGACTCGAGCGGTGGGAATCGGCCGTCATTTATCGAGGCGGCTCGACCGGAGGATGCCGAGCCGCTGATCACGCGCTATATCGAACGCCTGCGCGCGCTCGGTGTTCCGACCGAGACCGGGCGTTTCCGGGCGGAAATGCAGGTCTCGATCCATAATGATGGTCCGGTCACGATCCTGTTGGAGCGATAGATGGGCACCCTCAAACGATTTCCGGTCACCGACGGCGCCGCGCGCGGCTATCTGGCTTTGCCTGAGGGCGGCAGCGGCCCGGGCGTCCTGGTGCTGCACGCCTGGTGGGGCCTGAACCGCTTCGTCAAACGGCTGTGCGACCGGCTGGCCTTCGAGGGATTTGTCGCATTTGCGCCGGACACCTACCAGGGCAACGTGGCGCGGTCGATCGAAGAGGCCCGCTATCTGCGCGACCAACTTCACCGCGAAACCGTTCATGCGACCCTGACGGCGGCGCTCGCCTACCTGCGCGCGCAATCCGCCCTGACCTCACCGCGCGTGGGGCTCCTGGGCATGTCGTTAGGCGCGGCGTTCGCGCTTCGGCTCTCCGCCACACGTCCGCAGGATATCGCCGCAGTGGTGGCCTTCTACGGCACCAGCGGCGGCAAGTTCGACAAGTCCGAGGCGGCTTACCTCGGCCACTTTGCTGAACACGACCCGTACGAGCGCGCGACGTCGGTCGCCGGCCTCGAACGCCGTTTACGCGAAGCTCAACGCCCGGTCGAGTTCTTCACCTATCCGGGCACCGGTCACTGGTTCTTCGAAGACGATCAGCCGAACGCCTATCACGCCCCGGCCGCCCAAAAAGCCTGGGCTCGGTCGCTGCGCTTCCTGCGCAAACAGCTCGCCCCACGCAAAACCCGCGCCGCGAAGTAACCCGCGATTTCGAGCGGGCACTCATCGCCTGACTGTCTGTAGCAGGCCCATCGGCACGGCTCCGCCCACGCCGACACTATGGTGCGAGGTCGCCTGCGCCAGGCAGCGATCTGCCGCGCCACAGCGCCAGGTCGGCCTGGACCGCTACCGCGCCCGCGTTCAACGCCGTTGTGACGTCGCTCGCTGTGAGGATCCCACCGGCCGCGATCAGGGGCACCTCCAGACCCAGCCCGGCGACCAGTGCCAGAGCCGCCAGCATCGGCTCGCGCGTGGCCGGCGCGTACAGTCGGCCGGAGCGCGGCAGGCTCGCGCTGTCTGGGCCGGTGGGATGCCAGCGCGGCGGCGCGCCGATGCAGAGGGCATCCGCGCCGGCCCGAACCGCGGTCGGCGCATAGCGCTCGGCGCGATCGAGCGGAAGTCGCACGATGAGGGGCAGGTTGCCGCGCGCGGCATGCACCACCTGGGTCATCTCGGATGCGCTGATGTTGTCGCGCAGACCCAGCTCGAGCCCTGAGACAACGTCCACGCGCTCGAGGATCTCGACGGCCCGCCGAACGTCCTGCGGTCGGGTGGCCGCGAGATGCACGATGACCGGTAGGCCCTGGCGCCCGAACACCCGCTCCCAATCCGGCGCGAACCGCCGCACAGCGGCCTTGATGCCCGGGTTCGGCAGGCCGGTGTGTAGCACAATCCCGCCGGCCACGGCCGCCGCATTGGGCGCGCCCGCCGGGCCGCGCGATTCAAAGGTCACCGGATTGGTGACAAAGCCCCCCAGCCCATCGAAGTCCACCAACCCCTCGGCCTCCACGGCAAAGCCCAACGTGCCGGACGCGTTCAGCACCGGCCCACGCAGGGTCAATCCACGTTTGTGGCTGGGGGCGAGTTCAACCAGGGACATCGGAGGATGTGGCGACTGGGCACGCGGGCGCCCAGTCACCGCTTCAGTCAGGCCAGCAATGGCTTCGCGCGCTGGACAAGCTGCAGAGGCAGCCCCCACGGATCGCGCAGGAAGACCAGTCGATCGCCGATGGGCGTGGTGACGATCTCATCGACGGCCTGCGCGCCGGCGGCGATCAGGAGCGCCCAGGTGACGGCGATGTCATCCGTGGCAAACGCGATGTGATGCCGCAACGGGTGCACGGCCCGCAGATCCGGCACTGGATCGCCCGGGTTGTTATAGAACTCGATCACGCTCCGGTCCGACTCGTCGACCAGGAACTGCGCAAACGGGCTGACCGTCTGGCTGCGCACGACGCGCAGGCCGAGATGGCTGACATACCAGGTCGCGGCAGCGGCGGGTTCGGGCACGTTGAAAGCGATGTGCTCTATCAGCATGGCGATCCTCCTGAAAAGCGATCCAGACCTCAGGCGCCAGCCTGGGCCAGCTCGGCCAGACGTCGCAGACGTTGCGGCTCATTGTCCACCAGATAGGCGTCCTGTGCGAGCGTGGTGGCCGCCCGCGCGAAATAGGGCCGGGCAGCGTCGAGTCGACCGAGCATCCACAGGTTCTCGGCGAGCTCCTCGAAGACGTAGCCGTCAGGCTCCGGAGCTGTCGCGAACTCGGCCTCGAGCTTCTGCAAGATGGCCAGGGCTTCGGTGTGACGACCGAGCGAGCGCAACGCGCGCGCCACCGACCAACGTGCGACCTGCTCGGCATGGCCGCCGCCGTTCTCGCGACGCCAGCCGGCTGCGCGCTCAAAACAGCTGAGGGCCTCGGGATATCGGCCGGCTTCGTGATACGTCCAACCGATGTTGTTCAACAACGACCCCAACCAGCGCCGGGCGGCAGCCTGAGTCGAGCGCTCGGCCAGCGCCAGCGCCTGCAGGTTCCAGTCGAGAACGGCTGCGCCCGTGCTCACGATGGCCAGCATATGGGCGGCGTCGACGGCAAGGCCATCCTGGTCGGCAGCGCCGGCGACGGCCCAGGCGCGCTCAAACAGCGGCCGCGCCTGATCCGGTTGCCGCGCAGAGTTGAAGACGCGCCCCCGCTCGAGCAGATAGCGTGCCGTGATGCGGGCCGGTTCGGTCGGCAGTTGTGGCTCGACGGCGTCCAGGGTTCGATGCGCGTCGTCGAAACGTCGCTGCAGGCCCTGCGCGCGCGCGATCTGGGTCAGCAGCTCGAGCCGGATCGGCGAGTCCGCGGGCAGTTCCGGCAGCAGCGCCTTGAAACGTCCTTCGGTCACATCCGGATGGTCGTAATCCCACCAGGTGTCGAAGTCCACGGATGCTTCGGCCACCGGCTCGGTCTCGGCGGCCTCCGGTTGGCGCGCTGCCTCGCCCAGCCAGGTTGCAAAGGGATCATCCGCGCCTCCGGGCGCCTGTCGGCGAAAGGACTCTTCGGTCAGCAGGGTCTCACGCACCGCGAGCGGACGCCCGGCGGCCAGCGAACGCCGCCGTACGAACAGCGCATTCTGGCTGCGATGCGCCAGCGCCGCGGCCTCCTTGGCGTCGAGGACGGTGCTGACATCGACCACCAGGTCCGCCGGATCATCGACGTTCGAGAGTCGCGGGTATGGATGCGTCCGATAGGCGGCGGCGCACGACCACAAGGCCGGCGCGTCGGCGCCCAGCGAGGCCACGGCCGCGACGGCCAGGCGATGCACCAACAGATGCGCCGGGTGTCCGTACTCGCCGTTGCTGCCATGGGTCAGCACGACCGCGGGCGCGAACTGCCGGATGCAACTGACGATCTGGCCGGCCAGCATCACCGGATCGTGCTCGGGCGCGAACAGGGCTTCGCCCGGCCCCACTGTGGGATCGACGTAGCCGAGGAAGGTCAGGCTGCGGGCGCCAAGCGCGCGCACGGCCGCCACCATTTCCTGCTCGCGGGCGTCGCCCAAACCGACGCGCTCCGTCACCGGCGGCTCGCCGACTTCGCCGCCCTCGCCGCGGGTCAGGCAAACCACATGGACGGGCACGCCGCGTTGCGCCAGCAACGCCAACGTGCCGCCCATCAGAATCGTTTCGTCGTCGGGATGTGCGATGAGGCAAAGGAGAGAAGACATAGATGTTTGGCTAGATCCGCCGATCGCCCGCTACAGTTGCACCCACGGCCCTTCCAGGCAGGCCAGGCTGCGGCCCTGACGGGTGTGTGTCCAACAGCCTTGACAGCCACCAAAGCCGCAGGGCATGGGCGGCAACTGACAGCCGTAGGCACGACCGTTATTGCGCAGTCGGCCGAAACCGCGAATCTCTTTCAGGTAGCCGGCCGGGTCCGGCTGATCGATCACCATCAAGTCGGCCCAATCGACCAGTTCGGAAGAAGCGCGTCCAGCGTGGAACTCGACAACCGGCGGCAGGATCTGCCCGGCCCATTCCGGGATTCGGAAGCGCCATAGCCAGGCGACCGCCCACCCTTGATCGAGGGCGAGACGCGCCAGCGGCCAGGCCCGACCGGGATCGTTCGCGGCTACCAACAACCGACCTTCATGGCCAGGCGGCAGCCATTTGCGCCCGACCGGGCCGAGCATGCGAAGCGGGGTGCCGGGCGCGACCTCGGCCAACGGCGACCCGGGTTGCGCCAGATCCTGCGCCGCGACCCAGAAGAGGTAACGGCCCTCCGTCAGCATAGGGAAGACCGGCAGCGGACTCAGGGCCGGATCCTCGGGTTGGATCAGCCAGCACTGTCCTGGCCCCGTGGGTGGCAGGGCCGCCCCGGTGACGGTTACCGCAAATTGCCCGGCGATTGTCGCCACTTCGGCGACGTCAAGTGCCACGAATTGCACCGGGTGATACTATCATAGGCGCACGCCGATCGCGACCTTTTTCAGCGACCGGTCAGCACAGGAGTGAGAATGGGAATTCAAGGCATTTTGGCGATCGTCTCATCGGTGGCGTGGCTCGGCGTCATCGGGGCGATCGTCTATCTCGTGACGAGCATCGCCCGCGGCCAGAAACTGGGCAACAGCATCTCCCTGATCATAGGCGGCATCGTCCTGGCAGCCGTGCTGAGCACGGCCGCAGCCGGAACGGTGTTTGTCGAGACACAACAGCGCGGCGTGGTGATTACTGCTGTGGGTTCCGGAGGTATCCGCCCCGAGCCGCTCGAGTCGGGCCTGCATTGGATCATCCCGGTCGCCGAACAGGTACGCATCTACGACGTGTCGCGCCAAACGTACACGATGTCGGCAACGGCCAGTGAGGGGACGGTCTCCGGTGACGACTCCATTCAGGCCAGAACACGCGACGGCCAACAGGTGTCGTTCGACGCCTCGGTGATCTACCAACCCGATCCGCTTCGAATCGTGGCCCTGCATCAGACCTGGCAGGATCGCTACGAGGACCAGGTCGTCCGCCCGCTCGCGCGCGGCATCCTGCGTGATATGGCTTCGCAGTACGGTGTCGAGGAGCTCGTCAGCACCAAACGGGCTGAGCTCGAGCAGAAGATCACGGAGGAGTTCTCCAGGAAACTGGCTGAGCAG
>JAEURK010000377.1 GCA_016789175.1 Anaerolineales bacterium
GGGGTTCATCGAGCGGTACGCCTCATTAGAAGTTCGACGTCACATCGATCAGGCCGCGTTCGCGCGCCAGGTGATCGAAGTATTGGAACGTCACGGCTGCCACGCCGATCAGGGCGGCCGTGATCCCGGCCAGGGTGAGCAGCAGATCGGTGTTGCTCCAGGCCGCAAAGGTCGGGAACGCCGCGGCCGAGACGCCGAGCAGCGACCGCCGGATCAGTTCGAGCCAGTAGGTGATGGGCAAGGCGTATGCGACGGGTTGCAGCCAACCCGGCAGCAGGTCGATCGGGTAGATCGCGCCACTGAACAGATAGAAGGCGGCCGCAAAGCCCTCGCCCACAAACCACGGCTCGGAGCGGATCGAGAGGGTCCACATGCCGATTGTCACGCCCAGCGCCGAGAGCGCGACCAGGCCGAGCGTCATGGTCAGTGCAAACAGGCCCCAGTCGGTCTGAAGAACCGAAAGCGGCAGCTGAAAGAAGACCGCGCCGATCACGATCGTGATCACCACCGCCAGCGTCCCGGTGATGAAACGCGCGACGGCGCGCCCGACCTGATACAGCGGCAGACTGATGGGCGAGATGTAGATGTACTTCAACGTCCGATAGCGCTCGCGGTCGTCCAGGATCGAGTACGAGGCGCCGGCCATCACGGCCCCGACGTAGATGTAGAACGTGTTGCCCAGGAACAAGTAGGCATAGATCGGCGCCTCCGTGCCGACACCGGCGACGGCCCAGTACATGAAGACCAGGATCAGCACGCCGGTCACGGGCTTGGCGACCGAGAACGCGATGAACGCGAACGGGTCGGTCCAGTTGGATTCGATTTGCCAGCCGAGCCAGGCGGCCGGCCAGAGCGTGGCTTTGAGGGTCTTGAACATGATCAGCGGTTCCGATCGGTGAGCGTGCCTTCTTCGATGGCCTTGCGCTCGACCACTTCGAGCGCAAACTTGGCGCCGATTCCGAATAACACGGTCAGGCCCGCCAGGACCCCGATCTCCAGGTTGACCGTGAGAAAACCCAGCAACGGCCCGTTGCTGAAGCTGAGCTGGCGCATCGCGTCGAGCCCGAGCGTCATCGGCAGCACCGAGGCGGCCAGCGCCACCGGAAAGCCGAGTGCGCGCACCGGGAAGTAGAACCCCGAGACGAAGTAGACGGGCTCTCGCAGGGCCTCGGCGATCTGCCAGGCTTCGCGCCCGAAGAGCAGGAAGATCGAGGCCAGCATCATCCCCAGGCCATAGAGCGCCGCCATCGTCAGCGTGAACACGGCGGAGAGCTCGAGAAAGCCCGTAACCTGGAATTGGATGTTGAAGAGCAGCGTGCCCAGGATGATGATCGCGCCGGCGCGCAACAGCGTGGCGAGCAGGCCGCCGACCGCCATCCCCAGCAGGATCGACATGAGCGAGTTCGGCGCGATGATGTACAGCGGCAGGTTGCCGCTCGACTTCTCCCAGTAGAGCTGCGAGGCCATCATCCAGATCACGTTCAGCCAGAAGGCCGTCATCGCTCCGCCGATGACCACAAAGCCGACGTAGTCCTCGGGCGCCTGGATAGCGCGATAGACAAAGACGTAGCCGACCGTCGCCATGAATGGCAGAAAGGTCTCAAAGAAGATCCAGAGCTTCTCGCGGGTCTGCCCGACGATGCGCGGGTACGCGCGCGCCCGGATGCTGCGGAGAAAGAGCCGCCAGCCGCGATCTGGCGGCGTGGATTGGTTAAGGGTCGTGATTTGGATCGTGGTGGAGGTCATATCGCAGTGCCTTGTGTATCAACCGTTGACAGCAGATCGCGGTCAGAGATCCTCACGCCTCGCTCCGTTCGGCCTCGCTCATGCTCAGGCCGACCACGCTCACGAACACGTCCTCGAGCGTGGCTTCGCGTTTCTGCAGGTTGAGCAAGCTGCCGCCGTGGGCGCCGACTTCGCTGATCAGGCTGCCGAGCGCGTCGTCACCGCTCAGGATGACCTGTAGGGCGGCCCGGCCGTCGAGCGGCGTGTGGGTCAGGCTGCGCACGCCCGGCAGGTTCTGCAACGCGCCGTCGCTGCCCGGTTTGAGCGGCGTCACCTCGAGTTGATAGACGGCCTCGGCCTTCAGCCCGCGCTTGAGCGCGGATGGTGTGTCGCAAGCCATGACCGCGCCGGCATTGATAATGGCGATCCGGTCGCACAACTCGTCGGCTTCGGCCATGTAGTGCGTGGTGATCAGCAGCGTGCGGTCCGGTCGGCCCGCCATCCAGGCGCGCACGAAGGTGCGGATGTCGCGGCTCGCGCCGACGTCGAGGCCCAGGGTGGGCTCGTCGAGGAAGACGACTTCGGGGTCAGTGATGAAGCCGCGCACGATGTTCATCTTCTGGCGCAAACCGGTCGACAGATCCGAGATCTTGGTGTTGGCGCGATCCGACAGCCCGACGATCCCTAACATCTCATCGATGCGGGCGTGGGCGGTGCGCGTGTCGAGGCCGTAGAACTGCGCGAACATCCACAAGTTCTCGCGCACGGTCAGCAGGCCATAGCCCGAGGACTCGCCGCCGCTGACCATGTTGATCCGCGGCCGGACCTCGTTGGCCTGTTTGATCACGTCGTACCCGGCCACCAGTGCCCGGCCGGTGGTCGGGGCGAGCAGGGTGGTCAGGATCTTGATCAGCGTCGATTTGCCGGCGCCGTTCGGGCCGAGCAGGCCGAAGAACTCGCCGCGCGGCACCTCGAGGTTGATGTCGCGCAGGGCGACCCGTTCGGTCGGTTCGCCGCGTTTAGCGCCGCGGATCTTGTAGATGCGGCCTACGTGTTCGACGGCGATGGCAAGGTTGTCAGACATTCCAGGCTCCTATCCAAAACAAAAAAAGGACCGTGAGCGCCTGCCCACGGTCCTGGAGCGTCAAAATGAGACGTCTAGGCTAACAGAGCGGGGCGCAACTGAGGTGCAGGCGGCTGGCGGTTCCAAACCGCGCGGTATGCAAACCGTTGTAGATAACTTGTGCCATGCTCGGTTGCGCTCCTTTCCAAGGTGTCACGTGGGTGAAACGTGCAGGGGTCACCTTAACACAAGCGCGGGTCGCGAGTCAAGCGCGTGCCTGGCGATCCCGGGAATGGCCGGATATGGCCGGATGAGGGGAGGGGCCGACGGCGGCTATCGGGCGCGCTGCAGCTCCCGGGCCGTAAAGCCGAGCCCGCCGATGACGGCCAGACCGGCGAACAGGGCCACGAGCGCCAGACTGCCCAGCCAATCCGGCGCGATTGGGTGAAACAAGATGAAGTCCCGCAGGGCATCGACGGCGTAGGTATTGGGCAACAGCCACGAGAACCAGGGCACGTTGGACTCGTTGTTCCGCACCATCAGCAATCCGCCGCCATGGTCTCACTCCTTGCCGGGGGCGTCACCCGTCAGGATGATGCCATGGATGAAGATATCGACGAAATGGGCTACGACTTCCTCAGGGGGCTGACCACCGGGTACGTTCTCCTTGAGGGCGTCGACGACCAGGCTGTAGGCCAAGATCATGCCCCAGAAGGCCTGGGCCGCTGCCTCCGTGTTGAGGGCTCGGAGGCGGCCGGCCGCCACCTGCCGGTCGAGGTATCGGGCCAGCATCTCGCGAAACTGACGCGGGTTTTGGGCCAATGCCTGCGCGACCTCCGGAAAGTGATCGGCCTCAAAAAACATGAGCCGCAGGATTCGGCTCCGCTCCAGCGCGATTCGAATGAAGCGCCTCCCCAGTTGCTGAAGGTCGGCCTGCACGGAACCGGTCAACTCGGCCTCAAGTTCGCCGGCCAGTGTGCTGCCGCCAAAGGTGTCGACCACGGCGGCGAACAGGTTTTCTTTGCTCCCGAAGTGCCTGAACAACGTGACTTCGCTGATCCCAGCGGCGGTGGCCAGGCTACGGGTCGTCGTGCGTGCATAGCCGTTCGCGGCAAAAACCTCGGCGGCCGTCGTCAGGATCCTCCGTTTGGCATTGCCTCGCAGCGGTTCTTCGGTCGTGGTCGAGGGTTGGGGAGTCGAGATCATGGGTTTATGTGTGTAAGTGGTTACTTTCTAACAAGATAATACCCCAGACTCCCTCAAGTCAAGGACAGGTGCCAACGCCTACGTGTGACGTTTCGCAGGGCGATGGGCGCGTAGGCCGGAGGGGGTGGGCGCAACCTACGCTGACGCGCCCGTCGGTCGTCACCTAAGCGTTGATATGCCGTGGGGGGTGCGTCAGGCATCGTCGGAGGGTCCGCTGTACTCTACTGCTCAAGAAGGGCACACTCTTCTTCTCCTCCTAAGTGACCAGAGCCCGGGTCGGCGTCCCGGGCTCTGGTCATTTAACCCCGGTGCCTGTAAGCGCCAGGGCGGCCGGAAACCGATATCGCTCGATATTTACCGGAAATTTAGGCGAGCGTAGGGTGAGCGTAGGGTACACGTAGCGCGGTAGACCAGACCTATATATGGGAGTGGGCTATTCTGACCTTCAGAAGGGCATAACTCTTCTTCTCCTCCTTGAGAGAGCCTGGGTCGGCGTCCCGGGCTCTCGCCATTAACAGACCCGGCACGCAGCTCGGCGCCAGCCCCGTATAATCCAACCTGTGACCCCGTCCCAACGTCAGTTGACGCGCAACGCCGGCATTGTGATGGCCGCCTTCGTGCTCAGCAACCTGACCGGCCTCGTGCGCCAGATCCTGATCGCCAATCAGTTCGGCACGGGTCTCGAGATCGACGCGTTCTACGCTGCCCAAACCCTGCCCGAGATCCTGTTCAGCCTGGCTGCCGGTGGTGCCCTGGCTTCGGCCTTCGTGCCGACCTTCACAGAATTACTCAATCGACCCGATCCCCAGGCGGCCTGGCGGCTGGCCAGCAGCACGGTGACGCTGGTGGCGCTCGTCCTCGCCGCGGCATCTGCCCTGGCAGCACTGGGTGCACCCTGGCTGATCGGGCTGCTGGCCCCCGGGTTGGCGCGCACACCGGGTCAAGCCGATCTGGCGGCCGAGCTGTTGCGGATCCTGCTGCTCTCGCCGATGTTGTTCGGCATCAGCGGCCTGATCATGGGCATGCTGAACGCGCACGGGCGGTTTTTGGCCGCGGCGCTGGCGCCGACGTTTTACTGGCTGGGCATGATCCTGGGGCTGGTCTTTCTGACCCCGATCTTCGGGATCCGGGGTCTGGCCTGGGGTGCGGTGCTGGGCGCGGCGCTGCATCTCGGCGTACAGTTGCCGGCCTTTCTCCAGCTCCGGCCGGCGTTGCGGCCCCGGGCCGAGATCCGAGATCCACTGGTGCGGCAGGTGGTCGGCCTGATGGGGCCGCGCCTGGTGGGCGTCGGCGCCGTGCAACTGAACACGATCGTCAGCACGAATCTGGCGAGTGCCCTGGTGACCGGGTCGTTGACGGCGCTCAAGCAGGCCTGGCAGATCTTCACGATGCCCCAGGTCGTATTGGCGCAGGCCCTGGGCATCGCCATCCTGCCGACGTTTTCGGCGCAGGCCGCCAAGAACGACCTCGACGGCCTGCGCCGCAGCCTGAATGAAGCCCTGCGGCTTCTGTTTGTGCTGGCGCTGCCGGCGACGGCCGGTCTGCTGGCGTTGGGCGGTTTGGTCGTGAAGGTGCTGTTTGAGTATGGCCGCTTTGATGCCGGCTCGACGGCACTGGTGACCGGTGCGTTGGTCGCCTACACGCTCGGCCTGGTCAGCCATTCGGTGCTCGAGCTGGTGGTGCGTGGTTTTTACGCGCTCAAAGACACCTGGACCCCGGTGTGGGTGGGCGCGTTGGCGATGGGGCTCAACGTGATCTTGAGCATCGCGTTTGCACTGCTGTTCCAATCCCTCGGCGCGGCCGGGCTGGCGCTGGCGAACACCGTCGCCACCACGATCGAAGTGGCCGTGCTGGCCTGGCTGTTGCGGGGGCGACTGGGAGGATTGGCGTTGCGGTCATTGGCCTCCGTCACTGTGCGGGTCGGCCTGGCGGCCCTGCTCATGGGGTTCGGCCTGGTTGTGTGGTTGATGCTCATGCAGGCTCAATCGAGCTGGTTGACGTTGGCCGGCGGGATCGGGCTCGGCGGGATCGTGTACTGGGGGTTGATCTGGGTCCTGGGCGTTCCAGAAGCACGCCAGATCCCGGAGCTGATCTTCCGCCGGCTGCGGCGACGCGCGGTGTAGCGCGAACCCGGTCAATCAAAACGGCGGAGGCTGCGCGACCCACACGGGGTCACGCGGCCTCCGCCGTAGACATTCGTCTGAGATCGTCGCGCTCAGCTGATGACCAGCGCGGCGACGGCGATGCCGAGGGCGATGCCGGCTAACACCTGACGCGGCGTGTGCCCGAGCCGCTCCTGCAATTCCTTCTCGGCCAAAGGATGGCCGGTGAAAAGCTCGTCGATCATCAAGTTGAGGATGCGGGCCTGATCGCCCGCTTGTCGGCGCACGCCGGTCGCATCGTAGATCACGATCATGGAGATCACCCAGGCCAGGGCGAACATCGGGGAGTTGAACCCGTCCTGCAGGCCGATGGCGGTGGTGCAACTCATGATCAGGGCGGAGTGCGACGAAGGCATGCCGCCGGCGCTCAACACATAGCGCCAGCGCCATTCACGATGCTGGAAGTAGTGGATCGGCGGTTTGACGATCTGGGCGATGAACCAGGCCCAGAAACCGGCCCAAAGCACCTGATTCGCAACCAACTGCGCAAAAAACTCGCTCATGGCGTTTGAGGTCCCGGCTGCGTCACTCAATCCGTTTCGTCGTCGCTCGCGCCCGGCGTCAGTTCGCGCAGGCGCAGTTCGGCATGCTCCAGGAGCGCGCCGCAGTGGGCAGCTAGGGCCTGGCCACGCTCATACAACTTGAGGGCTTCGTCGAGCGCGGCGCCAGCCTCCAGGCGCTCGACCAGTTCCTCCAGCTCGGTCAGGGCTTGCTCGTAGGTGAGGGTTGCCACCTCGACCGGCTGATCGGTTTCGTTGTCGCGGATGCGTTTGGTTCGAGGGCTCATAAGGATTTGGCGTCAAACTCGCCGTCGCGCACTCGGATGCGCAGCGGTTGCTGAGGTGTCACGTCGGACGTGCGTGAGATCACGGATCCGTCCGGCCGACGGACGATGGCATAGCCGCGCTCGAGCACGCCAAGCGGGCTGAAGGCCTGCAGCGTGGCGACGTCGCCGGCCAGCCGTTCGCGCTCGAGGCGCAGCTGGTGGGTGAACGTCGCGGTCAGGCGCGCGGATTGGGCTTGCAGGCGCGAACGCGCCAAAGCCAGCTGGCCGAAGGGAGAGCCGGCGCGCAGGGCAGCCCGGGCCCGCTCGAGTCGAACCCGACCGGACTGCACCTGCTGCTCGAATAGATCGCCCAGCTGCAGGCTGAGGTCATCGATGTGCCGGCGCCGGTCCTCCAGTGTGATCGGCGAGCACAACTCGGCCGCGGCGGAAGGGGTCGGCGCGCGCACATCCGCCACGAAGTCGGCGATGGTGAAGTCGGTCTCATGGCCGACTCCGCTGACGACGGGCACAGGGGTCGTGCGCAGGGTGTCCAGGGCGCGCGCGACGCGCTCGTCATTGAAGGCCCACAGATCCTCGAGCGAGCCGCCGCCGCGGGCGACGATGATGACGTCGGGGCGGTCGTCGCTCGTGCCGGCGGCGAGGCGGCGCAGCCGCTTGAGCCCGGCGACCACGCCCGGCACGGCCTCGTCCCCCTGAACCGGAGTGGGCACGAGAGTCACGGTGACCAGCGGATTACGGCGGCGCAGGATGTTGAGCATATCCTGCAGCGCCGCCCCGGACGACGATGTGATGATCGCGATGCGACGCGGGTCGGACGGAAGCGGGCGCTTGCGCGCTGCATTGAACAGACCTTCGGCCTCGAGCTGGCTCTTGAGCCGCGCGAACTCGGCGAAAAGCGCGCCCTGGCCGACCGGTTCGAGCAAAGCCGTATCGAACTGGTACTGGCCGCGCTGCTCATACAAAGTCACGCGCCCGACGGCCTCGACCTGATCGCCGTCGCGCGGCTGATAACGCTGGCGCGCGGCCCGCTGCTTCCACATCACGGACGAGATTTGGGCGCTGCCGTCTTTGAGGGTGAAGTACCAGTGGCCGGAGGGATAGGCCTTGAAGCCCGAGACCTCGCCGCGCACACGCACGTCTTGAAGCCGAATATCGGTCTCAAGCGCCTGACGAACGTATCGATTGAGGTCGCTGACCGACCAGGTTTCAGGGGCAAGCGGCAGAGGCAATGTGAACATGCGTTTGGGGATGGTATCCGACGGCAGAAGAATCCGCAAGGTTTGGCGGGCAAGGCTGAAGGACGAATCATGACGCCTGCTCTTGAGCGCCGAGATATCCACGGCGCTGGCCGTTCGATCGACCTCGGCGCAGGGCAATGGCACCAATACCAATGCGCGCTTATTCTTGCCGCGGATTGCGCGGATTTCGCAGATGGAATGTGTGGTTCCACAATCCGCGTCTACCGCAAGGTCCGCGGCAATGAACTGCGGGGCTACGCCGGGTGCGAGTGCCGTGTCGCATTGGCGCCGGAGACCGTTTGCGGGCTTATACTCGCTTCATGGTGGACGAAGCCAACTGGGCTCGCCGTGATCTCGAGATTATATTGCGCGCGGCGCTGGCGGCAGTTGATCCGGCGGCGGCGACCCGGCGCGCCTTGAGGGCGGCTGATCTGGCAGGCGTAGAGCGTGTGTTCATCGTCGGCGCCGGCAAGGCCGGGGTGGCGATGGCGCGCGCGGCGGCCGAAGTCGTCGGGCCGAACCTGGCCGGCGGTGTGATGGCGGTGCCGGCGGCTCCAAGAGTGCCGGAGCCGGCGGCTCCAACAGTGCCGGAGCCGGCGGCTCCGAACGCACTCGTACCCGGTTTGACCTTCATCGTCGGCGGGCACCCGTTGCCAAGCGAGGGCAGCCTGGCGGCCGGGCGAGCGATCGCGGACTTGCTCCGGCGCGCCGAAGCCCACGATCTCGTGCTGGCCCTGATCTCGGGCGGTGGCTCGGCGCTGTTGGAATTGCCGGTCGACGGCGTCAGCCTCGCGGACCTTCAGCGCCTGACCGATCTGGCCCTGCGCAGCGGGGCGCCGATCGAGGCCCTGAATCGGATGCGCTGGCGGGTCTCGCAGCTCAAAGGCGGCGGGCTGTTGCGCCTGGCCGCGCCGGCCCGGGTGCTTGGGCTGGTGCTCTCGGACGTGGTCGGCAATCCGCTCGAGATCATCGCCTCCGGACCGACCATTATCCCGGCCCCGAGCGGCGAGACCGCCTGGGAGATCGCACAGCGCTTTGGCCTGAGCGATAACCTGCCCGAAGCTATTCGGGCCTGCCTGCAGACCAGGCCGGAACCGGCGGCCGCCGCGCGGGTCGAGAACCGTGTGATCGGCTCGAACCGTTTGGCCGGCGAGGCGGCGCTCGCTGCAGCGAGCACGTTGGGATACGACACACGCTATCTGGGGGACGACTGGCAGGGTGAGGCCCGGGACGCAGGGCGGCGATTTGCGTCTGAGGTGTTTGCGGCGCGGGCCGTCGGGCGGGTGTGTCTGGTGGCCGGGGGCGAGACCACGGTTCGGGTGCGCGGTGCCGGAAGAGGGGGGCGCAATCAGGAGCTGGCCCTGGCCGCCGCGCTCGAGATCGCCGGGCAGGCAGGCCTGGCCGTAGCCGGTTTCGGCACCGACGGCATCGACGGCCCGACCGATGCAGCCGGCGCACTGGTCACGGGCGAGACCGTGCAACGCGCGCGCGAACTCGGTCTGGACCCGTGGGCTGCGTTGGCCGCAAACGATACATACCCCTTTCATCAAGCTTTGGGCACGCATGTGACGACCGGTCCGACCGGCACAAACGTCAACGACCTGCTGATCGGCCTGGTGCGCGGGTCCTGAGACGGGACGTGGGTCCTGTTGTCTCGAGGGATCGAGGTCGGGCATAATGCGGAGGGCTTCCTGCCGGATCGGTTGAGGCGGGCGCTTTTGAATAGTTGCTGGAGACCCCATGACGATCCAATTTGGCACAGACGGCTGGCGTGCCGTCATCGCCGAGACGTTCACGTTCGAGAATCTGCGACTGCTGACTCAGGGCATCGCCGACGCCGTGTCGGCGGGCGATTGGGCCAGTGGGCCGGCGGACTTTGATCCGCGTTTGATGGTGGTCGGCTTCGACACGCGCTTTCTCTCCGATCGTTTCGCGATCGAAGTCGCGCGCGTGCTGGCGGCTAACGGCATCCGGGTGCTGTTGACGCACGCCGACACGCCGACGCCGGCGCTGTCGTACGCGGTGCGGCATCATCGCGCGGCGGCGGGTGTGATGATCACGGCCTCGCATAACGCTCCGCGCTACAACGGCGTCAAGCTCAAGGCCGCGTTCGGCGGGTCGGCGCTCAACGAGCAGTGCCGACGGGTTGAGTTGTTCCTGGGCGACAACGAGCGGCGGGCGCGCGGCCCGAACCTGATGGACTACGACAAGGCCACGGCCGCGGGCCTGATCGAGCGCTTCAACCCGCTGCCCGCGTACTACGAGCATCTGCGCACGTTGATCGATTTCAACCTGATCGCCCACAACCCGCAACGCCTGGTGGTCGACTCGATGTACGGCTCGGGCCGCGGCGCGATCCGCGGGATCCTGGCCGGCACGGGCTGCGAGGTAACCGAGATCCGCGGCGACATGAACCCGGGTTTCGGCGGCGTGCACCCCGAGCCGATCGCGCGCTACCTCGGCCCGGCGATGGGCGCGATCGCGGCCGGGCACGGCGCGTTCGCCGTGGCCACCGACGGCGATGCCGATCGCACCGGCGCGGTCGATGGGCGCGGCCAGTTCGTCGATCCGCACCGTATCTTCAGCCTGGCGTTGCGCTATTTGCACGACAAACGCGGGCTGCGCGGAGCCGTCGTCAAGACCGTGTCGACCACGCGCATGGTCAATCGTCTGGCGCAGCGCTACGGCCTGGAGTGCATCGAGACGCCGGTCGGATTCAACCACATCGCCGACCTGATGCTCGAGCGGCCGGTGTTGATCGGCGGTGAGGAATCGGGCGGGATCAGCATCCTCGGCCACATCCCCGAAGGGGACGGCGTGCTCTTTGGCCTGCTCATCCTCGAGATGGTGGCGGCCTCGGGCGCGACGCTCGAGGAACTGGTGGCGGAGTTGATCCGCGACGTCGGGCCGGCGCTTTACGAGCGCCGCGACCTGCGCCTGAACCGGCCAGTGTCGAAGAGCGAGATGACGCGGCGATTGAGCGAGCAGGCGCCACAGACGATCGGGTCGTTGCGCGTCGCAAGCGTCGAGACCATGGACGGCGTGAAGTACGTGATGGACGACGACAGCTGGCTGCTCATCCGCCCGTCGGGGACGGAGCCGGTGCTGCGGGTCTATGCCGAAGGCCGAAACGAAGAAGCTGTGCGTGCCATGATCAACTACGGCGCGGGCCTGGCCCAGGCGTAGTGCAGCGGCTTCATCAACGG
>JAEURK010000195.1 GCA_016789175.1 Anaerolineales bacterium
GTCCACGCAAAGCCCCGACTGGCGCATCAGGGGGTGTCCACTCAGCAGACGATGAATGCGGCGCCTCTGTCCTCGCGGCGCTCTGGGAGTCAGGGTGCTGTAGCTATTCGGGAGGTGATAGGCCGGGTGAATGACCTGGCCGTTGCCGCCCAGGGCCCGGACGATGAACGGCCCGGGCAGAGACCCGCGGGGGCCGCGCTGGGCGTTGAGCCACAGCTCGGCTTCCTCGGGGTTGAACACAACTTCGACGTCGATGCCGACGTTCGGGACGACGACGGTGGCGCAGTCGACCAGGCGCGTGTACTCGCTCTGAGTGCGCGGCGCGATCCCGGTGGCCGCACGGATGGCGGCCTGGTTGATCGGCGTCTTCTCGTCGAGGCCCATGCCCGCCAGCCAGGCGCCGAGCAGCGCGGCCCGCACTCGTTTGAGCGAGCTGGCGTACACGCGCACGTCGACGGGATGGCCATCGAGCGACGTGAGCTGCAGCTGCAGGCAGACCTCGCGCAGGGAGCGATAGCGCACGTGCTCGCCGGCGCGCCCGCGGAGGTACCCCTGCGTGTAGGCGGCCGTGAGCCAGCGCGCGAAACGCCGCCGACTGATCCCGGATGAGACACAGGCGGTGCGCAGGAGATCGCGCGGCACCCGGCCGGCGCCCTGCCCGTCGAGGGAACGCGCGATCAGCCAGACCACGTAGCCCTGCACGGGCGCGGCGGTCCGACTCGCGTCTTCCAGACGGAGCACGGCGGCTGCCAGTTCGGGGTCGACCCGCACGATCGCCATGGAGATGGAGACGGCTATGCGCTGGAGGCTCGCGGCCTCAGCGGGTGAGACCCAGTTCGTGGGCCAGGGACGCGATCGCGCGACCGAGCGGCACACCGTCCGCCCAGGCCCGCAGTGTGATCACGTCATGGGCGCTGCGCTCCTGCTGCGCGCGACAGTTCGTGGACGCGCAGCCCCACAGACCGGTGGCGTCGTCGAGCCACATCGAATCGGGATCATCCCCGGCGTGGAAGGGACAGCGCGCCTTCCACTTGTCGAGGCCCCCTCCCCGGGCCTTGAGCTCCTCGATCCCCAGTCGCGAGGCCTCGTCCGAGACCCGGCGTCGACGTCTGATCTCTCGCGCCATCTCCTGATAGTTCAGGCGCGCTGTTGGAAGGGGAGCCCGTTCTCCCTCCCCTTTAAGCACGGTCTGGGTCCTGACGACAGCTGGCCGGGTGAAGGGCACCAGGATCCGCTGCTCGGCCAGGGTCATGGGTGCGATCGGGAGCCGGTCGAGCACCGTGTAGCGGGAGCCGCTTGGATGGATCGAGGGTGCGAGCGTGACGAAGCCGGCGGTGAGGAAGTCGGCCTGGTGCGGCGCCGCGCAGTGCTGAAGCGCCTCCGGCCCTGCGGCCTGGAAGAAGACGTGGACGCCCCGCGCGGTGCGTTCGGTCCAGGTGTTGACCTCACGGCCCAGGGTCGTGCGCCACTGCTCATAGAGTACGGTGTCCTCGAAGTCCAGACAGGCGAAGCGGCCCGGGCCGCCGAGGATCAGTCCCAGGTTGGCGCCGGCGCGCAGGTGGAAGCGCGCCTGATTGAGGGTCGTGAGCTGGCGGCCTTTTAGTCCGTACCCGGCCAGGATGGCCTTGCTGCGCGGTCGCAGCGGCACGAGATGTGCGCCGAGGGAAAGCCAGTGTGCGGCCAGCTCGAGCGCCTCGGCCCGGCGCGCCTGCTCGGCGGCATCGGGGGAGCTCTGTCGCGCAAGGGCCGGCGAGTTAGGGATGGATATGGCGAGAGTCATGGATCCGCCTCGGTCTGAGCTCGCAGGGCCTGGCGGTCACCAGGCAATACGAACCTATCCAGGCGGTCCAGGGCTGCGTCGCGCCCTCACGGGACCCGGTTGACAGGGTTTCGGGAGCGGATATACTTTGCCGTACAGCAAAGCTCCCGCTGAGGTCGGCTGAACCCTTCAACCGCCTGCCTCGATCCAGGTGCGGCTAACACCTGGATCGGAGATGATGTGGGAGCGAAAGCGACTGTTTGAGTGCGGCGGGCCTTCGGGCCCGTTTCGCTTTAACGCCCATGGAGAAATCGGCTCACGTTCGCGAGCCGGACGCGAGGCGTTAGGTCATGGCGTGCTCCTGGGTGAACGACAAGAGGCCGGACGCGCGAGGCGCCGGCCTGGATGAGACGAACCGAATCAGGCCCATCAGGCGCCTGGATTCCACGAGTTGGGGTGTGCTAGGTGTCGGCCCAGACTGAGTCGGGTCGCTGTCCATACGCGAGTCTGCCTGCTTTCGCGGGAGAAACGCGCCGACGGGGGTCCAAACTAGCCGATTGCTTTTCGGAGGCTGTCCGAATAGAATCTGAAGGCTAGAAGGGTAAATAGCCCGGCAAAGGCGCCCTTCGTCCCAAGGGGCCGCTGCGTTCGCGCGCAGCGGCCCTCCTGCGTTAAATTGCCCCCTGTCAGACCCAAAAACGACGTTTCTTCAGGCCCCAACCGGGTGCGTTAAGCCGTCATTAAGAACCAGCGGACCCCAAATCTACCACGATTCGTTTTGGGCGCAACCTAAAGATTCCGGCCCTGGGGTCGCGTATGCAAGATGTGACGATCTTTGGTCCAAGAACCCGGTGGCGCGATCGGAAGCCCCGCTGAACGATGGCGTCCCGTGGTGTTTGTAAGATATGACGATTTGCCGCTGTGTTCGCTCTGTGTAACAGAAAAAGCCCTGGATTTCAGGGCTTTTTACTCGGTTTTGTCGGGGCTTTGCGTGGCGCCCGCTTGCCTTTCTTGGGGCGTCGCGGGCGCAGGCTGATGCCTTTGGCCTTGCGCTTGCGGTAGTCGGCCGCGACCTCGGCCGGGGTCTTGTGGGCCGGTTCGCCCGGAGAGCCGTCCTTGGCCAGGAGCGGCACGGTCCTCGGAATCCCGACCGCCAGGCGCCAGGCGTGGACCTCGGCACAGTAGGCCAGATCGGCCTCATAGACGACCGAGGGCCGCCCGGGGGTGGAGCCCCCCGCCCGCTTCAGGTGGCCCTTGCGCAGCCAGCCGGCCAGCAGGATGCGGCTGAGGGGCACGCCAAAGCGGCGCTCGTATTTCCGAGTGCCCTCGGAGGTCAGGATCAGGGTCCGGCCGAGGGCGGCGACCCATCTGTCGCGACTGGGCGGCTTGTCCCGCGAAAAGGATGGCATGCGGCGATTGTACGGCAAGCCGAGGTCGCCGCAACCGGTTGGCGAGAGTGACGGGACGGCGCGACGTTGAGGGGGCGAGACCTTGAGCCCCGCCTGTACGCGCCAGTCAGGACCCGGTGCGCTAGAATGACGACATGGAGCGTGATCGTACCGCTACCTCAACCACGACCCACACAGCTGGCCCCGGAGAGGATGACCTCGTCGCGGCTCTTTGGGCCAGAGACGTTCGCGTCTTTCCGAAGGTGCGAGCCCAGAGAGTCCTGTCAGACGTGGAATTGATCCGCGGCCTCATGACGTCGGCTGAGGCGCGCTTTCAATTGGCCGTGATCCCACTCCTTCTACGGCAGCCCACCTGTGATGCCGCTGTAGTTGAAGTCCTGGCCACGCTCAGCCCGCCCCAACGCCTGACGCTGACGTTCTACTACCAGGCGGCCACCTACCTCCAATGTCTGGAGCGTGACCAATTAGCCGCAGACCACCCGCTCCGCGACCACTTCTCAGCTGAACTCTCGCTGCCGGCGGCATCCCACGTGGCAGACCAACCTGGTCAACTCGAGCGAGCGCTTCTGGACACCGCTCGTCTTCAAGCGCGGGCCACCGGGCTCGATCTGAATTGGGCGGAAGCCTATTGGACAGCCGCGCGATTTGCACTCAGGAAGGCCCGCCATGCCGCAGCGCCCGATCGATCCCAACCTTCTCATTGAGTTGCTCCAGCGCGCCGGTTCCGAAGCGACTCAACCGGCCACGCTCTTCCTCTTCGGCGGCGCGGCGATCCAACTTCTGGGCGGCTCCCGTGCGACCGTCGATGTGGATTACCTTTTGAGGGCTGACGATCATCAGGGACTCACGGACGTGCTTCAAAGACTCGCTGGGGCGCAGAATATTGACCTGGAGGAGTCGATCCCGGACGAATTCATCCCAGGCCCTTCCCAAAGCGAAACGCGCCACTATTTCGTGGGTCAATATGGATTGCTGCGGGTTTTCGTGCTCGACCCCTACCATATGGCCATCATGAAGATCGATCGTGGGCTCCCCACCGATCTGGAGGATGTCCGCTTCCTGGTCGACCGCGGCATCGTCCGGCTAGATGACCTGGAGCCGATGGTCGCCGAGAGCGAGCGGCAAGCCGATGAGCCGCAAGCGTTCAGTCGCCACTGGACGACCTTTCGCCGACACCTGACCTGACGACCCTCCGCCGGAACGTGTCCTGAAGCGGTTGGTCTGCTGGTGCTGCCTGAGCGAGGCTGCGCGATCGCGTGAATACACTCTCGCCAACGGTCGACGGGTGCCCGGTGAAAATCGTCTCTTCGTCTTTTCAACGCCACAGGGAGGCCGCCGCCCACATGTCGACTCTGGCCGATCTTTTCAACCTGGACGAATTGGAACGCCTCATTCAGGCACGCTACATCAAGCGTCGTCCGAGCCCGGACGGCCGGCACGTGATTCTGGACTACGCGGATCGCGCCACCTTCGACCGGGTCTGGACGCCCGAGACGACGCGTTGCCGCGGCCTGATCGCGCGCGTCCGGGACGGCCGCATCGAGGGCCGACCGTTCGACAAGTTCTTCAACCTCAACGAGCCTGGGATCGCCCACGCGGCCTTGAGCGCCCTGCCCCCGCTGGACGCGATCCGGATCACGGCCAAGCTGGACGGCTCGATGATCACGGTTTGGCACGACGCGGAACAAAACACGTGGCGCTGTGCCACGCGCGGCAACTTCGCCAGCGATCAGGCGATCGCGGCCCACGCTTGGCTCAGCGACCGGATCGACTTCCGCAGGCTCGATCCCACGTACACCTATATCGGCGAGTGGTGCGCGCCGGACAATCGAGTGGTCGTGCGCTACCCGGACGCCGCGTTGAGTCTGCTCGCTCTGCGTCACTTGGAGACGGGCCTCGAAGCCGAGCCTGAGGTCCTGGCGGCGACCGCCCGCGAACTTGGGTTGAGCATCGCGCCGGCCTACCCCGCCGGCTCGATCGACGAGGTCCTCTTGCGAGCAGCAGAGGCGCGCGGCGTCGAAGGCTGGGTCCTGAGCTGGCGCACGCCTGCGGGATATACGGAGCGTCTCAAGGTCAAGACGGCCGAATACATCGCGCTCAACGCCCTGATCGCGAACTTCAGCGTCAAGCGCGTCCACGAGGCGCTGGTCGCGGGGCGCTTTGACGACTATGCGCTCCAGTTACCCGATGAGCTACAGGGCGAGGCCCGCCGGATCGCGGCCGAGGTCTGGCAACGGGTCGAGGCGCGCGTGGCAGACCTGAACCGGCGCTTCGACCAACTCTGCCCGCTCCTGCAGGACAGCCGGCGAGCGTTCGCGCTGGCGCTGCAGCAAGAGCCGGCGGGTGATCGACCTTTCCTCTTTTTGCTGGCCGACGGTCGCGAGATCGGGGTAGACGTCCTGGCCAAGATCGACTTGCAGGGAGTGACCACGCGTTTTGGCCAGCCGACCGGCGCCTGAGCCTCGCCCTTGCTCCAGGCGTTGGGCACACACCCGAGGCGCGCTCTCTCCGCGCGCGGATCAGGCGTGCACGGCACGCGCGAGCGTTTGGACATCCAGCAACAGACGCGCCGGCGTCTCGTGGTGAGCCTGGGCCGTGAAACCGGCGAGCGAGACAACCAGGACCTGGCCTGTGGCGCCGGGCCAGGCCGACGCGAGGAGCCGCGTGGCCGCCCGCGCAAAGGCGCGGACCCGCCGCGCCCCCAGCGGCCGGCTCTGGCAGAAGACGCCGCACACGAGGACCTGCGTGGCTTGTCGGTCGTGCGCGGCCAACACGGCATCACCGGGGAGCCTGTCGATCAGCGGGCCGAAGCTGTCGATGGCGGCGGCCCACCGACCATGCGATCCAGCCCGAAAGAGCCAGGGCACCACCAGACGCTCCGCGACCAGATCGGCGAGCCAGCCATCGACCCAGGCGCTTTTTCGAACGGGAAGCGGTCTAGCACCCTGCCCCGCCGGGGTCCTTGCCCGAGGTTCGACCGAGCCGAAGACGCCGCGCACCTGCTGATCGACCAGGCGAAACACGACGCGCTGCGTCCACGGCAGGGGCGTCGCCAGCGGCACGTCGCGGGTCTCCACCAGGCCCGCAGTCTCCAGATCGACCAGGGCCGCGTTCAGAGCTC
>JAEURK010000397.1 GCA_016789175.1 Anaerolineales bacterium
CATGGATCGGGTTGTGGCTTTCGGGCTCCGTCTATATCGTCATCGCCCGCAAGTGTAGCGGGGTTGTTTCTCCGCCACGAATGCCGGGGGAAGTGACAGGCTAAAGACGGGTGGTGCGAAGGTCAGGGCTCTGCCCCGACCTTCGCATCACCCGTCTTTTGCCTGTCTCCTCCCCAAACATTCGTGGCGGAGTAACAACCGCGCTACACTTGCGGGCGATGACGATATCGACGGAGCCCGAAAGCCACAACGCGATCGATGCCATCTGGCGGATCGAGTCGGCCCGGATCATCGGCGGACTGACCCGGATCGTGGGTGACATCGACCTGGCCGAGGAGTTGGCGGGCGACGCCCTGGTGGCGGCGTTGCAGCAATGGCCGCGGACCGGTGTGCCGGACAATCCGGGTGCCTGGTTGATGGCCACAGCCAAGCGGCGCGCGATCGACCAGTACCGGCGCTTCAAGACGCTCGAGCGCAAACAGATCGAGATCGGCCATGCGCTCGAGGAGGAGCAGGCCCGCAGCGGGGATGTGCTGGATGCTGCCCTGGACGATCCGGTCGGCGACGACATGCTCCGACTGATCTTCATGACCTGCCACCCCGTCCTCGCGCGCGAGGCGCGAGTGGCCCTCACGCTCCGGCTGATCGGCGGCCTGACCACCGATGAGATCGCGCGCGCCTTCCTCGTGGCTGATGCGACCATCGCCCAGCGCATCGTGCGGGCGAAGCGCACGCTCAACGCCGCCCAGGTGCCGTTCGAGGTGCCGCGCGCCGTCGACCTCCCGGCGCGCCTCGCCTCGGTGCTCGAGGTGATCTACTTGATCTTCAACGAGGGTTACGCCGCCACATCCGGCACGGACTGGATTCGGCCGGCGCTGTGCGAGGACGCGCTGCGGCTGGGGCGGATCCTGACGGAGTTGATGCCGGCCGAGCCCGAGGTGCACGGCCTGGTCGCGCTGATGGAGATTCAGGCCTCACGCACCGCTGCCCGCACCGGGCCGCAGGGCGAACCGATCCCGTTGCTCGAGCAGGATCGAGCCCGCTGGGACCACCTGTTGATCCAACGCGGTCTCGGCGCCCTGGAGCGCGCGACCGGCCTCGGCCCGTTGGGGCCGTACGCGCTGCAAGGCGCAATCGCGGCCTGCCATGCCCGGGCCCGCACGGCTGACGAAACCGAATGGGCCCGGATCGCGGCGCTCTACGACGCGCTGGCTCAACTCACGCCTTCGCCGGTTATCGAACTCAACCGGGCCGTGGCGGTCGGGTTCGCGTTTGGCCCGGCGGCCGGGCTTGAGCTGGCCAACGCTCTGTTCACGGAACCGGCGCTCCAGGGCTATCATCTTCTGCCCGCCGTGCGCGCGGATCTACTCCGCAAGCTGGGGCGCCTGGATGAAGCCCGGACGGAGTTCGAACGGGCGGCTGGCCTGACGCGCAACGCGCGCGAGCGCCAGGCGTTGCTCGAGCGCGCGGCCGCCTGCTGACCCTCGGGATGGTCACCGATACCGGGAATGGCCGGGTGTTGCCGGATGTTGCCGGATATCGAACGACATCAAAATCCAGTGGCTGCGCTCCGCCTCTGATGGGTCGGCGACGACCGTGCTCCTGGATGGGCGCGCCTTCCGGGAGACGATGCCGGAGCGCGGCGACGGGGCAGCCTGCGGGCCCGGCGCAACGGAGCCGGTTGGGGATGCCTCGTTAAGGCGTGCGCATCACGGCATGGATCTCGCTCGTGAGCGCGATCCGATCGAGGTACGTGAACGTCCCCTCATCATGCGCCTCGCGGGCCGCGGCGATCAGACCGCTCATGGCGGCGCGGAAGAACGACGTCGATAGGCTGATGCGTTTAACCCCGGCGTCCGTGAGCTCGGCCACCGTGAACGAAGCGCCCCGGATCCCGACCATGAAGTTCACGGGCTTGCTCACTGCCGCACACACCGCCCGCACGGCCGCCAGATCGGGCAGCCCGGGCGCGAAGAGCACGTCGGCACCGGCGCGCTCGAAGGCCTGCAACCGCCTGAGCGTGTCATCGAGGTCCGGGCGCTCGTTGAGGAAGTTCTCGGCCCGCGCCGTGAGCGTGAACGGAAACGGCAGGGCGCGCGCGGCCTCGACGGCGGCGGCCACCCGCTCGACAGCGTGAGTGAAGTCGTAGATCGGCCGGGCCGGGTCGTTGGTGGCGTCCTCGATCGAGCCGCCGACCAGGCCTGCTTCGGCCGCGCGTCGGATCGTGAGCGCGGCTTCGTCGGGCGCGTGGCCGAAGCCGTTCTCGAGGTCACCGGCCAGCGGGATCGACGTTGCCGCCGCCATCGCGGCAGCCTGTCGCAACGCCTCGTCGCGTGTGATCTGGCCATCGCGCCGACCCAGGATCGCAGCCGCGGCACCGCTGGACGTCGCCAACGCAGGATAACCCAAACCTTCGAGGATACGGGCCGAGGCCACATCCCAGGCGTTGGCGATCAGGAACGCGCCCGATGCGCGGTGGAGTTCGACGAAGCGTTCGGCTTTGGCGGAGCGGATCGAGTCCATGCTGTCTCCTGTGGGGCGGCTGATGGCGCGGCGGCTCAAGCCGACACGGACAGATTCACGGCCGGCCTGCGCCGGCCATTGTCGGAGCGACACTATACCCGACGAGGCACGGGTTGGGCAGGCATCCGGCTGCAGTATGCACGAGCGAGTTTTCAGGCGCGGAATTCGAAGCCCAAGACACGCGCATGCACACCGGCCGCCGACGCTGTCGTCTGGACGAGCACCTGGCACGTCAGGCGCTCGTCCATAGGATCCGGGTTTCAGGCGGTGACGACCCCGCGCTTCGTGGCAGCGTGTTGGGGCTCATAGCTGCCGGGCTCGTCACGAAATGTGATCGCAAAGCGATTCCAGACGTTGATCATCGAGATGTTGATCAGCAGCTTGACCAGTTCGTCGTCGCTGAAGTGACGTTTGGCCTCCGCGTACACCTCATCCGAGACGCGCTCGGTCGCGATCAGGGTGACGGCCTCCGTCAACGCCAACGCCGCGCGCTCGCGCTCGGTGTAGTACGGCGTCTCGTGCCAGATGGCGAGGTTGTAAAGGCGCTGTTCGCTCTCGCCGCCGGTGCGCGCATCCTTGGTATGCATGTCGATGCAGTACGGGCAGCCGTTGATCTGCGACGCGCGCAGCCGGATCAGTTCGCGCAGCGGCGCTTCGAGCCCGCAATTCGTGGCGTAGTGATCCAGCGCGTTGACCGCGCGCAGACCTTCCGGGAGGGCTTTGCCGTAATCCAGTCGGGGTTCCATCTTGATCTCCTGTGATCGTCGTGCTGTCGGTCGGATGCGATCACAATGGGCCCAAACACTGGTTGCCGCCAGATCCAGATTGCGCGGTTTCTTTGGTACCAGTTCCATGGGATGCGATATCGGGAATGGCCGGATATGGCCGGATATCGATGTCCGCCCATATCCGGCCATTCCCGATATCTCAACCCTTGAGGGCCAACGCCAGCCGCCGCGCGCCGGCGCGGATGCCGGCCGGGTCGACCCCGGCATAGCCCAACAACAGCCCTGGCCGCGCATGCGCCGTCAGGCTGAACCGCGAGAGCGGCGTCACGTCGACGTCGTGGGCCGCCGCAGCTCGCGCGACACCGGCGTCGTCGGCGCCGCTGGGCAGCCAGCCGATGCAGTGCATGCCGGTGTCCGCGGCGAACGGCTCGAGCGGAAGCCCGTCGAGCGCGCGCAACAGGGTCGCCCGCCGCTCGGCATATAGCCCGCGCATCCGCCGCAGATGCCGACCGAAGTGTCCGCCGACGATGAAGTCGGTCAGAGCGCCCTGCTCCAGCGCCGCTGTATGCCCGTCCACAAAAGCGCGCGCGGCCAGGAACGTGTCGATCAGGGCCGGTGGCAGAATCAGATACCCGAGCCGCAGGGCCGGAAAGAGGGTCTTGCTGAAGGTGCCGACGTAGATCACGCGCCCTGAGTCGTCGAGGCCCTGCAATGCCGCCAGGGGTCGGCCGTGAAAGCGATACTCGCTGTCGTAGTCGTCCTCGACCAGGTACGCGCCGGCGCTTCGCGCCCAGGCCAGCAGTTCGAGCCGTCGGGTCAGGCTGAGCGTGACGCCCAGCGGGAACTGATGCGACGGCGTGAGATAGGCCAGACGCGCCTCCGGACAGCGCTTCCGGCCCACATCGACGCGCAGACCCTCGGCGTCGACGGGCACGGGCACGATTTGGGCGCCGGCGCTGACCAGGGCCCCGCGCGCGCCCAGATAGCCGGGGTCCTCCATCCACACCGGGTCGCCGGGGTCGACCAAAAGCCGGGCGACCAGATCGAGCGCGCCCTGCGAACCGGAGACGATCACGACCTGATCGGCCGTGCAGCGCACCTGGCGCGAGACCGTAACGTGAGCGGCGATCGCTTCGCGCAGCGGCCGGTAGCCGGCCGTGGCCTGATAGTCGAGCCCTCGGGCGTCGCTGTGACGGGCGCGCCGCGCCACCAGCCGCGCCCAGAGCGTCGCCGGGAAGGCGTCGAGCGCAGGCAGCCCGACGCGAAACGCGCGCGGATGGCCGGCATCTTTACGCGCGGGGTCTCCGACGTGCATGGCCGGTGCGGCGGTGAGGGCCCGAGCTATGGCCGACCAGCGCGGCTTCTCGACGCGGCCCGAACGCGGCGCCGGCTGGCTAGGTGTCTCCGGCAGCGTCATGGCCACGAAGGTGCCGCTGGCCGGCGCGCTCTCGAGATAGCCCTCGGCCAGGAGTTGTTCGAAGGCGTTGAGCACCGTGTTGCGCGAGACGTTTAGCGACTCGGAGAGCTCACGGGTGGAAGGGAGGCGCGTCCCATGTTTGAGCCGACCGGTCAGGATGGCGGCGCGCAGGTTGTTGTAGAGCTGACGATACAGCGGGATCGGCTGAGCCGGATCAGGCGGCTGTATGAGGCGATCGGGCATCCCGGGCTCCTGGCGCGGCGGCCGGTCCAGGCCGCGGCGCTCAGGGGATTGTAGAGGAAAGCGGCCAACGAGCCGGGCAGTGGTGCGCACCGCCGCCCGGCTCGCAGACGTGGGTAGGGGTCGCCACCACTACTTGCGGATGACAGCCAGGTGCAGGCGGTACGGTGCCGCCGCGCCGTCCGTGATCCTGATCTCATAGCGCGTCTCGGCGCCGTTTGTGTGACGGACCAGATACGCGAGGGTCTGCCCGTCAGCAGCTACCGGCGTCCAGCCCCAGATCTCGGCTCCCGTTTCCAGCCGGGTCAGGTTCCACAAGCTCAGATCCCCAAGCCCGACCGACACCAGATCATACGAAGTGTCACCGGAGGCATAGGTGTCGTAGTCCAGGGCGATGAGCCGCTGACCGTCACCGGTGAACGCGGGAGCACTCAGAACGTCGAGCGGCACTGCGCTTCCGCCTCCGACCGGCGCGCGATAGAGACGCTGAGCCTGACCGACGTTGAAGAGCGCCCATTGACTGTCAGGGCTGGCATAGATGAAACCGATGGCGCCACTCGCGCCCTGGGTGTACAGGGTCTGGCGATCGGTGCCGTCCACCCTCACGGACTGCAGTTCCGGCGCGATCAACGATACCAACTGGTAATTGAAGACGACCCGTTGGCTATCGGGTGTGATCGAAAACCAAAGGACGTCGGCACCGTACGAGACATCGGTCGGCACGCTCAGCGGTGTAGACACACCACCACCGATCGACACGGCATACAGGTTGCCGCGCCAATGGCCACCGGCCGCGGGGCCTGTGTTGACGCCATACACGACCTTCGTCCCATCGGGTGTAAACGCATAGCTGAAGACGTTGTCGCCGGCGCCCAGGGCAACGTTGAGCTGGATCAGAGCTCCACCCGCGGTCGCGTTAAGATAGAGATGCGTATTGCTCGACCCGCTCGGGGTTGCCTTGAAGGCCACCACCGGCAGAAAGGGATCGAACGCGAACCCGTTCTCGACCGTCGCCCCCACCGGGCTGAGCCGAACCGGCGTGCCCCCCGTGCTGGCGACGCCGTACATCTCCAGACGACCGGCGACCTCGGCGTCAGCGATGTAGATCACCTGGCCGCCGATCGGATCGATCCCGAAGTTCGCGATCGTGCGGCCCGAGGCGAGCACGGCGCTGATCTGCACCGGCGTCCCTCCCGCGATCGGGACCGAGTACAGGGCCGGCACACCGGTCCCTGATTCGAAGGCTTTATACACAACCCGCTGCGTGGTCGGGTCGATCTCGAAGGGGCCGGTCGTGCCATGCAGCCCGAGCGACCCGCTCAACTGCACCGACGCACCCCCACCGATCGGCACACGGTAGATAGACTCGATGCCCCGGTTCATCGGCCTCGAGGCGTAGATGACAGACTGGCTGTCGGCCGTGATCTTGTAACTTCCGACGCCGCCTCCAGCCGCCAGATCCGGGTTCAGTCGAATCGGCGCGCCCCCGGCGACGGGAACGCTGTAGAGGTACGCGACATCATCGACCTCGGCGTCGGCCGTGTACACCAGATACTGACCATCCGGACTGAAGGTGCCGGCGCCAAAAAAGGAATTCGCAAACACCGGCAACAGCCCGGTCAGGCTGCGCCAATTCGCCCGGGCGGGCACGGCATCCGCCAGGGTGGTGAGCACCATGGTCAGCGTCAGGATAGCGCGCACCAGGCGTCGCCCGTGCCTCTGTACGTCACGCATGCAGGTTACCTCCCCGTGTCGTCCGGCCGTTGACAGATATAATCCGGGCCAGCTCAGTCCAATGTCTCACCCTACAGCTGAGGTCTAAAGAGAATGCAAAACGGCCAGCGGCACACCATTCCGCCCCGGGAGACCGACCTACCGGGCGCCCGGGCGGCACGTCTGGCGCGACCCTGATCAGCCCGATGCCATCAAGACATCTCCGCCTTTCTATCGCCCTGCTTGGCCCCTGGGATGTGCGCATCGACGGCGCGCCGGTCACGACTTTCGAGTACGCCAAGGTGCGGGCCTTGCTGGCGTACCTCGTGATCCAGGCCGGGCGGCCGGCTTCACGGGACCAGATCTGCGCCCTGCTCTGGCCAAACGCGCCGGAACGGGCCGCGCGGCGCAACCTCAGCCAGGCGCTGGCTCAACTCCGGCGCGCGTTACATGACTCTCCAGCCGCACACCCGTTGATCTCGGCCACGACCGAGGTCATCTACCTCGCGCCGGAGGTCGTCTCGGCCGAGCCGGCGCTGAACGTCGATGTCTGGCGCTTCAAGCGCCTGCTCGCCGATTGCGAGCGTCATCGGCATCGCGGTTGGCATTTATGCACCTCATGTGGCACGCGTTTGCGTGAGGCGGTCGCGCTGTATCGCGGCGACTTCCTCAGTCATCTGTCGCTGCCCGACAGCGCGCCCTTTGAGGAATGGTCCCAGGACCAGCGCGGCCCGTTGCGTCAGGCGATGCTGGGCGCCCTCGAGCGACTGGCGCTTTACGCTGAATGGCGCGGCGATGACGCTCAGGCCGTGGCCGGCACCCGGCGCCAGATCGAACTCGATCCGTGGAACGAACCGCATCACCGCGAGTTGCTGCGTCTGCTGGCGCTCAGCGGACAGCGCGCTGCAGCCCTGGAACACGCGACCGAGCTGGTGCGCACGCTCCGCAGCGAGCTCCAGATGGAGCCCGAAGCGGCCACGCTGACGCTCGTTCGGGCGATTCGAGACGGCGCGCTCACCACGTTCGACAGTCGACGGCAGTCGGCGCCGATCCGGCTGCCCGTGCCGCCGACAACCCTGATCGGGCGAAGTGCCGATGTCGATGCGGTGCAACGCCGTCTCAACGCCGACGGCGCGCGTTTAATCACGCTCTGCGGCCCGGCCGGCGTCGGGAAGACGCGCCTGGCCGTCGAGGTCGCCGGCACGCTGCGGCACGACTTCGAGGACGGCGTCACCTTCGTTGACCTCACCTCGATCGCCGACCCGAACGAGCTGCCCGGCGCTATCGCCCGGACGCTGGCGATCCCCGAGGCCGCTCGACGATCGCCCCTGGATACCGTGCGCGCGCATCTGCGTGAGCGCCACCTGCTGTTGCTGCTGGACAATTTCGAACACGTCTTCGACGCGGCGCCCCAGGTGGCCGATCTGCTCGGCGCCTGCCCGCATCTGATCGTGCTGGCGACGAGCCGCACCCCGCTCCGTCTGCGGGCCGAACAGGTCATCGAGCTTCGTCCGTTGGAAGTCCCCGACCCTGCTGCCGATCTCGTCGCCATCGGCGCCGCGCCGGCCGTGAAGCTGCTGGTCGATCGGCTTGCGGCCGCGCGGCCGACCTTCGCGCTTGACGCCGCCTCCGCGCCCAGCGCAGCCGAGATCTGCCGGCGCCTCGATGGATTGCCGCTGGCCATCGAGTTGATCGCCGGGCATGCGCGCTCGGCCGACACCGTCGAGTTGCTGCGCCAGGCGGAGCGCGACGGGTTGCAGGCGCTCGAGACCGGGCCGCGCGACTTGCCTGACCGACAGCGCACGCTGCGCCACGCCCTCAACTGGAGCCACAATCGGTTGACCCCGGAGCATCAACGCGTTTTCGCCTGGTTGGGCGTGTTCGCCGGCGGCTTCACACCCGAATCGGCTGTCGCGGTGCTGGCTGACCAACCCGAGGTCGGTCTGGCCCTGACACAGTTGCGGGCCATCAACCTGATCACGGTGGATCCTGCTCCGGACGGTGTGCGTTATCGGTTGCTCGAGACGGTGCGCGAGTTCGCGCGCGAACGACTGCTTGACCGAAGCGAGTTCGCGTGTGCCTTGAGCCGCCACGCCGAGCACTTCCTGACGGTCGCGCAGGCCGCGCAGGCACACCTTGAAGGACCCGATCAGGGCGCCTGGTTCGATCGGCTATCCTGCGAGCAGGCCAATTTCCAGGCCGCGCTTCACTGGTGTCAGGACCATGATCGCGCGCTGGGTGTGCGCCTGTGTGTGGCGCTGACTCTCTTCTGGCGTTCACGCGGCCACATCGGGATCGGCCGAGGCTGGCTGCACGCACTCACCGCCGGGGATCCGCTGCCCGCGTTACTGCTTGGCCCGGCCCTTGTGGCAGCCTGCCGACTGGCGTGGGCCCAGGGCGATGTGGAGCCGGCTCGCCGGCTGGCTGACGAGGCCCGCGCCGTGTGTGCTCGGGCCGAGGAGGGCGACGCCTATGCCGAGGCGCTGAACCTGCTGGGTGATCTGGAAGCCCACGCTGGCGAGATCCAGGCCGCTCGAACGCATCTCGATCAGGCGCTGGTGCTGTACCGTGATCTGGGTCGACCCGCAGGCGAGGCCGAGACCCTCCACTTCCTCAGCCGGATGGCCACGACTCAAGGCGACTATGCGCGTGGGATCGAGCTTGGCCTGCAGTCGTTGGCGATCTATCGCGAGTTGGGCAATCCCCGCAAGGCCGCCGGGCAGGAGCTCAACCTCGGCGTGTACGCGTTCGAACAGGGCGACTTCGCGACGGCCCGGCAACTGACGACCGACAGCCTCGGCATCTTCCGCGGCCTCGGAGACGTCACCGGGGTCTCGATCGCGCTGCTCAACCTCGGCAACACGTTGCGCGAGACCGGCGATCCAGAGGGGGCCCGCCAGGCGCTTGAGGAAGCCGTGGTCATCGAGCGTCAACGCCACGGCCGGGCGCTCGCCGCCGTCCTCGGCGCGCTCGGCGAAGTGTTGCTGAAGATCGGAGATCCGTCCGCGCGCAATCAACTCGCAGAGTCGCTTCAGCTTCGACTGCGCTCGGGCGAGGCGAACGGGCTGGCGATCACACTGGAGCTGTTGGCGCGTGTTCACTTCGAGACCGGCCGGGCGGGTTCAGCGGCCCGTCTGCTCGGCGCAGCCGACGCCGTTCGCACAGCCGGCCAGGCCGCTTTGCATCCCAACCGGCGCGTCGAACACGAGCGCTTTGTGAGCCGGGTAAAGCTGGATCTTGGAGAGATGCGCTATGAAGGAGAGCGCGCGGCCGGCCGCGCACTGTCGAAAGAGCAGGCCGCCACGTTGGCGCTCGAGGTGTGAGCCGCTCTCAGTGAAATACCGCCCGCCAGCCGCGACGCACCAGCCGAAGGCAGAGGCCGAGCAGGATCCAACGTCTGGGCCCATGCCCTGAAAATCGCAACCACATAGCCAGGTCTTTAACAGCGCAGGCGCGGCGGCGGGCTGTTCCACCCCGTGCCGCCGCGCCGGGCCCCCATCCTTAGAGGAGTTTCGCGATCAGATCCTTGTGCGGCGATGGGATCACGGCGAACGAGTCGATCACGCCCTCATCCTTGAGAATCGACACGGCGGCGTCGACGCCGCTGCGCACGGCGCTGAGCTCGCCGGTGAAGACGGTGAAGGCTTTGCCACCCATCGCGAAAGGCAGCCGGATCTCGAGCAGCTTGAGCGGCGCCGCCTTGACGGCCGTGTCGGCCGCCACGATGGAGGCGGCCAGCGTAAAGGTCTCGATGACGCCCACCGCCTTGACGACATCGACCTCGGTGGTGGCCGTCAGCGCCGGGAAGATGCTGGGGTGCACGTTGGGCAGGACGAAGTGGTCGACCACGACCTCGGGCGCGACCTGCTTGCCGGTGTCGATTGCGCTGTTGACCTGGCTGATCGTCCCGGCGACCAGGATGATGTATTTGCCCGGGCAGACGACGTGCGCGCGCAACAGCTCGACCTCAGACGCCTTGAGCATCGCATCCGTGGTCAGCATGCCGCGGGCGATGCTGCGCAATTCGATCAGGCCGATCGCGCGCTTGATTGTCGTCACGCGCGGCAGGGTGGCTTCAGGCAGCATGGCGTTCTCCCTCGATCACGATGGCATCCGCGCGGATCTCGACGATTGTCCCGTCGATGCTGGCGTGCACCGGCGCGCCCAGGGCGCCGCCGGGCACTGCGGCGACAACGTCGCCGATTGACACGGTCTGGCCGATGGTCACGGCCGATTGCGCGGCCACACCGGCGTGCTGGCGCAGCAACAGCGTCACGCGGTCATAGGTCTGGTTGAGCGCCGTCAACGGCGCCTCGACGTCGTACTTCTCGAGCCCGAGCCGGTTGACCAGGCGGTACATCGGCACTCGCCGGTAATCGCGGGTCGAAGAGACCTCGGTCTGGTTGTGATACGGGTTCTTGAGCCCGGCTTTGACCAGATCTCGCTTGATGTTCAAAGCGATATCGCCTGGGGCCAGATGCACGGGGCAGGCGTAATTGCAGGTTCGGCACTCGCAGCACAGCAGCGCGCCGGCCATCTGGGCGTCGGTCATCGGCACGCCCGAAGCCAGCAACAGGATCAGCTTGTGCGGCTGGATCGCATGACCCTGCGCATGGCGCGGGCAGTAGTCGGTGCACATGTAGCACTGGTCGCAGGCGGCGATCGCCTGGGTGTCGAACACTTTCCGCGACGTGCGTCGGTGGACGCTGAGCTGGTGCTCGTTGGGCAGCACAAGCAGGACCTTGGTGCGCTTGGTCACCGGTGCGTCAAGGCTGCCCGCGACCTCGCCCATCATCGCGCCGCCGTTGAGCACCACCGGGTCGGGCACGGTCGCCCCGCCGGCCAGGTCGATCACCTGGCGCAGCGTGATGCCGAGCGGCACGCGCACCGTCACGGGGTTGCGCACCGCGCCGATCACGGTAATGTACTTGGTCGTGACAGGCTTGCCATCCAGCGCGGCGGCGATGTTGAAAAGCGTCTCGATGTTCTGGACCACGCAGCCGACGTTGAGCGGCAGCCCGCCCTCGGGCACCACGCGCCCGGTGACGTCATAAACCAGCACCTGTTCGTCGCCGGCGGGGTAGAAATTGCCCAGTTCGGCGACGCTGAGCTCGGGCGAGTCGGCCATCGCCGCGCGCAATTTCGCCACCAGGTCCGTGTATTTGCCCTTGACGCCGATCACGCCCTTCGGCGCGCCGGTCGCGGCCATGACGGCCTTGAGCCCGCGGATCACGTCGGCCGGGTGATGATGGAGCAGCTCCTTGTCGACGTGGGTCAGCGGCTCGCACTCGGCGCCGTTGGCGATCACGACCTCGGCCCGGGATTTGAGCTTGAAGAAGGTCGGGAAACCCGCGCCGCCCGCGCCCGTCACCCCCGCCTGCTGCACCGCCGTCACGATCTCTTCTGCATGCTGCACGGTCATCTCCTCAGATCGTTTTCTTACCGCGGGTTTCGCGGATCACACGGATCGTGATGGAACCCTTCACATCCGCGCAATCTGCGAAATCCGCGGCCAGTACACTTACACCGCAGAAAAGGCGCCCACCAACGTGCAGCGGCGGATGCGCGTGAAGGTGCGAGCGGTGGTCAGGCCTTCGCCCGTGCGCCCGGCGATCGTGAAGCTGGTGTGGCCCTCGCCACCGAAGCCCAGGCCGGCGTACGACGGCGCGTTCTTGACGAACACCGTGGTGTTGATCGCGCGCCCGAATTCGCTCATGTGATAGATGTTGCTCGAGTGGATGATGGCCGAATGGCGCAGGCCATCCTCGACTTCGATCGCCAGATCAACCGCCTGCTCAAACGTACCCGAGCGCACGACGCCGAGCACCGGCATCATCAACTCATGGCGCACAAAGGCATGATCGGCGCGCACGTCGCACACGATGGCGCGCAGGTCTTCGCCGGCCGAGACGCCGATTTCCCTCAGGATCACGCACGCGTTCTGACCGATGTACTTGCGGTTCGGGCCGGTGCGGGTCTCGTTCAACACGACCTTTTCGAGCTGCGGGAGCAGTTGGGCCGGCAGCACGCAGACCTCGGGCATGGCCTTGAACGCCGCGAAGAGCGCGTCGGCGATGCCCGCCGTGACGATCACCTCTTTTTCCGACGTGCACGGCATGTTGTTGTCGAACGAATGACCGGCGATGATGTCCCGCGCGGCCTTGGCGGCATCGGCGGTATCGTCGACGAGCGCCGGCGGGTTGCCGGCCGCCGCGCCGATGGCGCGCTTACCCGAACGCAGCGCCGCGTCGACCACGGCCGGGCCGCCGGTCGCCACGATCAGGTTGATGCCCTTGTGCGCCATCAGGGCTTGAGCGGTTTCGATTTTGGCCTCGCTCGTGGCCGTCAGCAAATTGGCAGGCCCGCCGGCCGACTCGATGGCCTCATTGAGCAGGTCCATCGTGGTCAACGACGCCCTCTGGCTCGACGGGTGCGGGGCAAAAACCACGGCATTGCCGGAGGCGACCATGCTGATCGCGTTGTTGATCACCGTGGCGGTCGGGTTGGTCGTCGGTGTGATCGCCAGGATCGTGCCGTACGGCGCACATTCCTCGATCGTCAGGCCGTGATCGCCGACGTAGGCATCGTTGGGCAGAATTTCGACGCCCGGGGTCTTTTCGGCCACCAGCAGGTTCTTGAGGACCTTGTCGGCAACTCGCCCCATGTGGGTCTCGTCCACCGCCAGCTGCGCCAGCGGCTGGGCGTGTTCGATCGTGGTCTGGCGCATGGCCTCGATGATGGCCTTGCGCTGCGCGAGCGGCGTCCGGCGGAAGCTGGCCTGGGCCTGGCGCGCTGCGGCGACGGCCTCGTCGGGCGTGGCGAACACGCCTCGAAACTGCGAGGACCGCGGCATGACGCCGGCCGGCAAACTGAGCTTGGCCATGACTTGCTGGACCAGAGCCTCGAATTCTTGAGCTGCGAGTTGTGTCATTGAAGTGCGGTCCTTTCAGGCGCGGCGTTCCGCTGCCTATCCCAGCATCGCCTGCGCGACGTCCACATCCTGGGCAACCGTGCCGCCGCTGGCGCCGACGCCGCCGACGACGACGCCGTTCTTGACGATCGGCAGCCCACCGCCGACCAGCGTCACCTTGGGCAGATTGACGTCGATGCCGAACAGGCTCTGGCCCGGCTGGGCGGCCGCGGCAAGCTGCTCGGTGGGCAGGCGCACGATCGCGGCCGTGTAGGCCTTGTGCGGCGCCAACGTGACGCTGACGATCAGGGCACCGTCCATGCGCCGGACCTGGATGACGTCGCCGTTGGCGTCGACCACGGCCAACACCATCGGCACGCCGATCTCACCCGCCCGGCGTAAGCCGCGCTGGATCATGGCTTCGGTTTCGTTCAACGGGAGTGGCATTCCAGCTTCCTTGGCACTGCCAGCGCCGGCCAACACGGCCCGGGCCGTCGTGCGGATCGCGCTTTGCTCGTCCACGCGCGCGAATACGTAGAGCAGGTCCGAGAGCCGGTTGATGTACTTGATCAGCACCGGGTTGACCGGCTCGACCCGGCCCAACGCCACCAGCCGCCGTTCCGCTCGGCGACAGATGGCGCGGGCCAGGTCGAGCGCGGCTGAACCGGGCGCCCCCCCAGGCCGGACGAACTGACCGGTATGGATCCACTGGGTGTCGTAGTGGTCAATCAGGCGCTCAAGTCTTTCGACCTGGGCGACGCCGACTGTCGGCCGTGACGCGGCCCCCGCCGCGCCGGCCGGCGTGGCGACCTCAGACATCAGCGGGATCAGTTCGCCCTGCAGGTCGATGATTTCTCGACAGAGCTCATCGTCCTGCACGGCCGTGCGGGCGACGCCCAGACAGGACGTCATCTCATCCAAGGTGCCGTAGGCATCCACCCGGAGGTCGTCTTTGTCGACGCGCACGCCACCGAGCAGAGAAGTCTGTCCGGTGTCGCCGCCGCGGGTGTAGATATCGGCCTTCATGGTCAAATGCCGGCCGAGTCGACGATACCGACGATCGCGGCATCCAGCGGCGCGTTCTTGTGTGCCTCCGAGATGACGCGCGCGGCGCCGCCACGGACGACGAGCACCAGGTCGCCGCGACCGGCGCCCAGCGTGTCGACCGCCACCATGCGGGCGCCTTCGGCATCGGGCTTCTTGGGATCGTGCTCCTCGACCATCAGGATCTTGAAGCCGATCAGCGAATCTTCTTTGCGCGTGGAGACCACGTTACCGATCACGCGTGCCAGGATCATGACCACACCTCCCGTTTATCATCGCTCGTGACCCGCACGCGCTGGCGCTCGAGCACCTCTTGCGCAAGCGGGGTCAGACGCGCGCCGGCCGCAAGGCGCACAGCTGCGCCGCGCGGCAGGCCGCTCAGGTCGCTGGCGGTCACCAGGCCGCTCAGATGAAGGGTCGGTGCAGCCTCCGGCTGCGCAACCGACGCCGTGGGCTTCGCGCTCGGAGCCGTAGACCCGGCCACCGCTTGCGCGGCGCAGGCGACTGCCTGTGCTGAAGCCCATAAGAATTGGTCGTCGCCGACCAGCTGAATGCCGAAGGATCTCAAGGTCGTCAGATGCTCGGCCAATGCCGCGCGCAGCGCCGGGGCGCCCGTGTTCGTGGCACTGAAGATCCGGCCGCCGTTGCCGTACGGATCTGCGCCGTCCGCAACCGCCACCACCGGCTTATCCGCCAGCCGCGCGCCGAGGATCAGGGTGGTCAGGAGCGAGTCCATCAATCCTTGCGCCAGATGCGCAGCCGTGTTCATCGACAGCGTCGGCACCAGCACGACATCGCTCTCGCGGATGACCTTGGGCGCGTCGAGCCAGACGTCGGGGCTGCTCAACTTAGCCGCTCCGGCCTGGCGCAGGTTGCCCTCGCCGATCACGTGCAGCGCCGAAGCCGAAAGCACCACATGCAGGGGGTGTCCGGCCCCGCTCAGCATGCGGATGGCTTTCAGCCCGGCCACGTAACCCGTGCTGGCGCCGCTAAACAGCATCAACACCCGACACGGCGACGCGAGCGCGATCCGGCGTTCAGCCAGGCGCTCGATCACACGTTGCACGATGGCGGTGACTGTGTTCGTGTCCATATCACTTGATCGGGATGATCAACGTGCCGGTCTGCCCGTTGCGGATGCCGACGGCGTTGCCTTCGTCAGTGTCCACATGCACTTCGTTGCGCCAGCCAGCCTTGACGCGCACGAGCACGCCGTGCAGGGTCGTCGGCCGCGCGCCGTCGATAAACAGGTCGAGCAGGTCTCCGTGCTTGACGCCATAGCGCCGAGCGGCGACGTCGCTCATGTGCACGTGCCGGCGGGCGATGAACGCCCCACCCTTGCCGCCGCCGGGCAGAGTCACCACGCCTTCGGGGCCGACCAGCGTGATCGGCTTGCAGGCCGGGTCCGACCCTTCGGTCGCGATGGGCAACTTGAGCCCGATCTGCAGCGCATCGGTCTGCGCCAGCTCGACCTGCGAGTACGGACGGGTCGGCCCGAGCACGCGCACGCCTTCGATCCCGCGTCGCCGTCCGACCACCAGCACTTGTTCTTTGGCGGCGAAGTAACCTTTTTGGTACAACTCGGCGTTGACGCTCAGGGCGTGGCCTTCACCAAACAGGATGGCGAGATGCTCATCACACAGATGGAGGTGCCGGACCGAGATCCCGATCGGCACCTGCAGCTCCAGACGCCCATTGCGCTTGACGGGCTCGGGCGAGTCGTCAACGGCGGCGTCAAGCTGAGCCAGGCGGGCCATCACGGCCTGCGAGATCTGGTCCAGGTTGAGCGCTGCGCCGTTTCGAAATGACAGCTGTTCCACAGGTGTTCTCCTGCCCTAACGCGCGTCCGTCAACGGCGCTTGCCGCCACGCGGCTTGCTCTTGCCACGGGTCGAGTTGATCGGCGCGCTCGCGGGGGGTTCCGTTGCGGGCGGCTCGGGTTCACCTTCGTCAGCAGCTTCAGGCTCCGGCGCTTCCTCGACCGGTTCGGGCGCGGGCTCGGGTTCGACGACGGGCTCGACCACAACCGCGGGCGCTGCCACAGGCGCCGGCTCCGAGGCCGGGATAAGTTCGGCTTTGGGCGCGACGGGCGCCGGCGCGGGCTTCTGCCCACGAGCCACTGAAGCCACCAGGGCGTCGAGCTCGTCGCTTGGGCGCGGGATGATGCGGTGCCCGTAGACCTTGCCGATCCGCTCGGCCGCGGCCACACCGGCGGCCACGGCGGCCTGCACCGCGCCGACATCGCCGACGACCTTGACCGTGATCTTGCCGCCGCCGCGCGTGTTCTCGTAGCCCACAAGCGTGACGTTCGCCGACTTGACCGCGGCATCGGCGGCCTCGATGGCGGTCACCAGCCCGATCGTCTCAATCAACCCGAGTGCTTTTTTCATCGGATGCCTCTCTCACGAAGTTTCTCGACGACGGCGGCCACGATTCGGGCCAGAGCCGCCGCTTCAAGGTCGATGTCGCCGGCCGGGGCGCTTGGAGCAACCGGCTGTGGTGCGGCGACGGATGGTCGAACTGCGCTACCGACGGCAATTGGCGTGGCGTCGGCCGCGGGCTCCGGCAGCGGGCTCATGTACAGCGGCCGGTGCACCAACAATCGGGCCGCGTTCGCGCCCATCGCGCGGCAGGCCGCTGCGGCGTGCGCGCCCAGGTTGAAACGCAGAACCGGCTGTTCGGCCGGCATGTGCATCTCGTGCAAAACGATCTCGTGCCGATCAAGGCCCAGCCCGATGCCGAAGCGCGAACTGAAGGCCGCTTCGTAGGCGACGGCGACGCCGCCCTGGACCGTGCTCGCCATCAAGCGGCACGGCACGCCCTCTTCCTCGGCGCCGACTTCGAGCGCGCGCACCAGCGCGCGCACCAGCGCGCGCGCCGACGGCTGGTCGACGTCGGCCGCGAGACCGATGTGGATGCAGGGGCGTTCCCGGTTCGGGTCGCTCATCCCCTCACCTTTGAGCCGCTCGCTGCAGATAGCCGAGCACGAGACCGGTCGCGACCGCATTGACCGGCCCCAGGCGCGCCTGGATGTTGGCCGTGCCGATCACGGTGCCGTACTCGGCCAGCTTGTGCATCAGCATCTGCGAGATCTCGAAGTCCAGCCCCGACCCGCCGACGATCGCCACAAAGTCGATGTTGCGGATGTTGCCGAGCGGTGCAACCTGCTGAAGGGCACGCAGAGCATTGCGCAGGAAGACCTTGCGCTTGGCTTCGCGCCGCACTTCGCGAATGCGCTCGAGCGTGTGCTCGGTCGCGATCGGCGTCAACCCGGTCTCGGTCACCAGCGCCACGCGCCCGAAGAGCTTCGGGTCGAGCGGCTCCTTGAAGAACGTGACCGAGTTGTCCTCGTTGCGGACGTGAAACAGGCTCTCGACCTTGCAGAGCGGGTAACGCTTGATCACCTCGGCCAGGTCGACGTTGGCGTCGCTGGGCAGGTTGAGTTCGCGCTGGATCAGGAGCGAGACCATGTTGCCGGCGCCGGCCAGGTGCACGCTGGTGACGCGCCCGTCGCTGGTCATGAGCGCGGCGTCGGTCGAGCCGGCCCCGAGATCGAGGATGGCTAGCGGCACGGCCACGCCCGGCGTGGTCAGCGTGCCCAAGATCGCCATATTGGCCTCGACGCCGCCGAGCTCGACCTTGACGCCGATCTCGTGCTGCAGCGCCTGGGCCAGACGTTCCATCAGCAGGTGGTCGGTGTTGACCATCGCGGCCAGACCAACCGCGTTCTCGAGCGTGAATTCTTTGGCCAGACCGCCGGTCACCCGTTGCGGCACCAGACAGTCGACGGCCAGGACGTCCTTGATGCGAATGCCCGCGATCGGGCGTTCGGTGACGTCGCTCATCGTCTGGCGGACGCGCTCGATCATGCCACCGACGTTGGTGCCCGGCTCGCCTTCGACGTTCTGCAGCTCGCCGACCAGGGCGCGGGCGTCCATGATGGCGTCGGCCCCGCTGTCGACTTCGATCACGGCGTTCTGGGTGGGGCCGATCAGGCGCAGGCTGCCCGCGCGGATTCGCCGCGAGCGCACATCGCCGGCCGGGGTGCGGATGACGACCGCCGAGCGCAGGCCGATCAGGGCCTTGGCGATCGGGATCACCAGCGCGGTCTCCTGCGGCGTGAGCCCGAAGACCGTGGCGATGCCGTAGGGGTTCGAGAGCTGGCGGATCACCTGCCCCGACGTGGCCACCTCGACCGCAGCAAGCATGTCGAGCGGCACCTGGTCGATCAGGCCGACCTCGTCGACGAAGGGCAGCGTCTTACTCAGGCGATTGGCGATCAGCACGCCATCGTCCGACTGGGCGATGCCGCCCTGGACGTCGACGCCGGCCGCGAGGGCCTGGTTGATCAGCGCGGCCGTCTGTTCGAAGTCGTAGCCGAGGGGCACGACCAGGATCACGGCGTCGCCCTTGCGCTTGCTGGCCAGATCCCTGATGTGCGTGGTCTGGCCGACGCCGATGCCCTGCCCGCCCGGCGACCCGGGGTTGTGACCGATCATCGTCGATTCGGTGATGATCGTCTCCGTGATCGTCTCCATCGCGATGTCGCCGATCACGGGCGTGGCCTCGTTGAGCAACACGCGTTCGAGCGCATTGATCGACAAGCCCGCAGCCTCGGCGGCCTCGCGCAGGGCGCGCAGCATGCCCGGGATGTTCGGCAGGGTGCCCTTGATCCCGGTCGTCGGCACGCGGCTTGCGCTCAGAAAGCGCGGCTTCGCCCCCGGGCCGTCGATCGCGGCGATCGCGACCTCGGTCGTGGAGTTCCCGACATCCATCCCGGCCAGATACGTGGTCACTATCGTGTCACCGTTAGGCTTGGGTGAGTGACCGGAGAGGGCTGCGGCTTCA
>JAEURK010000401.1 GCA_016789175.1 Anaerolineales bacterium
GCGCCGACGCACATCCTCGGCCAGCGCGTGCCGGTCGACCGGGCCAAGCGTGGCAACGTAGGCGGGCGCCGGCCCCTGCCCACCCAGGAACGGCAACCAGTAGTCCTCGAAGCTCGTGAACGTCATCGCGATCTCGAGACCCGCGACCTCGGCCAGACGCAGACCGGCGGAGCGCGCGATCTGGGCCAACGCCTCGGGCCGACAAAGCGGGAAACGCACCGCTTCGTCCGCGCTGCGCGCCGCAGGATCACGGGCGGTCACGGACGCCCAGAAGTGGCGGAGCATGTCCATCCGGCCGCCGTAGTCCCACACGTAGAAGGCCAGCTTGCCGCCCGGCCTGAGCACGCGTTGCATCGCGCGCAGCGCGGCGGCCGGATCCGTGACGAAGTTGAGCATCAAGCCCGAAGCCGCCACGTCCACGGAGGCAGGTTCGACGGGCAGGGCCAGCGCATCGCCGACACCGACGCTCAAGCGCCGGTCGCCGAGGCTTGCGCGCAGAAACGTGACAAAGCCCTCGGACGAGTCCACCGCGCGGACGGAGGCCGGGTTCGCACGCGCCAGGATGGCCTCGCTCAGCGCGCCGGTCCCGCTGCCGACGTCGAGCCAATCCAGGCCGGCCGGCGCGGCCATCCAGTCGACGAACTGGCGCGCGACCAGCCGGCTCCAGCGCCCCATGAAGCGCTCGTAGGGCAAGCCGGCCGCCCAGGGATCCGCCATGACGACTCCTTCCACCGGCACTACGCCGGCGTGCGATGTTCGACAGTCCGTTTTGGCTCCGAGTGGCTGCGGATTGATTCTACTGCGTTCAGAGGAATACGGCCGACGTGCCAGCACAGGGCTAACACATCAAAGTGGAAACAGCGCGCGTTTTGCCACGAATTGAATCGAATTGGCACGAACGATCGCCATTCGTGAGAATTCGTATCCATTCGTGAAATTCGTGGCAAAGAATCCGGTCCTCGCGCACGAGATGCGATAGCCCTGCGTGCCAGCACAGGCGTGTGCCTGCACGAGTTGCCAGCGTACTTCTTGCCGCGGATTTTATGGATTTGAATAACTGGAGCCCTACCGGCAACGGTCCGGCTTCTTTCCGCGTCATCCGCGCACTCCGCGGCCAGAATCTGGGCCTGACAACGCGCCTGTGCCACCCGAGCAGGAGCGGCACGTCAATCGCGAAGATCGGTTTCTGCCGCGAGCATCATAGATTGAAGCAACTGTTCAGCCCTGTCGATTATCCGTCGCGCGACTTCACCTGCAGACCGAGCAGGCCCACGATCTGTACCGCCTGACCGGGATCGATGATCGCGCCGAAGAGGTCGGGGCCCGTGACGCGCAGCCCGTCGATGATCGAGCCGCGCAGGTCTGCGCCCACCAGGCGCGCCCCCTGCAGATCCGCGCCCGTCAGGTCGCAGCCGTCGAAGACCACCCCGGTCAGGTCCGCACCCGCGAACGAAGCCTGGCTGAGCTGGCAGCGCTCGAAGCGCACGGTCTTGAGCCGCGCCGTGGTGAAGAGCGCGCCCTCCAGACGTCCGTCGCGGAGCAGGCCGTCGTCCAGGAGCACATCCACCAGGGCGGCGCCGATCAGGCGACACCCCAGGACCTCGATCCGGCGCAGATGCGCCCGTGTGAGGTCGACGCCCGAGAGGTCGCAGGCCTCCAGCCGCACGTCCGTCAGACGCGCCTCGGGCAGCCGCGATCCTTGCAGCACCACCTTGCGCAGCTGGGCCTGCTCGAGCACGACCCGGGCCGCGTGTTGATCGGTCAGTGTCGCGCCCGACCAGGCGACCGCGCCGTAGTCGCCGCGATCGTCCAGGCGCTCGGGTGTTTCCGGGCTCAGGTGCTTGGGCAGGCGCGGCTCGGCCGGCCTGGCGGTTTTCGAAGTGGATTTCATTTCGATGAAAGGTCCTTGCCTGCCTCAATCGTAGGTGCGCGCCGCGGCCTCGAGGCGCTCGAGATACCAGCCGCCGCCCTCGATGGCCACGGCCGAGAGATAGCCCCACAGACGCCATAGGTCACGCCGACCCGCAAAGCCCGGGTCGATCGGCTGCGCGTCGCGGTAGCCGTCGAAGAGGTCGTCCGGCACCGGCTCGAAGTAATCAACGTAGGCCAGGTCGACCTCGGGGTGGCCGTAGTAGATCGACGGGTCGATCACCACAGCGCCGCCCGAGGTGCTGATGAAGTTGTTCTTCTGGGCATCGCCGTGGATCAGGGTCGGCGCGACCGACGGGCCGCACAGGTCGGGCAGTCGCCGGAGGATCGACTCGATCCGGCGCGTTAACGTCTCCGACAACGCGCCGGCATCGACGGCGCGGCGCAGCCCGGGCCGCAGCCGTCGCTCGCCGAAGAACGTGGGCCAATCGTCGTGCGGGGTGTTGTCTTGGAAGAGCGGACCAAAGGTGCCGTGCCGCGCCAGACCGAAGCGACTGTCCTTGACGCGATGGATCTGCGCCAGCGCGCGACCGATGTCGCGCCACTGGGGCGCCGCGCGCGGCACCTCGACCACGGTCTCGAACACCAGCACACAGCCGCCCTCGATCTCGAACACCCCGAGCGGCGTCGGTGTGGCGACCCCGGACAGGCGCGTCAGATCCTGCAGCCCGGCCAGTTCGACCTCGAACTGCGCTCGCCCGTCGACGGCATCCGTGAACTTGGCGAAAACCGAGAAGGCGTCCGCGGCCAGGATCGCGCATGGGTGACAGGCGTAGTCGCTCAGGTCGCGGGCCTCGGCCACCTGCCACGACCGGCCGAGATGCGTCGACACGATCCGCTCAAGCGGGCCGCGCAACCGGTCGAGCGCGGAGCGTGAGCCAAAGGTGGACGATTCAGACACGCTGCTCGTCTCCACGCCGGTAACCCAACGTCTCGTGTGCCACAGCAAAACCGAGGCCCGCGTACAGAGCACCGGCGGCAGCATTGGTCGCATCATATCCGACGCACGCGGTCGACAGGCCGTGCTCGGCCATGATCTGCAGGCCGTAGGCCAGCACAGCCCGCGCCAGGCCGCGTCGCTGAAAAGCCGGGCGCGTGGCCACCGGCTCGAACAACCCGACGCCGGTTACGCGATCGAGATGGACTGTGGCCAGGGCCGCTATCTCGCCCATAGCGTCGACGGCCGCCACCTCCCGGGCCTGATCCGCGCCGGGGCCCTCGAGGACGTGCCGACGATACTGGCCGGGAGGCCAGGCCTCGCCAAAGGCTTCGCGGCGCACACGCGCCAGGTCTTCGCCCTGCTCTGCGGTGGCCAGGATCAGACGATACCCGGCGGGCGGCCCGCACTCGGGCAGCGCCTGAAGATCGCGCTCGGCCAGATAGCCCCACACCCGGTAGCGCTCGAAGCCCAGCCGTTCCAGGCACGCGCGCCGGACCCGGTCGCACGCGTACACGTCGATGTTGGGGACGGTCTCCGCATCGCCGCCGGACCGGTGCAGGCGACGCGTGCGTGCCTCCGCCGCCAGCAGGAACGCGTCCTCGGTCGGCGTGCCGCGCAGGTGCGGGGCCGTCAACACCTGAAAGGCTTCGCCAAACAGGCCGCAAAGCGCGATGGCCAGCGGGCCGGCGCCGTCGTCCCAGATCCGCACCGCCTCGCTGATCGGACCGCGCGCGCGCAGGCCGTGCAGCCAGTGCTGCAGGTCGCCGACGTGGAAATAGCCGCACGGTCCGGCCGCGCGGATCCAGCCGCTCACGACCGACCGCAACGAAGCGAATTCCAGGTCGGTGAAGCCCTGTTCGCGCATGCTGATCCTTCCGGCTCAGCGCCGTTTCGCAACTGAACGCGTCCGGCCGCCCGGGCGACGGGTGGCCGAGCGCAAGGCGCTCACATACGCCGCCAGCATAAAGCGGAAGTCGCTCTCGGCCGGCGTCTTCAGAAACTGCGGCCCGAGCCGCGCCAGATGCGGCAGGGTCTGCGGGTCCCAGGGTTGGACCCCCGAGCGCGCCCACTCGGCCTGGGCCTCGGATGCCGTGGCGGTCAGGCCCTGCGTGTGCGTCAGCACAAAGCCCAGACACAGCGCCAGCAGCCCGCGGTAAGCGTTGACCTGATGGGCCGGGCTCAAACCCGATTCGGCCAACGCCGCCAGGATGCTGTCCATGCCCTGCAACACCCGTGGGTCGGTCGGCCGCCCCTGCTCCGAAGCCAGGATGGCCACCAGCGCCGGATGCGCGATCAGAGCTTCGTAGAGACCGACCGCGATCGCCTCCAGCCGCGCATCCCAGGGGCGAGCCGGATCGGGCAGCGTGATCCGCGTCAGCACCAGGTCGGTCAGGCCGTTCAACAGATCCTGTTTGTCGGCGACATGATTGTAGAGCGACATCGCCTCGACCCCGACAACCGCCGCGACCTTGCGCATCGACAACGCCGCCAGGCCCTCGGCGTCCAGCAACGCCAGGGCCGCCTCCAGGATGTGTGCGCGGGTCAACGGTGCGCGGGTCTTGCCCATGAGTCGATCCTCCCCCGGTAACGGGATTGACAACTTACAGCGTAAGTATTACAGTGCTTACACTGTAAGTGTAGCACAGTGAGCTCAAGGAGACCCGCATGACCGCCATCGTGATCACGCTGCATGGGTTGGCGCGCTGGGGCGCCGTC
>JAEURK010000200.1 GCA_016789175.1 Anaerolineales bacterium
AGCAACCGCGCGACCCGATCCAGGTCATCGACGTGCGCCTGCAGGCGCACGCCCCCGCGCACCGGCGTGAGCAGAGCCGCGCCAGGTGGGATCCGATCCTGGGCCTGCGCGAGCGTCGTCTTGAGCAGCACGTCCACGGAATGGCCGCCACCGCCGAGGGCCAGCGTGCGCAACACTGTCTGCAGCGCGTTCGGCTGACGGCGTTTGCCGATCGGGCGATCGGTGACCGTCGCGCTGACGATGCGGTCTACGCGAAAAACCCGGACCGCCCGGCGCAGATGACAGTGCCCCACCAGGTACCAGCGCCCCCAGTGGTGCACCAGGCCGAAGACCTCGACGTCGCGCTCGGTGTCCTGCCCTCCTGAGCGATAGGCGATATGCAGGCGGCGCCGGTCATGCGCGGCCGTGGCGACGTGCAACAGGATGTCGGGGTCCGGCTGTTCGAGCGTTGGCGTGCGGGTATAAGCCACCACCGACTGCAGCGCCCGCAAGCGCCGGCGGGGCGTCTCCGGCAGGACCCGCTCGATCTTGGCGGCTGCGCCCTCGGACGCCAGCGGATCGACCAGGCCCTGCCGACGGGCAGCCAGCAGCCCCAGCACCACGGCCAGGGCCTCATCGTCGCTGAGCATCAGCGGCGGCAGCCGCGTGCCCGGGCGCAGCGCATAACCGCCTTCGGGGCCGCGCTCGCCCTCGACCGGCACCCCCAGATCCTGCAGCATCGTGATGTAGCGGCGCACGGTGCGGCGATCGACCTCGAGCCGGGCCGCAATCGCGGCCCCACTGATGCCGGGCCGGCTCTGCAGAAGCTCCAACACAGCCAAAACACGGGTGGTCGGATGGTACATGCGGCTTCCTTGTGTATAGGGCGTAAATCGCCCTAATCATAACGCACACTAAGCGATATCGATATCCACACCCGACCCATCCGGAGGGACCATGCTCAGAGGCCTTACGACACTCCGCTTTCACGCCGCCGATCTCGACGCCGCCCGACGCTGGTACACCGAGCTGCTCGGCCTCCCGCCCTACTTCGAGCGCCCGGGGTATGTGGAATTCCGCATCGGCGATCACCAACACGAACTCGGGCTGCTCGACAGCCGGTACCGCGGCCAGCTCAGCCAGGACGGAATCGAAGCGTCGGGCGCTGGCGGCGCCGTCGTGTACTGGCACGTCGACGATCTCGCCGCAGCGCTCGAGCGCGCGACGGCGCTCGGGGCGCGCGTGCACGAGCCAACGCGTGCATTTGGCGAGGGCTACGTGGGCGCGTCGGTGATCGATCCGTTCGGAAACATCCTGGGCCTGATGTTCAATCGCCACTACCTCGAAATGCTGGACAACGCGCAGCCGGCAAAGTCTCAATGACATCATTGGGATAGACGATCCGTTTCCACCACTGCGCCACGACAAGAGCATCGAGCGAAGCGTGGGAGAACCCACACTTCGCCCCATCAGCACAGGAGAACACGCATGAAGAAATCAGTCGTCGTTTACGTGGGCGAAGGCCTGGCGGATTGGGAAGCGGGCTATGCGCTCGCGGGGCTCAACAATCCGGCGTTATTCGGGCGGGCCGAGCCGCCCTTTACGGTGCGGTACGCGACCAGCGATGGCGCGCCCGCGCGCACGATGGGCGGGATGACGGTACAGGCCGACCTGGCGCTTGCGGACGTCGATCCGGCCACCTGCGCGCTCCTGATGTTGCCGGGCGGCGCCGGCTGGGACGAGGGCGCACACGGTGACGCCGTCGCGCTGGCGAAGCGTTTCGTCGCCGCCGGCGTGCCGGTGGCCGCGATTTGCGGCGCGACGGCGGGCCTGGCGCGTGGCGGCCTGCTCGACGCGGTCGCACACACCAGCAACGCCGCCGAATACCTGCAGGCTACGGGCTATCGGGGCGCCGAACACTATCGAAACGAACCGGCCGTCACCGACGGAAACGTGATCACAGCCAACACCACCGGGTCGGTGGCGTATGCCCAGCACATCTTCAAGCGACTCGAGCTCGCCAACCCGGCCGTCATCGATGCCTGGGCGGATCTGTTCACGACCGGCGACCCGGTGCACTATGGGCGGCTGATGGCGCTGGCGGGGGGTTAGTGGGGAGGAGGGAAGAGGGAGGAGGGACTGTTTTGCCCTCTTCCCTCCTCCCTCCTCGATAGCCTAGGCCTAATCCGTCGCCAGCCCTTCCGCCAGACAACGCTCGACGACCTGCCGAAGCACGGCCACGGGCTGGGCGCCGCTGACGAGGTAGCGGTTGGCGAAGATGAAGGCCGGCACACCGCCGAGACCCTGGTTTTGAGCCCAGGTCTCGTCGGATAGGACAGCCTCGAGATGTTCGGGTTGATCCAACGCGCTGTCGAAGGCAGCGGCATCGAGCCCGACCTCGCCCGCGATCTCGCACAGGATGGCGCGCTCGCCGATGTTCCGACCCTGTTGCCAGTAAGCCGCGAACACGGCGCGGTGATAGGCCTCGCCGGCGCCGAGCGCATCCGCCACGCGCGCGCCCACATGCGCCAGGCGCGTGTCGATGCCGAAATCCAGGTCCGGGTGGTGCATCTCAAGACCGAACCGATCGCGCGCGGCCTCTTCCACCATCGTGCGGCTCGACCGGATCTTGGCCCGTAGCGCGGCCTCCTGGGCCGGATCTCGCGGCGGCGCCTCACGCGGACGCAGTTCGTACGCGCAGCGTGAGACCGACAGCGCATGCGTGCCCGCGATGGTATCCAGGCCGGCCAGGCCCATATAGCACCACGGGCAGACGTAATCGGAGAACACGGCGACGGAGAGGGTGGGCATACGGGCTCCTGGGGCGTAGCGTGTGAAGCGTGGGACGGGGCAGCGTTCGCTCCACGCCCTACGCCTCCGGCAATTGCCAATCGATCTCCGGCCGACC
>JAEURK010000415.1 GCA_016789175.1 Anaerolineales bacterium
AAAAAGAGAGGGCGGGCCTGTTCGGGCCCGCCCTCTCTTTTATTATCGAAACAGGTGCTTGTTGGCCTGGGTCCAATCCCACAGCGTCTTCAGGCCTGCCGCCGGCCCGATCTGCGGCGTCCAGCCAAGCTCGGCCTGGGCCTTGCGGATGTCGCTGATGTAGACCTTCTGATCGCCGGGGCGCCAGTCGCCGAAGTTCACCTCGAGCGATTTTCCGGCCAGGCCTTCCAGCAGCGGCCGTGTCTCAGTCCATACCGAGAGGCTACGCTCGGGTCCGCCGCCGATGTTGAAGACCTGCCCGGCGGTCTTATCGATGTTTCGGATGGCGGCGTCGTACGCCTGCACCAGGTCGTCGATGTGCAGCAGATCGCGCACCTGCTTGCCGTCGCCGTAGATCGTGAACCGCCGACCAACAGTCACACAAATCGCAAAAAAGGCGAGCCAGCCCTGATCCTCAACTCCGAACTGGCGTGGGCCGTAGATGGCGCTCTGGCGGAAGACCACGGTCGGCAGATCGTAGATCCGGTGGTAATCGCGGACGTACTGGTCGCCGGTGCCCTTCGAGCAACCGTAGGGCGAATGAAAATCCAACGGCCAGGTCTCGGCCACGCCCTGAGGCATGTCGGCGAAGCCGTACCGTCCATCGGCCTCAACGATCCGCGCCGCCTCCATCCCGCCATAGACCTTGTTGGTCGAGGCGTACATCACGATCGGCTGCGTGCCGGCGGCCCGGGCCGCTTCAAGGACGTTGAAGGTGCCGAGCGCGTTGGCCTCGAAATCCGCGCGCGGATCGTTGACCGAGGTGGTGACGGCGACCTGCCCGGCCATATGCAGGATGACATCCTGCCCGCGCGCCGCGGTCGCGATCGCATCGGCGTTTCGGATGTCGTCGCGCACCACGGCAAAGGCATCGCCGGCCGTCTCGCGCAGCCAGGCGAGGTTGGACTCTGACCCACGACGCGAGAAGTTATCAAAAACGGTGACGGCATGCCCGACTTTGACGAAGTGCGAAGCGAGATTGCTGCCGATGAAGCCGGCGCCGCCGGTGATCAAGAATTTCATAAACACCTCTGTCTGACTCGAATAGTTCTGCAAACAACGACGATAGCCGTGTGCCGGCGGCGAAGAAGGCGTCCCGCTCAATCTTCGTCAGGCGCCGCTCCGGCCGCCCAAATACGCCGTCATCAGCAACGCGTCCTCGTGATCTGCATAATACCGCGGTCGCCGCCCGACCTCGAGGAAACCAAAGCGCCGGTATAGGCCCTGAGCGACGACATTGGACACCCGCACCTCGAGTGTGGCCGTGACAGCGCCTAGCCGCCGGGCGTCGTCGAGCAGGCAGATCAACAACCGTTCGCCGACCCGTCGACCCCGCCAATCCGGATGCACGGCCAGGGTGTTGATATGGGCCTCATCAACGACATGCCAGAGGCCGCCATAACCCACGATCGTGCGTTGGGGTCGACCAAGCACCCGGTCAAGCAACGACGACCGCTGCCCCTCAGGCGCCAGCGCCACCCAGAAATGGGCGGCCTGGTTCTGCGTTAACTCGAAACGGTAGGAGCCCTCGCTCCACGGTTGGGGGAACGACAGCCGATCGATCGCGACGACCTGCTCCAGGTCGCCGAGGGTCATCGGCTGCAAGACGATGGCGGCCGGCGCCAGCGCAGTCACGCCACGCCTCCCGTGATCGACCCGACGTACAACGGGGCCAGCTCGCCGACCGGCGCAGCGCCGGGCTCATGTGGATCCCGGATGCGCCGCCAGGCCAACTCCGCCAGGGCCCCGGCCCGCCGGATCGCTTCAGACGGCGGCGACAGACGCGTCCGCTCGGCCAGGGCCAGCGTCAGATCCTCCGGGAGGCTTTCCCATTCGCCGACAACGGCCGCCGGGGGAGCGGACAGCAGCTCGCGCCTCAGACCGGCCAGGTCGAGCACGACCGGCTCGCCCACAGCGCGCCAGGCCGGGCCGTCGGGGTCGCCCGCCGCAAAACGGGCCAGGATGTGCCGCCCCCGCCCGGCCGGCACCAGGACGGCGACCGAGGCGGCCCCGGCCGGTGCGCCGAACAGGCTGACCTCCAGGGTCGAGATCCCGATCAAGGGGCATCCCAACGCCAGGGCCAGGCCTTTTGCGTAGGCCAGGCCGATCCGCACGCCGGTGTACGAGCCCGGGCCGAGGCACACGGCGATCGCGCTCAATTGCGTCGGCCCGACCCGCGATCGATTGAGCAACAGCGCTACCTGGGGCGCCAGTTCGATCGTGTGGACGTTCTCGGTTCGCCAGGTGTGTTCTGCCTGCAGTCGATCGCCGCGGTGAATTGCCAGCGAGATCGCGCGGGTTGCTGTGTCGATCGCCAGGATCATGCGCCGCGAGCCCCCGAGGAAAGGGCCTGCGCCAGATTGTGAGCGCGCGCGCCACGAGGCTCGAGCACCAGCGCGCGCGCCTCCACGTCGGTCATCGTCAGACGGATCGTCAGACGGTCGGAGGGGAGGGCCTCCAGGATGTGCTCGGGCCACTCGACGACCAGAGCGCCGCCGGGCGTGCCCGCGGAGGCATCCAGCAAGTCGTCCAACCCGAGCGCCAAGGCCTCAGCGCCGGTCGTCAGGCGATAACAATCGAGGTGCCACAAGCGCCCGCCGTCGGCCCGGGCAAGTTCATTCACCAGGACGAAGGTCGGGCTCGAGGCCGGGTCCAACGCGCCCCAGCCGGCGGCGATCCCCTGGGTCAATGTGGTCTTGCCGGCGCCCAGGTCACCCGACAGGCAGATCACGTCGCCAGGCGTCAGGCGCTCGCCCAGGCGAACACCGAACTGGCGCGTTTCTAAGGCGGAATGGGTCACGAATCGCATGAATAATGAAGCGAGGCGGCTGGGGCGGCCTCGCTCGTCTCAATCAACGATTATAGCAGGCGGCTGTGTTATCATCCGCTGAGTCTCCCATGCGAATCCTTGTCATCTCAGACATACATGCCAACGCCGCAGCCCTGGAGGCCGTCTTAAGTCAGGCCGATCCCCATGATGCCGTCTGGTGTCTGGGCGACCTGGTCGGCTATGGGCCGGACCCGAATGAGTGTGTGGCGCGCATCCGCGCCCTGCCTAACCTGACCTGCCTCTCCGGCAATCACGACAAAGCCGTCCTGGGCGAGATCGACCCCGACACGTTCAACGACGATGCACGATCCGTCATCATCTGGACGCGCAACGCGCTGGCCGCCGAGCACCTCGAGTACCTGCGCGGGCTGCCGGTCGATCTGTCGATGGACGACTTCACACTCGTGCACGGCTCGCCCCGACAACCGGTCTGGGAGTACATTCTCAACCGGTCGATCGCGTGCGACAACTTCCCGTACATCGACACGCCCTACTGCCTGATCGGGCACAGCCATATCGCCGGCGGCTTCGGCGAAGGCGTGCCCTGTTTCGATGTGCCGCCGGATTATGCCAAGCCGCTCACCCTGAGCGAGCAGCGCCTGATCCTCAACCCGGGCGGTGTCGGCCAACCGCGCGATCAAAACCCGATGCCGGCCTTTGCCATCCTCGACACCGATGCCCGCACCTGGCAATACCGGCGCGCCAGTTACGATCCGCGCATCACCCAGCGCAGGATGCTGGAACTGGGCTTTCCGGAGCGCCTGGTCCTGCGTCTGGCGTACGGCTGGTAAACGGTCTCCTTCAGACGATCACGGGCGGCAGGGATCTCCTGCCGCCCGTTGTGTTTCTGAAGCTTGGCCGGCGGGAACCAAACGCGGACGACGGTCGTCCTGCTCACTTAAGACGCATCAACACGGAGGGATCGACGATGTACCGCCCTACACTGCTCATCAACGCCGGCCTCGTGGCCGCCCTGTTCCTCGCCGGCTGCGCGGCGGCGACGCCCTCGAGCGTGGTCGAGATGGAAGGACTCAAAGACGCGGGTCCCGCCGTGGACTACGCGACCACCGGCGGCGGCAGCGTTGCCAACGACGGCCTGGGGTTCGCCGCGGAGCTCCAACCCGGCGCGCCCGAGCTGTATGCCGCGCCGCAAGAGGCCGACCTGTTGCGCGAAGAAGCGCAGGCCGGCGCCGACGTCGACCGTCTGGTGATCAAAAACGCAGCGCTGAACCTGGTGGTGAAAGACCCGCAGGCCTCGATCGAGCAGCTCTCGGCCCTGGCGGAGCGGCTGGGTGGGTACGTCGTGAACTCGCGAACCTACAAGCAGGGCTATGGCCCCGAGGGCGAGGCCATGCTGTACGGCGAGATCAGCCTGCGCGTCCCGGCCGACCGGTTGAACGAAGCCCTGGCCGAAGTGCGCGGAAGCGCCGTGCGGGTCGAGAACGAATCGATCAGCGGCGACGATGTGACTTCGAGCTACACCGACCTGCAGAGCCAGCTGCGCAACCTCGAAGCCGCCGAGGCCCAGCTGACCGAGATCATGGAAGAGGCCAAACGCACCGAGGACGTGCTCAACGTCTACAACCAGCTGGTCGGCATCCGCGGCCAGATCGAGCAGATCAAGGGCCAGCTCAAGTACTACGAGGAGTCGGCATCGCTCTCGCTGATCTCGCTGACCCTGACGCCCGACATCGCCAGCCAGCCGATCGCGCCCCAGGCGTGGGCCCCCGATGGCGTCGCCAAGCAGGCGATCGAAGCCCTGGTCAACACCCTGCAGTCGCTGGGCACGGCCGCGATCTGGTTCGGCGTGTATACCCTGCCGCTGCTGCTGATCTTCGGCCTGCCGGTATTGGTGATCGTCATCGTGGCGCGCCGGATGTGGCGCCGCAGCCCGAAGGTCGTGGCGCCCGCGCCGAAGGCCTAGCATCAGAAATAAGGGAGGAGGGAGGAGGGACGAGCGCACGCTCCTCCGTTCTCCCTCCTCCCTCGGCTCTCCTCCCTCGTCTCTCCCGCTCACCCCCGCTGCAACGCCGCCCGTACCTCGGTCGCCAGGGCCGTGAATCCCGGCGCTTCCATCCAGCTCAAGCCGCGCGGACGTGCACCCGGCACGCGCAACTCGCGGCGCAGACGCGCCGGTCGCGGCCCCAGCACCAACACCCGATCAGCCAACAACAGAGCCTCCGGGATCGAGTGCGTGACCATGACGACTGTGGTGGCGCGATCGGCCAGGATACCGGCAAGGTCGAGCCCGATCTGCTCGCGCGTCAATGCGTCGAGCCCGGCGAACGGCTCATCGAGCAGCAACAGGTCGGGCTCGCTCATCAGCGCGCGCGCCAGGGCCACCCGGCTCTGCATGCCGCCCGAGAGGTCGCGCGGCAGGGCATGCTCGAAGCCCGCCAGACCGACCCGGGCCAGCCACTCCTGAGCGCGGTCACGGTTCAGGCTGGCGGCGCCTAACTCCGACGCGGCCCCAACTTCCAGGGGCAAGAGCACGTTATCGAGCGCACTGCGCCAGGGCATCAGACTCGGCGTTTGAAACATCATCCCGAGCCGCGGACGCGCCAGCGCCAACGGGGTCGCGGTGCCTTTGACGTCGGCGCGCCAGAGCACCTGGCCGTGATCGGGCGTGATCAGGCCGGCCAACACCCTCAGGAGCGTGCTCTTGCCCGACCCGCTCGGGCCGACCAGGGCCAGGAACTCGCCCGATGCTGCAAACAGGCTGACCGAATCGAGCACGGACAGCGGGCCGGTCGTCGTGGCGTACGCGTGGGAGACGCGATCGGCGATCAGCATGACGCCTCAGGGCTCGGGCAGGTAATCGTTGGTGTAGGCCTGCGTCAGATCGAGCGGGCTCTTCAAGAGGCCGGCGTCGAGCAAGGTCTGCTGCATGCCCTCCCAGGCCGCCTGCTCCGAATAGCCCACGCGCTCGGTCGTCCAGAGCGCGATCGTGGCCGCCAGCACCTTCTGCTCGAGGGCGTCGTCGCTGAGCTCGGTCACGACCTGTTTGGTGATCGCGTACGCGCCGGCAGGATCGGCGATGACGTCGGCGGTGCCGCGCGCCAGGGCCCGCACGAAGGCGCGCACCAACTCGGGCTCGTCGGCCAGCGTGGCCTCGCTGGTCAGGATGCCGTTGGCCGCCAGCGGCGCATAGTCGCTGACCTGGATAACGTTGATCTCCTGGCCCTGGGCCGCCAGCCGAATCGGCTCATTGTTGGCGTACACCACCACAGCATCGACCTGGCCGGCCGTGAGCGCCTCGACCTGATTGAACCCGATCGCCGAGATCGTGACCTCGTCGATCCCGACCCCGGCCGCGGCGAGCAGCGCGTGCAGGCCGATGAAGTTCGCGCCCTCGAGCGTCGGCACGCCGATGCGCTTGCCGCGCAGATCAGAGGGCTCGACGATGCCGGCCGACTTCGGCGAGACCACGGCGACCGGGAACTTGTCGAACCAGGTCATGACGTAGCGCACCGGCAGGCCCTGCGCCCGCGCCAACAGCACCTGTTCACCCGAGACAACCGCGAACGGCAGTTCGCCGGCGCCGACCAGCTGCACGCCGTTGGTCTCAA
>JAEURK010000426.1 GCA_016789175.1 Anaerolineales bacterium
GCTCCACGTCACGGCTGTGACGATCCGAAAGGATCTGGAGCAGCTTCAAGATCAGGGGCTGGTGACCCGGATCCACGGCGGGGCCGCGCTGTCGGGTCGGGGGCGGTTGGAGCGGCAACTGACCGCCCGCGAGAACGAACATAAGGAAGAGAAGCAGCGGATCGCGCGAGCAGCGGCGGACCTGATCCAGTCCGGGCAGCGGATCTTCCTTGACGCCAGCACGACGGCCCTCTTCGTCGCCCGCCTGATCAAGGATCGACGCGACCTGGTGGTGATCACCAACGGCCTGTACACCGCCGTCGAGCTCAGCTATTGCGACGGGATCTCCACGATTGTGCTGGGCGGGACGGTGCGCCACCGGTCCAGCTCGCTGGTAGGCAACCTGGCCGATGCCGTCACCCAACGCCTGCGGGTCGACCTCGGGTTTTTCGGCGCGCGCGGCCTGACCCCCCGCGACGGCTTGATGGAGGCCGACCTGGACGAGGCCCAACTCAAACAGGGCCTGGTCGCCGCCGCGACCACCGTGATCGGCATCGCCGATTCGAGCAAGTTCGGGAAGCGCTACCTGAGCGCGTTTGCCCTGCCCGACGAGGTGGACCGCATCATCACCGACACCCAGGCCCCGGCCTCGTCCGTGGCCGAGTGTCGCGCCCGCGGGATCCAGGTCGATCTGGTGTAGACGCTCGGAGCCGCGGCACGCCTCCCCCGTGAACCGCCCCGTGTGGTTCGCGGGCCAGACTCCGAGAGGCCCCCGACTGCTCCTGGTCCAGCGCCGCCGTAAATTCCCCGTTTCGAATTCGGCCGAACGTTGAGGATTTTCCATTCCTTTATTGACCCTGGACCTGCTCACGATTTATTGTTCCGCCATAACTGAGTTCAAATATAAGCGCTTGGGATGGGCATATGTTTAGCAACCTCACAATCGGGGCAAAGCTCAATCTGTTGGTTGGCGTACTCGTCGCGGGGCTCCTCACCTATGGCATCCTTTCATATGGCACCCTGCAACGCGTCGAGGTGGGTGGCCCGATCTACCGCGAACTCGCCGTTGGGCATGAGCTCATCGCCGATATTGCTCCTCCGCCGGTCTACACCCTTGAGGTGTACTACAACGTCGTTGAGATCGAGGCCCATGTCGTCAATCGAGAGCCGTTGGAGGCGTACCAGGACCACATTGACGCGATCAGGCGCCTCGCGGGCGAGTATGCCGGTCGCATCGACTACTGGGAGACGGCCCTGCCCGATCAGCCGGGGCTGAGACAGGCTTTTGCCGCGGCGCGCCAGCCGGCGGAACAGCTGCTCCAGGTCACCACGGAGGTCTTTCTGCCGGCGGCGATCGCCGGCGATGCGGAGGCCGCCACTCGGATCCGGCTCGAACAACTCGAGCCGCTCTACCAGGAGCACTACGCGGCCATCTTGCGGCTGTTGACCGTCACCGAGGAATACAATGCCGGAGTGGAGGCCGCCGCGGCGGCCGAGATCGCGCAGAACACGACCCTGATGATCAGCGCAGCGGTTGCATCAGCCGTGATCGGGCTACTCCTGGGCCTAACCGTGGCGCGCTCGATCGTCCGGGCGGCTCGTGCGATGTCTGCCGTTGCGCGGCAAATCGCCAATGACGATCTCCCCACCCTGGCCAGCGCGATGGCCGCCCTGGCCGGCGGCGACCTCAACCAATCGGTTGCCTTTCGCACGCAACCCATTGCGCTTTCGAGCCGGGACGAGATGGGAGAGCTGGCCGGCGCGTTCAACCAGATGATCGCCATGCTTCGGACCCTGGCGATTTCCTTCATCGAGATGTCGGCCCAGCTGCGCGGCACGGTGCGGGCCGTGACTCGGTCAGCCGACGGCGTTCGCTCCGCCTCCGGTCAACTGGTCGCGGCGGCCGAGAACTCGCGCCAGGCGACTCACCAGGTCGCGGTGACCATGCAGCAAGTCGCCCGGGGCGCCAATCAGCAGGCCGAGGCGATCTCGCGCACGGCCAGCTCGGTCGAGGCGATGGGCCATGCTGTGACGGGCGTGGCCCAGGGCGCGCAGGAACAGGCCGGTGCCATTTCGCGCGCGGCGGCCCTCACTGCTGAGATCGCCAGGTCCATTGGATCCGTTTCCGAAAGCGCGCAGCGCGGCGCCGAGCACTCGGCCGAGGCGGCCGAGGTCGCCCAGGTCGGGGTCGAGCGCGTGTCAGCCAATGCCGATGGTCTGCACCGGGTGCGAACCCAGGTCGAGCAAGCCGCGGGCAAAGTCCAGGCCATGGGCGAACGCTCGGAGCAGATCGGCGTGATCCTCGAGACGATCGACGATATCGCGTCGCAAACCAACTTATTGGCGCTCAACGCCGCGATCGAAGCCGCGCGCGCCGGCGAACAAGGCCGCGGCTTCACAGTGGTCGCCGAGGAGGTCCGCAAGCTGGCCGAGCGCGCCAGCACATCGACGCATGAGATCGCCGGCCTGGTCGGCGAGATCCGCGCGAGCGTGAGACAGGCCGTCGAAGCGATGGCCGTCACGACGGAGGAGGTCGAGCGCGCGGTCGCCGGCTCACACGGCGATATCGAGATGCTCAATGGGGTCCTGACCGCGGCGCAGGGCGTGAGCGGCGAGGTCAGGCAGATCGCGACAGCCGCCCACGGCATCGGCCGGTCGGCTCGAACGCTGAGCGAGCTGATGGAGAGCGTCAGCGCGGTCGTCGAGGAGAACTCGGCCGCCGCCGAGGAGATGGCCGCCAGCGCGTCCGAAGCGACCCACGCGATCGAGAGCATAGCGGCCGTCAGCGAAGAGAACAGCGCGGCCGTGGAGGAGGTGACGGCCGCCGCACAAGAGATGAGCGGCCAGACCGATGAAGTCACCACCGCCTCGCAGCGGCTGTCGGACCTTGCGATCGCGCTGAACGAGGTGACGGCGCGCTTCAAACGGGTGGATAACGCCGGCGGGCACCAGCTCACGGCGATCGACGCCTACATCCACGCCCATCAGACCTGGGTCCACAAAGCCACTGAGATGGGGCGCGGCGCCCTCAAGTTGCGGCCGGACGAGATCCCGCCGCACACCGCCTGCGACTTCGGCCGCTGGTATCACGACAGCGGACGGGCCGAATTTGGGGATCTGCCTGAGTTTGCAGCGCTCGGCCAACCCCACGAGGCCTTTCATCAGGCGCTCCATCGGCTGGCCGAGGCGCTTGAACACGATCAACGCCCCGCGGCGCACCAGGCCCTCCAAGAGGTCCGACAAAGCTCGGTTGCTGTCACAACCGGTCTCGCGGCGCTCAGGCAGTGCCTGGCGGACGTGCAAGCTGCGCCGGGTGACGGCCGGACCGTGGCTGTTCCGGCCCGGGCCGTCAACCCTGTGTCCCGAGCAACCTTCTGATTGTGGCCCCTTCCGGTTGGCGCGGTCGGGCTACGGCCGCGACCTCTAACGCCACAGCCACCGGCTGCGGTCGCGGCCGCGCGCACCTCACAGGCGCGTGTCCCACCGTCCGCAGAACGGATCCACCGGGCTGACTCCCGTGAACGGCGAGCGCCCCAGCAGCTTGTCGACCACGGCCCGCAGGGTGATCTCGCCGGAGTGATAGGCGTTGATGTAGGTTTTGACGCGCGGCGCGTCGAGCAGGTGATACGGGTTCTCGACCGAGATGAAGATCGTGGGCACCGAGGTCACATAGACCGGCGCGTTGGCGCCCATCGGCTGGGCCCACTCGATCCGCACCACGGTCTGGTTGCTCTTGGTGACCAGCTTGGCCAGGTACAGGATCAGGTCGTACTTCTCGGTCACGACGGTCGAGGCCTGCATCAGACCCTCCATCCCGCGGCTGGCGTCGAAGCGTTCGACCGTGAAGCCTTCGGCCTCGAGCATCTGCTTGAAGATATCGTGCGCGGGCGTGCTGCCGAAGTTGAAGTAACTCTCGCCGTTCTGCAGATCGACGAGCAACACGCGTTTGTGGGTCGTGGGCGAGAGCGGCAGGTCGCCGCCGTCCTTGACCAGCGTGATGCCTTCGTCGGCGCAGGCCGCGGCCCAGGCCTTGTGCTCGGGGGCGCCGACCACCGTCACCGCCTGCGTGACGGTCGGCACCAGCGTGCCCGCGGCCTGCCGGGTGTGAAGCTTGAGCGCGGCCTTGAGGCCCAGAATGCGCAGCAGCGCGTCGTTGAGGCGCTCGGGCGTGATCACGCCGTCGGCCACGCCCTGCTTCATGAAGGCGAAGTCCTCATCGAGATTGCGCGTGAACAGGAACATGTCGCAGCCCGCCGCGATCGCCTGCGGCACCGCCTGAGCGCGCGGCATCGGGATCATCATGCCCGCCATCGACGTCGCGTCCGACACGATCAGGCCGTTGAAACCAAGCCGCTCGCGCAGCAGCGTCGTCGTCAGCTCGGGCGCCAGCGAGGCCGGCAGGATGTCGGCATCGGCGATGCCCGGGCGCAACGCGCGCGAGTACTCGGGCAGCATAATGTGGCCGATCATCACGGTCAGCGCCCCGGCATCGATGCAGGCTTTGTAGATCGCGCCGTAGGTCGCATCCCACTCCGCGCAGGACAGCGTGTTGACGCTGGTCACCAGGTGCTGGTCGCGCTCGTCGACGCCATCCCCCGGAAAGTGCTTGATCGACGCCGCGACACCTTCGGCCTGCACGGCCTCGACGTAGGCCACACCCATCTGGCGCACCCGCTCAGGGTCGGAGCCGAAGGTGCGGGTGTTGGTGATCGGATTGCGGAAGTTGTAGTCGATGTCGATGATCGGGGCGAAGGCCCAGTTGCCGCCCACGGCCGCGCCCTCGCGCCCGCTGACCGTGCCTAGCCGGCGCGCATGCTCGACGCCCCCGGTCGCCGCGACCTGCATCGGAGAGCCCAGACAGGTGCCCTCGGAGGCGATGCCGTCGCCGCCCCGCTCGAGGTTGGCCGCGATCAGCATCGGGATCTTCGACTCGGTTTGCAGCACCTGCACGGTCGCGACGATGTCCTTGGCCGGCATGACCCGGCACATCAGGCCACCCGGTCGGACGTTGTGCGCCACGTTTTTGAGATAGCCCTCCTCGCTGGAGTACGCGATCAGGCAGAACAGCTGCCCGATCTTCTCATCCAGGCTCATCCCCGCCAGGGTCGCCTGCACCCAGTTGACATCGTCGTCGCTCAGAAAAAACGGTTTGGTTTTCAGGTCAACCATGTTGACTCCCTCACTCCGTTGAAGATCTTGAACGAGCCGCGCGTTTTGTTCGTCGCCGCCCGCCTTGTTATTGCCGGCGTCATCTCACCGGGTCAGTCCACTCAGAAAGACGCGATTGATCTGCTCGAATACCGTCTGGGCCGCGATCCCATACTCGCCTTCGACCTTCGCTCCCATGGCGCCCAGGCGGTCCATCATCCCCGAGACGAAATTGAGGATCGCGGCGACCAGCACGTCGGGGGCGAGGTCGACCCGCAGCGAGCCTTCGGCCTGGCCCTGGCGCACGCTGTCGTACAGCTGCCGGCGTTGGCTCCCGAGCGACTCGGTCAGGATCGGGGCCATGCGCTCGACCGGCCACTCACGGGCATACAGCGCATTGAACTCGGCCACGAAACGGGCTTCGCGCGGATTCTGGAACATCGCGTTGGCGTGCGAACGCACGAATCGCTCGACGCGCTCATACCCGGTGCCCGGGATCGACCAGACCTCGCGTTCGCCGCGTTCCACCCAGCCGCGCGTGGTGACCTGAAAGATCGCCTGCGCCAGATCTTCCTTGTTCGTGAAGTACTTGTAGAGCGTGGCCCGGGTCAGGTGTGCGGCGACGGCGATGTCGCTTAACGTCACGGCCTGGATACCGCGGTCGATGAAGAGCTCCCGGGCGCACGCCAGGATCCTGTCGCGCTGGTTCTCGCGGTGATTGACGTAAATCCGAGCTGGCATCCGGGGTTCGGGCTCCTACACCCGTTGAAATCAATACACGCTGTATATATTTGAAAGCTAGCCCTGCGCCAGCGGCCCGTCAAGTGACATTTGTCCAAAACCTGCCAGACCACCTGACGACGCCCGAAGGGCTTGACAGGCCGGCCCGCAGCATTGTACAATTTATACGTATAACTTATACGAATACTTTAGGTTTCCGCCAATGTCCTCCAAAGCGCGCGCGACGCAGATCGATGTAGCTCGACTGGCGGGTGTTTCGCAGGCGATGGTGTCGTATGTCGTCAACGGCAACGGCGCCGTCAAGATCCCGGACGAAACGCGCAAGCGCATCCTGGAAGCGATGCAGACGCTGGGCTACGTCCCGAACGCCCTGGCCCGCGGCCTGCGCTCCGGGCGCACCAAGACCATCGGGCTGGTCATCCCCGACAACGCCAACCCCTTCTTTGCCGAGGTCGCGCGCTTCATCGAGAACATCGGCTTCGAGAACGGCTTTAGCGTCATCCTGTGCAATTCGGATTACGACCTGGATAAGGAGAACGCGCATGTCGATGTGCTCCTCGCCAAACAGGTCGACGGCGTGATCTTTTGTTCTTCTGGCGGGACCAGCGAAGCCCAGCAGAAACTCCGCGATGGAAAGACGCCCTGGGTCACCCTGGACCACGACATCTCGGGGCTGCAGACCGGCTCGGTATTGATCGACTATGAACTCGGCGGCTACCTCGCCACCCGTCACCTGCTCGACCTCGGGCACGATCGAATCGGCTGCATCACCGGTCCGACCCAGTTCTCGTCGAGCACCGAGCGTCTGGATGGTTACCGTCAGGCCCTTCACGAGGCCGGCCGGTCGGTCGATCCGACCTTGATCGTCCCCGGTGACTTTCGGATCCGCGGTGGCGAGGCCGCCATGTTGGCGCTGCTGAAACTCGACCATCCGCCCAGCGCGGTCTTCGCCTTCAACGACTTGATGGCGATCGGCGCCATGCAGGGCGCCCGCATCCACGGGCTGCAGGTGCCCGCCGAGATGTCCATCGTGGGCTTTGACGACATCCCACTGGCCGAGGCGCTCCACCCAACCCTGACGACCATCGCGCAGCCGATCTCGGAGATCGCGCGGGTCGTGATGATGATCTTGCTGGGTCAGGTGCAGGGCGGCGCCGGTGTGCCGGCCCCGAAAGCCTTCAACCGGGTCGTGCTCAAGCCCAGCCTGGTGGTCCGCGCCTCGTCCTGTGCACCCGGTCCGTCAAACCCTGGCGCGACGGGCTGACTCCGGTCCCGCCTGTTCCTGTTCAAGAAAGGAGGCGCGGGCGTTGCACCTTCAACCTAGCCTTCGGCCTCGACCTACCTAGAGGGGCGCGGCCGGCCTTTGCTCGACGCCGATCGGCGTGCGCCGAGGTCTGCGTCTTGGAACGATCGACCAGTCAAGGAGTGAGAGATGCGCAATCAATCCCATTGGATCACCCGTCCGTTGCTCGCGCTCGGCTTGGTGTTGAGCGCCTGTGCGCCGGCGCCGGCGCCGGCCGCGACCGAAGCCCCGGCCGCCACGGAGGCGCCGGCGGTCGAGCCGACCGCCGCGCCGGCCGCCGAAGAGACGATCACGCTGACCTGGCTGATCCTGGAGTTCTGGAACCCGGATCAGACCATCGCGGCCTATCAGGCCGAGCATCCCAACATCGTCATCCAGGCTGAGAAGGTCGGCTTTGGCGATCTCTTCCAGCAGAACCAGATCCGTCTGGGCGCCGGCGACGGCTCGCCCGACATCGTCAGCGTCGATGCGCCGCTGACGGCATCGTATGGCGCGCGCGGCTGGCTCTACCCGCTCGACGACGTCTTCACTGCTGAAGACAAGCAAGCCTGGGTCCCGGGCGCCCTGGAGGCCGGCAGCTACGGCGGCCAGCTCCTGGCTGCACCGCAGCACACGTCGACGCAGCTGCTGTTCTACAACAAGGGTCTGCTCGAAGCCGCCGGCATCACGCCGCCCGGCGAGGACGAGCGCTGGACCTGGGAGCAGGTTGCCGCGGCGGCGAAGCAACTCACCCACGACGACGTCTACGGATTCACCTGGGAGCAGACGACCGCGGCCTATCAGCTGCTGCCGCTGGCGCAGTCGCTCGGCGGCCAGGCCATCGGCGACGACGGCTTCACAGTCGACGGCGTGGTGAACGCGCCCGAATGGATCCAGGCGTTCACGTTCTACGGCAACGCCTTCAACCAGGAAGGCTATGCCCCCAAGGGCGACACCCCGGCCGCCGACATGTTCAAGGCCGGCCAGCTGGCCATGTTCGTCGGAGGTGAATGGAACAACCTGGTCTTCTCGTGGGGTCCGCCGGAGTTCGAGTGGGGCGTGTCGCGCATGCCTTACTTCGAAGGCGGAGAGGTCGTGACCCCGACCGGGAGCTGGCACTTCGGCGTCAACGCCAACAGCACTCACCCGCAAGAGGCAGCCGAGTTCTTGCGCTGGTTGAGCGCCGGCGACGGCGCCTCGATCTGGTGGGGCAAGGATAGCTACGATATGCCCGCGCAGACGGCCATCATCGACACCTTCGAAACGCTGCCGGCCTTCGACACGCCGCCGCTGTACTACATGCGCGTCGCGGCCAAGGAAGCGTTGGTCAACCCGATCCCGCGTCCGGTGACCGTCGGTTATCTGGAATACGAGCAGTTGCTGGGCGCGGCCTTCAAGGACATCCGCAACGGCGCGGATCCGACCGAGGCCCTGAACACTGCCGCGCAGCGCATCACTGAAGAGATGGCGAAGTACAACCGCTAATGGCGGACGGGTCCGCGCAGACCGCGGTGGTCCGTGGGGCGGGCCTTCGCCTCAACCGGCGGAGCTTCGCGGTCTGCGTGCCGCCTTCCATCGACCGCCGGGGATGCCCAGGCCGAGCGATCGCGTGAGATCCCGGCTATAACCGGAGCGCCCATGATCACCAAGCGTGAAGCCTGGATCCCCTACGCCTTTCTCACGCCGGCGCTGCTGATCCTGGTGCTGTTCCGGTTGTGGCCGATCCTGATCGGCCTGGGCGAGAGCCTGTACGCCATATCCTTCCTCCAGGCCGGCGCCAAGGTCTTCATCGGGCTCGAGAACTACCAGCGACTGTTGACCGATCGGGTTTTTCTGCAGTCGCTGCAGGTCTCGCTGGCCTTCAACCTGATCGTCAACCCGTTGCAGATCGCGTTGGCGCTTGGGCTGGCGTTCCTGGTCAACCAGCGCGTGCGTGGGATCGGGATCTTCCGCAGCGTCTATCTGATCCCGATCGCGATCTCGATCAACGTCTCGGCCCTGATCTGGAAGCTCGTCCTCGACGCGAATGGCTTGGCCAATGGGCTGATCCAGACTCTGGGCGGCAGCCCCCTCGCCTTCCTGACCTCGACCGACCTGGCCCTCTGGTCGATCATCGGGATCGCGTCCTGGATCGGCGTGCCCTTCTGGACCCTGTTCTTGCTGGCCGGGCTGCAGGGGATCCCGTCTCAGATCTATGAAGCGGCCGAGATCGACGGGGCCGGCCGGTTCGGGACCCTGCGTCATATCACTCTGCCGATG
>JAEURK010000430.1 GCA_016789175.1 Anaerolineales bacterium
GCCCGCGGCGACTACGGCGAAGCCCTCGGCCGCGGCACCTTTGAGGTGCTCTCGATGCTCTTCCCGCCCGGCGGGGGCGCGGCCGCCAAGGGCGCGGTCAAGGCCGCCGACGTCGCCGGCGATGTCGCGCGCGTCGCCAACGCCGCCAGCGATGTCGCGCATGCGGCGGATCTGGCCGGCGACGCCGCCCGGCTGGCCGGACAGGCGGCCGATGTCGCGCGCCTGGATGGCGCGTTCACGGGCGCCCGGTACATCCAGGGCGAGATGGACACTTTCGCGCGCGAGGGCGCGCAGATCTACGACCAGATCGTCAACACGTCCGGCGATACGGCTCGGATCGCCGAACAAACCGGCCTGCCCCAATCGCTGCTCGACACCGTCAAGCAACACTTCTTCGTGCAAGAGCACAACCTGCCGGTCGGACCGAACCGGATGGAGCTCGCCAACTTCACGCCCGATCCGCACTCGGGTCAACTCTGGCAGGCCGCCGAGCGCGGCGAACTCACCACCGGCCAGGCCGCGCAATTCAACCGCTGGATGGCGCACGAGTACGTGGAGAGCCAGTTGATGCAAGCCGGCCTGCCCTACCGCTCGGCGCATCCCTCCGTCGTGGACAACATGATGTTGCCGACCCGCGAGCACTTCGGCGCCCATGACCTGGCACCGCTGATGGACCCGGCCCGGGCGCCTTTCGCGCATTTCGAACGGCTGTTTCCAGATCTGCCGCAAGGTCTCACCCTGGCCGAGGGTCTTGGTAACATCAACGACGTCGTCGCATCGATCAAGAAGGGGCTCGGCCTATGACCCGCCAGGTGGATCGCGTCTCCGCCCGCGTATTGGCGATCGCGTGGGATTACAACTTCGATCACATCGAGCGCAAAGTGACCCTGGCGCGCGAGTTCCTGCGCCGCCTCAAGCTTTGGGAGCGTGCCGTCGGCGTGTGGCCCGGCTATCCGTTCGGCGATCTGGGCCGTCATGTGGCCCCGACCGCCCGTGCCGACGAGGCGCTGGTCGCGCGGGTGCGGGCCGAGATCGCGACCCGCGCGCGCTCGGAGCAAGCCGCGGAGATCGCGGTCGCTGCCCTGCATCTGGCGGCGGCCGAGGACGCCGGCGCGCTCGCCGGTTTCGACCTGCCGCGGCTGTTCGCGCCGCTGCTGGAGATCTACGAATTGGGCGGCACGTTTCAGACGCAGAAGGGCTTCTTCGAGGTCGACCTGGGCGCACTGCGCCTAAGCGAGCGCGACTGGGCGCAGGAGCCGGCGCTGACCGTCGTTGGTGACGATGGGGACGAGTAAGAGAAGCAACGCGCCGGGCGTCCACAGGGGCCGGTGCATTTGTTGAGCGTGTCGGGTGCCGTTCTTGGATCTGCCTGACGGCGACCCTCTGCCTGAGCGTGCGTTGAGCCTGGTGCTGAACGGCCGTCCACGCCAGTGCCATTGGATTTCCTGACCGATTCGGGCACGATGGCCCGTGCGCCCGGGACGGCGGGAATGCTACCCTCAGGCTGGCGCATAAGCACGTGGCGGCCAGAAAAGGACAGTACGACGATGCACGATCGCGTCCGCAGCCAACACGAGGAGCTGAAGCAGATCGCGGCGTCGTTCGGCCAGGAGGCCGAGGCGACGGCCCGTAGCCTGGCCCAACTGCGCCGCCAGAAGGACGTCCTTCAGGGCGGCGACTGGCTCGGCCAGGCTGCCCGGAAGTTCTACGACGAGATGGACGGCAGCCTCCTCCCGGCCCTGACCCGTCTGCAGCGTGCCCTCACCCAATCGCAACAGGTCACCCAACGCATCAGCGCCCGT
>JAEURK010000431.1 GCA_016789175.1 Anaerolineales bacterium
CGACCTGTTCATCAAGGCCCGGGCGCATCTGCCCAAGAGCGTGTTCGACCCCGAGCGCTGGCAGGCGATCACGGGCGAGCTGTGGCCCAAGGTGGTCACGGTGCTGGCCCGCGGCGGGCGCTTCCAGGCCTACGAGAAGGGCTACCCGGGCGACGGCGTGCGCCCCGGCTCGTTTGACGAGCCGTACGTCGTGCCGACCGGCACCAAATTCGGCAAGATGATCAACATGTACCTGGAGAAGACCGCGGGTGTGAAGTACGCGGGCACGGGCAAGAGCATGGCGGGCTACGCCTCGTACGTCCCGCCGGCCACCGGCTTCGATGGCCAGGTGATCGACGACAGCGCGGACGGCTACGACCTCAAGCTGATCACCTACCGCGAGATCGCGCAGACCAAAAGCCGCACCGGCGGGAATTACTGGCTCAAGGCGCTGCTGCCCGAGAACTTCATCCTGATGAACGTCTCCGATGTCGAAGCCCGGGGCTTCCGCGACGGCGAGTCGGTGAAGATCACGTCGGCTACGAACCCGCAGGGTGAGTGGGACTTTGGCAACGGCCAGAAGCTGACCATGGCCGGCAAGATCCGGGCGGTGCAGGGGATGCGCCCGGGCGTGATCGCGTTCTGTCTGGGCTTTGGCCACTGGGCCAACGGCGCGCAGACGATGACGATCGACGGCACGACGATCGCCGGCGATGCGAAGCGCGCCAACGGTATCCACGCCAACGCCGCGATGCGCACGGACCCGGTGATCACCAACACGACGTTGTTCGACCCGGTGGGCGGCAGCGCCGTGTTCTACGACACGCAGGTCAAGCTCGTCAAGGCCTGATGACCCGAGAACGTTCGGGCGTGCGGCGGCACGACGCCGCACGCCCGACCTACTTCCGGAGGCGCTCATGGCCCTCGCACTCGACGAACTCCTGACTCAGTCAGCAGCCTTGCACAAACATCTCTGTCCACGCCAGGTGCTTGGCGTCCGGATGGGCCTGCAGGGCGGGGCGTTGTTGGGCCTGAGCGTGCCACAGTCCGCCAAGCGCCTGCTGACGATCGTCGAAACCGACGGTTGTTTTGCGGACGGTGTGTCGGCTGCCACGAATTGTTGGGTCGGTCGCCGTACGTTGCGCGTCGAGGACCTGGGAAAGGTTGCTGCGACGTTCGTGGACACGCAAACCGGGCGTGCGCTGCGCGTTTGGCCGCGCCACGCCGTGCGCGAGCGCGCCCAGGCCTACGCCCCGGAGGCCGACAACCGCTGGCAGGGGCAGTTGCTTGGCTACCAGCGCATGCCGGTTGAAGCGTTGCTGACCTGGTGTGAGGTTAGGCTGCGAGCCGATGTCGCCCTGATTGTCAGTCGGCCCGGCCTGCGCGCCGCTTGTGACCACTGCGGCGAAGAGATCCTCAACGGCCGTGAGATCCGAAGAGACGACCAGGTGCTGTGCGGCACGTGTGCCGATCGGGGTTACTATGAACTGTGCTATAGCGCGTCTTCGCTGACGTCTGTCAGGTCGCATGACCCGAGCACGGTCAAGGCGCCACGCTCATCGATCCAACGCTGAACCCTTCACTCAGCGGTGCGAACACAACGCCGGCGACTCGCCGCAGAGCGCCGGCGCATGAAACCGCGCAGATCCTGGGCCACATCGATCCCCGGCATTGAAGGACCGAACCGAGTCGAACCGGCCACATACCGGCCTGGCGGATGAACCCGCGCGGCACGGGGCGCACCCTCAGGGATTGGGCCGCTTGCGATGTGGGCGTCACACGCTTCCGGTACGGTTCCCCTACGCATGCCTCCAAGCCACTCGGGCCCGGACGCCACAGTCGGATCATCTGGGTCCGAGGCCATCCCACTGCCGACCAACTTGTCGTGGCGATCGCCTGGGTGCTGGCGAATGGTCAGCCGAGCCGGTTCATGGTAGGGTTAGGCCGAGATCGCGGCCGGGCGATACTGCCATGGGCACGCGGTTCGCGCGGTGTCCAGGGTGACGGTGCCTGGCAGGGCAACCAGCCTCGGAGCGCGACTCGTTTCAAACTTCAGCCGGCCAGATCTGTGCGGTCGGCGCTCGATTTTGGCCCCAACGCGTGACGCCTGAGCACACTGCAGGCACGTCGCCGCGTCGATCCGGGGGCCCGCACCCACGATGGTGCTCATTCAACTTATTGAAAGGTCAGCCCATGTTGCTTGCCGCCATTGGCTCCGGCTTCGTTATGGCTCTCCTGGCTCCCGGTCTGACACGGCGCTTGGGGCGTGCGGCGGGCTGGGTGTTCGCAATCCTGCCGGTGACTCTGACCCTGCTCTTCGCCGGAGCCTGGTCGGCCGCCGCTGACGGCGCACCGATTACGACGACCCTGGCCTGGGTGCCCGAGCTCGGGCTCTCGTTGAGCTTCCGCGCCGACGGCCTGAGCCTGCTCTTCGCGTTGCTCATCACCGGCATCGGCGCCCTGGTCGTCCTCTACGGCGGCAGCTACCTGCACGGCGACCGTGACCTGGGCCGCTTCTATTCCTGGCTCTTCGTCTTCATGGCCGCGATGCTGGGCGTGGCGCTGGCCGACAATCTGTTGCTGCTGTTTGTGTTCTGGGAGCTGACCAGCCTGAGCTCGTACATGCTGATCGGCTTCGGACATGACCGCGCGCCAGCCCGCCAGGCCGCGCTCCAGGCGTTGTTGATCACGGGCGGTGGCGGCCTGGCCCTGCTGGCCGGTCTGGTTTTGCTCGGCGTCGGCGCCGGCACCTTCGAGATCTCGGCCCTGCTCGGCCAGGGGGCCGCCGCGCGGATCGATCCTCTGTATGTGCCGGCCGTCGGGTTGATCCTGGTGGGCGCGTTCACCAAGTCGGCCCAGTTCCCGTTTCACTTCTGGCTGCCCAATGCGATGGAGGCGCCCACGCCGATCAGCGCCTATCTGCATTCGGCGACGATGGTCAAGGCCGGCGTGTATCTGCTGCTGCGCCTGAGCCCCGCGCTCGGCGGCACGGAGCTATGGACCCTGGTGGTCGGCGGCGTGGGCGCGACGACGATGGTGCTCGGCGCGGTGCTGGCGCTGGCGCAAACCGACCTCAAGCGGCTGCTGGCCTACAGCACCGTCAGCGCCCTGGGGCTGCTCACGCTCCTGATCGGCATCGGCACCCCCCGGGCGCTCGAGGCGGCCGTGGTGTTTCTCCTGGCCCATGCGCTCTACAAGGGTGCGCTGTTCCTGGTGGCCGGCATCCTGGATCACGAGACCGGCACGCGCGACATCACCCGCCTGGGTGGCCTGTGGCGCGGGCTTCCGATCACGGCGGCCGCAGCCGGCGGCGCGGCTCTTTCGATGGCCGGTCTGCCGCCGCTCTTCGGTTTCATCTCGAAGGAACTGGCTTATGAGGCGGCCCTGGCTGGGCCTGGCGGCCCGGCCCTGATCGCCGTGGTCGTCATCGCCGGCATAGGCTTCGTCGTCGTCGCTGCTCAGGTCGGCCTGGCGCCGTTTTGGGGGCGTCGCCCGACCGACGAGGGCGTGGCGCACGCCCACGAGCCTGGAGTCAGCCTGTGGCTTGGCCCCATGATCCTGTCGCTCGCCAGTCTCGGCGCCGGTGTGTTTGCCGGGGCGGTGGGTGGCTGGGTTGGCCCGGCGGTTGCGTCAGCCACCGGCACGCCGGTCACCGTCAGGCTCGCGTTGTGGCATGGCCTCAACCCCGCGCTTTGGCTGAGCCTGCTGACCCTGGCCGTGGGCGGTCTGCTGTTCGCGGCGCGCCGGCCGATTCGAAACGGCTTGAGCCGGCTGAACCCCGTGCTCGGTGCGGATCTGGGGTTTCAGGCCGGGCTGGGCGGCCTCAACGCTGTGGCTCAGGCGCAAACCCGGTTCTTCCAAAACGGCTACCTGCGCTTCTACCTGTTGATGGTGGTCGCGACCACGATCCTGCTGGTCGGCGGGACTCTCGTCTCTCAGATCGGCGTCGGTTGGCCGCTCGACGTGCTGGACGTTCAGGCGCATGAGGTGGTCTTCGGCGGCCTGATCCTGGTCGCGGCACTGGTGGCGATCACATCACGCTCACGGCTGAGCGCCATCGCCGCGCTGGGGGCAGCCGGCTTCGGGGTGTCGCTGATCTACCTGTGGTACGGCGCGCCCGACCTGGCGATGACTCAGTTCCTGATCGAGTCGCTCACCGTGATCCTGTTTGTCCTGGTCTTCTATCATCTCCCGCACTTCACGCGGCTCAGTTCGCCGGGCGCCCGCGCCCGCGACATCGTCATCGCGCTCCTGGCCGGCGGGTTGATGACCGCGCTGGTGTTGACCGTTCTGGCGGTGCCGCTCTTTCCCAGCATCTCCGGTTACTACGGCGCAGTCTCCGCCGCCGAGGCGCACGGCCGCAACGTGGTCAACGTCATCCTGGTCGACTTCCGCGGCCTCGACACCCTGGGTGAGATCACGGTGCTCGGCATTGCGGCGACGGGCGTGTACGCCCTCCTCAAACTCCATCCGCGCAATCCGGCGGTAGGCCCGGTGTACGACTCCGCTCGGTCGGAGGACGGCTCATGAATTCCCTGATCCTGCAGACGACGACCCGCTATCTGCTGCCGCTCCTGCTGCTGTTCTCGATCTTTCTGTTCGGACGCGGTCACAATGAGCCGGGCGGGGGGTTCGTGGCCGGGCTGGTGGCGGCCGCGCCCTTCGCGCTGTATTCGATCGCGTTCGGCGCCCGGGAAGCGCGCCGGGTGTTGCGGATCGACCCGCGCTGGTTCATCGGCTTCGGGTTGCTGGTCGCGCTGACCGCCGGGTTGTTGGGCGTGTTGCTCGGCCGGCCCTTCTTCTCGGGCGTGTGGACCTATCTTGTGGTGCCCGGCCTCGGCCCGATCGACCTGGGCACGCCGATGTTGTTCGACCTGGGGGTGTATGTGGGTGTCTTTGGCGTCACGTTGACGATCATTTTCGCGATGGAGGAGGCGGACTGATGGAAATCGTATTGGCGTTCGTCATCGGCGGCCTGTATGCGGCGGCGGTGTACATGTTGCTCCGGCGCAGCCTGGTCAAGATGCTGATCGGCCTGGCGCTGCTCAGCCATGCCGCCAACCTCCTCATCTTTGCAGTCGCCCGGCTGACACGCGGACGGCCGCCGATCATCAGCCTGGGCGCTGAAGACCTGGCGTCGCCCTACGCCGATCCGTTGCCGCAGGCTCTGATCCTGACGTCGATCGTGATCAGCTTCGGCGTCATGGCCTTCGCCCTGGCTCTGGCGTATCGCACCTATCGCACCACCGGCACCGATGACCTCGACGCCATGCGTGGGTCGGATCGCTAGGCGCGAGAGGAAATGATATGAGCCTTGTCCTGATCTTGCCGATCGTGATCCCGATGCTTTCCGGGGTGTCGATCCTGCTGGCCTTCCGCTCGCGCGTTGCGCAACGCTTCTTGAGCCTGGCCGGGACGGCGGCCCTGACGCTCGCGGCTGTGCTGCTACTGGCCGAGGTCTCACAAACCGGCATCCGGGTGGATCGCATCGGCGATTGGCCGGCGCCTTACGGCATCACGCTGGTCGCCGACCTGTTCAGCGCGTTGATGATCGTCCTGACCGCCGTGATCGGTCTGGCTGTGGCGTTCTACTCGCTGGTGAGCATCGATCAACGCCGCGAGACCTTCGGCTATCACGCGCTCTATCAGTTCTTGCTTATGGGGGTGTGCGGAGCCTTCTTGACCGGCGACCTTTTCAACCTGTATGTCTGGTTTGAGGTGATGTTGATGGCGTCGTTCGTGCTGATGGCTTTGGGCGCCGAGCGTCGGCAGATGGAAGGGGCCATCAAGTACGTCACCCTCAACCTGCTCTCGTCAGCCCTGTTTCTGGCTGCGCTGGGTCTGTTGTACGGAGCGGCCGGGACGCTGAACATGGCCGACCTGGCCCGCAAGTTCGCGAGCCTGACCGATGCGCCCTCGCAGGGCCTGGTCACCACTCTGGCCATGTTGTTCCTGGTGGCCTTCGGCATCAAGGCCGGCCTCTTCCCCATGTTCTTCTGGTTGCCGGCGTCGTATCACACCCCGCCGGCGGCTGTGACTGCGATCTTCTCGGGCCTGCTCACCAAGGTCGGCGTATACGCCCTGATCCGGGTCTTCACGCTGATCTTTGTGCACCATACCGAGTTGATGCGGACCGTTTTCCTGACGCTCGCCGCTTTGACCATGGTGGTCGGCGTGCTGGGGGCCGTGGCACAGTATGACTTCCGGCGGCTGCTCGCGTTTCACATCATCAGTCAGATCGGTTATGCCTTGATGGGCCTCGGACTGGGCAGCGCCCTGGCCCTCAGCGGGGCCGTGTACTTCATCTTCCATGTCGCCATCGCCAAGACGGCCCTGTTCCTGGTGAGCGGCCTGGCGCGCCAGCTGCACGGCACCTACGACCTCAAGCAGCTGGGTGGGCTCTATCGCTCACAGCCCTGGCTCGCCCTGCTCTTTCTGGTGCCCGCGTTCTCGCTGGCGGGGCTGCCGCCGCTGTCCGGTTTCTTCGCCAAGCTCAGCCTGGTGCGGGCCGGCCTGGAGGCCGGCGAATATGTCAGCGTGGTTGTGGCGCTGGCCGTGAGCCTGCTGACGCTGTTTTCGATGATCAAGATCTGGGTGGAGGCGTTCTGGAAGCCCCTCCCCGCGGGAAGCGCCCCGGCGTCTTCAGCGGTGAAGGGGTGGTTGGCGCCGATCGCGGCCCTGGCCCTGGTCACCGTCGCGATCGGCCTGGGAGCCGGCCCGGCTTTCGGCCTGGCTGCCCGCGCCGGCGCGCAGCTGCTCGACCCGACCACCTACATCGCCACGGTCCTGGCGGAGGCGCCATGAACTACTTCATCCTCAACATCGGTCTGGCGCTGGCCTGGGCCGCGTTCTCCGGCCAGTTCAACCCGACCAACCTGGCGATCGGGTTTGGCCTCGGATACCTGGCGCTCTTCATGGCCCGGCGCGCGATCGGCCCGTCAAGCTACTTCATCAAAGTCCGCCAGGTCGTGAGCTTCACGGGGTTCTTCCTGCGCGAGCTGCTGGTGGCCAATGTGCGGGTCGCCTACGACGTCCTGACGCCGGGCTTCGCCATGCAGCCGCGGATCGTGGGTGTGCCGCTCGAGGCGCGGACCGATGCCGAGATCGCGGCCCTGTCCTACCTTATCTCGCTCACGCCTGGCTCGTTGAGCCTGGATGTCTCAACCGATCGGCGGGTTTTGTTCGTGCACGCCATGTATGCGCCGGACCCCGAGGCCCTGCGGCGTGAGATCAAGGACGGCCTGGAGCAGCGCCTGCTGGCCGTGATGCGCGGCGTCGCGCCCGAGGAGTTGAGTGCATGAACACGATCTTCGTCGTCTTGGTGAGTGTGCTCGTCATCGCGCTGGCCGTGACCATGTTTCGCGTGGCGCGCGGCCCAAGCCTGCCCGTGCGCGTGGTGGCGCTCGACCTCATGTCCACCCTGGCGGTCGGCCTGATCGCGATCTACGCGGTCGCGGTCCGTCAGCCGATCTTCCTGGATGTGGCCGTGGTCCTGGGGTTGATCAGCTTTTTGGGCACTGTCGCGTTCGCGTATTTCATCGAAAAGGGGGAGTTCCCATGGCCCAGGGCTTGAGCCTCACGCTGATCTTCATCGGGGTCGGGTTCATGCTGGTCGCCGCGATCGGCGTGGCCCGCATGCCGGACGTCTATATGCGTATGCACAGCAGCACCAAGTCAGCCACGTTCGGGGTCGGGTTTGTGATGCTGGGCGTTGCGGTGGCCTTCGGCGACTTCGCGATCGCGGCCCGGGCGATGGCCGTGGTGGTCTTCTTCTTCATCACGGCGCCTGTGGCGGCGCATCTGATCGCGCGAGCCGCCTACGTCTCGGGCGTCCCGATGTGGAAAGGGACCCTCGGCGATGATCTGCAGGGTTGCTATGACCGCGAAGCGGGAGTGCTGGCCAGCACGCCAGCGGACGCTTCGTCGACCGGTCTTGGTGGCGGAGTGGCCTGAGATCGGGGCGGACCTCACACCAAAGCGGAAGCCGGCCGAAGCCCGTGGCTGATGAACCGCAACACCTCATCGAAGATCGGCTCGAGGATCACGGGATCAAGCCGTTCGGATGGCACATCGCTGTCACGTTCGGGGTCGAAGCCGAGCCGCGCCATGACGACTGGCCCCAGCCCGCTCATGATTGCCGCCAGCAGATGCGCGACCAACTCCGGGTCGTAATCCCCGGCCAGCTCCCCGGAGGCTTGAGCCTCGACCAACAGGCTGCGCATATGATCGATCCGCAGGCGGGCATCGTGGCGGTCGAGCCTCTGGCGCACTTCGGGCGGCGCCTGGCGCGCGCGCTGGATGAGGCGCGCTTCGCGCGGATGGGCCAGAGCCGCCTGGATCGTGGCGCTCATCTGCCCCCGCAGTCGTTGCAGAAATCCGTCGCCGAGCGGGTCACCGCGTCCGCCAAGGGTCTGCAGTGCGCCCAACAAAGTCGCCTCGGCCTGTGCGACCAGATAGACGAAGAGATCCGCCTTGTCGTCGAAGTATTGATACAGGCTGCCCTTGGCGATCCCGGCGCGGTCGACCAGACGCGACACCGATGCCGTCGCGAAGTCATGCTCCGCGAACTCCTGGAGTGCGAGCGCCATCAGGCTGGCGCGTTTTTCGGCGGGCAGGTTGTCGAAGGTCGGCTTGGGCATGGGTGGCGAACCTCAGCGATCGCCCTGTGTCGCGCCCAGGGCACGCGTGATCAAGGTCACGGCAGCTGTCACGCCGTCCTCAGATCGGATCGCCTCGCCCAGCGCGGCGGCGCGAGCAGCGATGCCCGCATCCTGGGTGAGGGTGGTCAGGGCTGAAGCCAGATTATCGGTTGAAAGCCTCTTCTGCGGGATCGGCGCGATGCCGGCGCCCTGAGCCAGGACTCGCGCGCCCCAAAAGGGTTGGTCCCCGAAGAATGGGCAGACCAGGGTCGGTCGGCCGGCCCGGAGCCCGGCACCCGTCGTGCCGGCGCCGCCGTGGTGGACGACGGCCGCCATCCTCGGAAAGAGCCAGTCGTGTGGGGCTGCGTCGAGGACGAAGATGCTCGGGTCGTCAGCCGCGAGGCGCAGCCCATCCCAGCCACGGGCCACCACGGCCCGAACACCCGCCTGGTGGACGGCGGACTGGATGATCCGGCCGAGCCGCTCAGGGTTGACCGAGGCCATACTGCCAAACCCGACGTAGATCGGCGCGGGGCCGCGCTCGAGGAAGCTCACCAGATCGGCCGGTGGGGCCCACGTTTTGGGCCGATCGAGAAACCAAAACCCGGTGACGTGCGTGTCCGAACCCCACTCCGCCGGTCGCGGCAGCAGAGCGGGTGAGTAGAAGTAGATCTTGGGCGCCAGCTCGCCGGTCAGCTGGGGCGTCTTGGCCGGCCCCAACCCGAGCTTCTCCCGGCGAAAGGTGTTGACCGTCCCCTTGAACGACGACGTGGACATGGCGCTCATGAAGCCATAGGTCCAGCGGTTGAGGGCTGCCCCAAGATTGCGAGAGGTCAACAGCGGCGTCGGGAAAGCCCCTGTCGGTGAGAAACCCGGTGCCGCCAGCGCCATGAACGCCGGCACCCGAAGAGCCTCGGCGATGTGTTGCCCGGCCATGGCCTTTGGATGGAACACCACGGCGTCGACTCCGTCGCGGGCCACCTCCCATTGATCGTCCATGAATTTGCGCATCATAGGCATGATCTTGAACAGCAACCCCAGGCTGGTACCGCCCGCGAGAGCTTTGCGTGCCTCGGGGGAGGTGGCCATCTCCATGAAGGGTGCCGAAACAGGTCGAACGGGCAAGGCATAATCGGAGAAGCCCCGAGCCGCGTCGGGGCTGGTCACCAGGGTGACGCGATACCCCGCCTTCATCAAACCGAGACCGAGCGCTACGTAGGGTTGAACATCGCCGCGTGAACCAAATGTCGTGATCAGGATATGTTTCATGGATACCTGGATGTGACCGGCCGGTCATGTGACCGATCAGTCACATTTTATCACGACTCGCCTTCGCCAAACTACTCCTTGACTTTGACGCAACGTCAAACCCTAGACTGACGGCCATTCAACGGTCGTCAAGACAAGGGAGCCCGAAAATGACCAACGTTTCAGCAGAAATCCGGATCGCGGCGCCGAAGGCCTGGGTCTGGGACATCCTGGCTAACCTCGGCGAGGTGGCCCGGTTCCATCCGTTTGTGTCGAAATCGTATTACCATCCGACATCCGCCCGGACCGGCGTGGGCGCCAGCCGCGTCTGTGAGTTCGGCCCGGCCATGTCGGTGCGGGAGACCGCCGTAGATTGGCGCGAAGGCCAGTCGTACGTCCTGGGGATCGAGGTCGTGAAGGGTCAGAAGCCCCCGATCCGTGACTTCCAGGGGCACCTCTCGGTTCACGAGATCCCGGGCGGCACCCTGGCGCGGATCGAGATGCGTTACGAGCCCAGATTCGGCCCGATTGGTTGGTTGATGGATCGCTTGATGATCAGGCCGCAGTACGAAAAGATGCTGCCCGGGATCATGGCGGGCCTCAAGCATCACGTCGAGACCGGCGAGGACGTGGACCTGGGCGTTCTCAAGAGCATCGAACAGACCGCCTTGGCTGGGGCTACCGCAGAATGAGCCATCGACTCGCCCGCCGTGCCGCAGCCAGAGGGCCGGACCCTTTGGCTGCGGCATTCGACCGAATACCTGCAGGAGTGATCGATGTTTCGCATTGGAGAGTTCTCGAAAATCGCCCAGGTCTCCGGTCGCCTGCTGCGCTACTACGAGCAGTTCGGCCTGATCAGCCCGGAGCGCACCGATCCTCAGACCGGGTACCGCTACTACAGCGCCTCCCAGTTGCCGCGCCTGAACCGCATCCTGGCGCTCAAGGATCTCGGCCTGACGCTCGAGCAGATCCGGGATCTGCTGGATCAAGACCTATCCGCCGACAAGTTGCGCGGCATGTTGGTGTTGAAGAAGGCCCAGGCCGAGCAGGAGCTGGCCGAGCAGACCGCGCAATTGCGCTCGATCGAGGGCCGGATCCGAGAGATCGATGGGGAAGGTCGCGTGCCGGAGCTGGATGTGGTCATCAAATCCATCCCCGACCAGCATTTCCTCTCGGTCCGCACGGTTGTGCCGAATGTGCCCGGCTTGCTCATGCTGATCGGAGACGTTCGCAAGGCTGCCCAGGAGCACTCCGCGGAACTGGCTGCGGCGACTCTGGCGACCGTCCTCCACTCCGAGTCGTTTGAGGTCGACGAAATCGACGTTGAGGTGGGCTTTCTTTTGACGAGGGCCGCTCCGCAGGCCGTGACCTTGCCCTCGGGCGATCGGCTGACCTTGGGACGCCTGGCCGGCCACGCGACGGCCGCCACGGCCATCGCAGTCGGCGGCCCGGAGGGGTGCCTGCGGAGCTATTGCGCCATCGGCACGTGGGTGGAGAACCACGCCTTTCGCCTGGCGGGCGCAGGGCGGGAGGTCCTCATCGTCCCGCCGAACGGCCAGCAGGTCGCGGATATGGTGCTCGAGATCCAATTCCCGATTGAGCGCTGAACCCCGGCTCGGTGGGTCACACTGGCTGAGCACTGCCCGACGAGCCGGCGCGAACCGCAAAAACGCGCAGACCGCCAAGCTAAACACTTTG